>JALHOJ010000044.1:12279-36522 GCA_022843045.1 Phycisphaerales bacterium
GAACTGTGGACGAGATCCTGAGTCGTGCATCTCAAGCACCGTGACCCAGAACGCGTCGAATGAGTCCCAGACTTGGTCAAACTTCATGGTCTCGTGGCTCAAGTATGCCACTGGTCCGTCGATCGTTTTCGGGCCGACAGGCGCGAAAATGCACAGCATGTCGCCCTTCAAATCGTCGCCGATGAGCACCCAGTCCTCGAGCCTCTTTCGATGTGCCGGATCTCTTCCGTCTAGCCAGCCTTCGGGAATCGGTGCGGGGCCACCCAGAGCGAACTCAATCAAACCTATCTCATGACTCTCTGACTCTACTTCAATTCGCCCATACCCGATCGTGGTCAACACCTTCGTCCAGCTTTCAGGCAGGAATCGCTCTCGCAGCCGATCGAGCCGCTCGGCTTGAACTTCCTCCGCTGTGTAGGGGCGGCCTTCAGGCTGGAAAACAAATCCTTGCTCGGAGAGTGAAAGCACCAGTGACAGCGAATCTGCAAGTCCCACATCGGCCCCCTTTCCACGCAATCCGATTTCGGTTTCACTGATCGAACACTCGAATCAGCCGACCTTCCCCACCCGCTCCATCTCCAAAACCCACTCCTCCAGCGGCACATACCGCAGCAAGTCCAACTCCAACGTCTTCCCACCCAACGTCGCGTGCGTTGGCTTGATCAGCAAGTGAATATACAACTTGTCCCACTTGCTCTTATCAAACTCCGCGATGTCGCTGGGAGTGAGCTTGTCGCCGCTGGGCAGCGTCAGCGTCTTGGTCGGCGCGTCCCATGCGTAGGTCTTGCTCCGCACCTTCAGAATCAGCATCATCAGCCACGCGAAGACGCCAAAGCCCACCGCCGCGATGATCCACTGGCTCGGAATGTCATACCACGACAGAGGCGACGGCGGCTTCACCGCTCCATCGGGCGTCACAAACTTGGTCGTCAAACCCGCCAGCCGCTCGTCCGCGCTGCCGACGCCCACCGGCTGCCCATCTTCCTTGCGAAAGTCCGTCCGCGGAAACGTCGTGTTGCGCGCTTCAAGCTGCCCAATCAGCCGCAACTGCGTCAGCCAATCCAGCTTCGCCCGCTCGCCCCCCGAAACGCTGCCCGCCCCGCCATCCCGCGCCTTGGTCTGCAATTCTTCGAGCACCTTCGCCGGGTCCGCCACGCTCGCGAGGTCGTTGGCCAGCCGCGAACTGGACTTGAGCTCCTGCAAGTGCTGAAACTCGGCGTACTCCGCCGCCCGCGCCCCGCGCTTGGGATAGACCACAATCGCATCCACCGTCCCCCAAATCCCCAGCACCAGCATCGCCAGCGTGATGATGTACATCTTGATCGACCACTTCTTCGCGATCGTGGTCGTCCCGCTCTGGCTCGCCGCGGGCGAAGGCTGCGAAGGCTCAGCCGCTGCGTTGGCAGCAGGAGCAGGCTGTTGGTCGTTGGGTCCAGACTCAGGCGTGGATTGCGACATAGATTGCCCCGTCTATCGGCTTATTCCAACACAAACCCCCGCAATCCAAGCGTACGGCCCCACCCCAGTGGCATGGGCTTCCAGCCCATGAGTCTCAGGGCCTTCCAGGCCCTGCGAAGTCTGGCCAACATCCTCGGGGCCCAAAGCCCCCAAGGACTCACGGCCTGCAAGGCCGTGCCACTACGCTGCCCCGTGCCCCGCCCCCTCTTTCAAGTCGTCCTCCACGAACCCGAAATCCCCAACAACACCGGCAACATCGGCCGCACCTGCGTCGCCACCGGCTGCGCCCTCCACCTCATCCACCCCCTCGGTTTCGACGTCTCCGAAAAGGCCTGCCGCCGCGCCGGGCTTGACTACTGGCCCCGTCTTGGCGTGCAGCACTCGATGGACTTTGCCGACTACCGCTCAAAGCACGGCGAAACCCCCGCCGGCCCGCGCCCCCTCTGGTTCTTTACAACCCGCACCACCCGCAACTGCTTCGACGCCAAGTTCGAGCCAGGCGACGCCCTCATCTTCGGCAAAGAAACCGCCGGCCTGCCCGACGCCCTGCTCGACCAATACCCAGACCGCCTCCTCTGCCTCCCCATGGCCCCCGAAGAACGCTCGCTCAATCTCGCCACCGCCGTCTGCGCCGTGGTGTACGAAGCCCTCCGCCAACAACTCGCCCGCGGCACCGTCACCCTAGACGAACAAGGCCGCCTGCGCCTCTAAACGAAACGCGCCCGTCAGGAAGCGTCGCACACACATCGCGACCCGCACCCTATCGAACGCAGAGCAAGACAGAGAGGAACCCAAAGAGGAATACAGAGATGAGTCTCCGTCTTCCTCTCCTCTACCCCTCCGTCTTCCTCTGCGTTCCAAGGCATCCACACCCCGCGCGACCCACCCCGACTCATCACGCTCCATTCTCCGTGTTCTCCGTGCTGAACCTCTTCCCCGCTCCGGCCAGCACTCGCACCCTCCCCACCCAAACCCCTCCCTTCCCCAATGTCCCCTGAGCAGTTCTACCCACTGGAAAACCCCCGTTCTCGGTCCCTCCCCACAGGCCGCGATTTCCGCCTCCACTTTCGCGAACCCTCGGCAACCTAATCCCGTAGAAGTACACAGCAGCTCGTCGGCGGGCTGGACTGAACCGAAGCGTTCAACCTCCCCGTCGCGAGCAGTACGTGTCTCCTCCCGATCGTCGCGAAGTGACCATCAAGACGATCCGCAAGCCTGTTCGTTCGATTGGCAATCCTTCTCTCTCCTCCGGTGTGCCGACGCTCTCGAGCGTCGGTACACTGTTTTTGGACATGGCCAGCACGAACACCAACCCTCTTCCTACGACCGCCCTCTCACCCGCGGCCACCCCCACGCGCGCCCCACGCGCTCACCACCTCGCACTGCTCCTCATCGCGCTGTCGACGGCAGCAGCGGGCCTCACCGCCTGCCAACAACCCCTCTTCGACGCCCGCGACCCCCGCAGCCAGTACGACCGCGCCGACGCCGCCCGCAACACCCGCCCCGAACAGTTCGTCATGGACGAATACGGCAACCGCAGGCCCAACATCCGCGGCCGCCTGATCGGCAACCAGTAAGTGGCACGGACCTGTCCCCAGGTCCGTGAATTGGCCCGCGCAACCACCAGGCCCCGCCCCCCGAGCTTCGTAGAGAAAACGCGATGCCGGATCCCGCCAACACACCACACGCGAAGCGCAGATCACGAGGCGCCCTTATCGCCGCCGGGTGGTTGGTAGCGAGCGTGGCACTTGGGACCATGACGACGTACGCCGTGGCGTGGTGGGCAGTGTGGCGAGTGCGTGATGCTGTCTCAGAAAACGTGGCAGTCGCTGACTCATTCAGCATCCCTGACTCAAAGTACAAGTGTCAAGACGGTTCTCGTGCGCTGAATTGGGGAGCGATGGATGCATCCTTGATCGTGCATGGCGAGTTTCGTTCGTTTATCGAACAGGAGCGTCAACGGGTGCGACGGTTGTCCGCACACGACGGCTCGACGGGTGCCTCAGTTGATCCAAGCACTACCAAACCTCATGAGGCGAGCGAACCTCCTGAGTTCACTGTCGTACCCGACGCGCTCTGGCGACAGCTCCGCGGCAACATGATCTTCAATGAAGCCTGGCACCATGCGGAACTCTCCGATCTCTCCGCGCACATCCGTGCCGCGTCTCTCGGCACCGCGATGTGCACCTTCGACGGCCGGCGATTGATCGTTCAGTGGACTGAGTGCGGGTGGCCACGGACTTGCTTGCGGTCCGTGCATCTTCGGTTGTCGTCTTTGCAGGTCTCCGACCCCCACCTCCCCAAAGACTGGCAACTCAAACCCACCTCCTACGTCCTCCCCATCGACCTCCCCCTCAAACCCCTCTGGCCCGGCATGCTCACAAACGTCGCATGCTTCACCGCCGCCTGGTTCACCCTCCTCTTCGCCGCCCGCCGCCTCATCACCCACACCATCCGCCTCCACCGCACCCGCCACAATCGCTGCCCCGCCTGCGGCTACTCCCTTGCCGGCGTCACCACCAACCGGTGCCCCGAATGTGGCAAATCAAGCAGCAACACGACACAAGCACGCACATCCTGATCTCGCCAGGAACTTCCTGCAGAGTCGTGTGTCCAACGTGCCAATACCTTGAGGGATGCTCGCGTGGGTTCGATGCCGTCATCAAGCCGTGTGACTCGTCTTGCAGTGGTGACCTGCAAGATTGTGCTGCTTATCGCATTTTGCACCGGCACAGGGGCTGCCACAAGCGTGGCCGTAGCGTGGTGCGCCACGCTGCGAGGCACGAGTGTGCGATCAGAGCCATTCAGCTTTTCATCGAGCTCGAGACGTCAGGTCGAACACGGCAGACGGCGAACTGGATGGGGGCTGATGGTTGCAGAATTGCGGCCCAGTTACGGCGTGCATCACATGGTCCATGACGAAGAGTGGCGACGTGCGGGCAGTGCCGAACATCCCAAAGCTGAAACTCCTGATGAATGGTGGGACCGCTATGTGACCGAGCCGTTGCCCAGACAGTTTGGAAGCCGCTCCCTTAATCAAGTAATCGACGAGATACCAAGCGCTCCAGCGCCTGCCAATGCCGCCGACATTGGCTGGCAAAGCTACTCAAAGGTGATCATCGTCCGAGCCGGTTGGCCAATGCCATGCGTGCGCTACGTCGGCATCACTGCGTATCAGACATCGCTCGCCGATCCAATCGTGCCCAGCGACGTCTTGGGCAAGCATCTCGAACTGCCCGTTCCCCTGCCGATCGTGCCAGTCTGGCCTGGCCTCGCCTGGAACACTCTGATCTTCGCCGCCGGCTGGTTCCTGCTCGGCTGGAGCACACTTTTGGGCGCACGCCGCCTGCGCCGCACACTCCGCGTGCGTGCCATCCGCTGCCCCGCCTGCGGCTACTCCCTCGCCGGCGTCACCACCAACCGCTGCCCCGAATGCGGCCATCCCGCCGCAAATCCCGATCTTCCACGCGTTTCCGTGTGACATCCCGCACGCCGCGCCGCCCCTGCTCGCCAGCCAAACTCCCCCCACACCGCGCTACCATCTCCCGCCCGGCGTGTGCCGAGCTTTTTTCATGGAGAGCCCGATGCCGATCAACCTGTCCCCGACCTCCGCTTCCGCCGCTCCTGTCGCCGTCAACGCGCAGCGAGCCCAGGTTGATTTGTCCAAGCTCGCCAAGCTCTGGCCCACCCCCCAGGACATCGGCGACAAGCCGCTGGTCTGGGTCAACGGCCGCATGGTCCCCAAGGGCCAGGCGATGGTCAGCGTCTACGACCACGGCCTGCTCTACGGCGACGGCATCTTCGAAGGCATCCGGATTTACAAGGGCAAGATCTTCAAGTGCAAGCAGCACCTCGATCGCCTCTACGAATGCGCCGACAAGATCCACCTCAAGATCCCCGTCTCGCGCGAGGAAATGGAAGCCATCCAGCGCGAGTGCATCCGCGCCAACGCGATCGACGAGGGCTACATCCGCCTCGTGGTCAGCCGCGGCTATGGCACGCTGGGCCTGGACCCGCGCCGCTGCCCCGTCGCCGGCGTGATCTGCATCGCCGACCAGATTCGCCTCTACGAACCCAAGTTCTATGACGAGGGCATGCGCGTGGTCGTCGCCAAGCGCCCCAAAACGCCCCGCGAGTGCCTTGATCCCCGCGTCAAGAGCCTGAATTACCTCAACAACATCCTCGCCAAGGTCGAGGCCATCGAAGCCGGCTGCGACGAGGCCATCATGCTCTCCACCGACGGCTGGGTCACCGAGTGCACGGGCGACAACATCTTCGTCATCAAGAATGGCGTGGTCTACACGCCCCCCCACACCACCGGCAACAGCGGTAGCCTCGAAGGCATCACCGAACGCTTCGTCCGCACCGAACTCTGCCCGATGGTCGGCGTCCAATGCGTCGTCAAGGAAATGCGCCTCGACGAAGTCCTGAAGGCCGACGAAGTCTTCCTCACCGGCACCGCCGCCGAAATCATCGGCGTCAACGCCATCGACGTCGACGGCCCAGGCAGCGGCAACAACGTCAAGATCGGCACCGGCAAGGAAGGCACCATCACCCGCAAACTCCGCATGAAGTTCCGCGAGATCGTGACGAGCGATCATGTGCCGGAGGATTGATCAGTGATTCGTTCGGGGACGAGCGAGAGCGGGTTCAGACGACCACTGCGGTTTCGATGGCTGGCCGTCGGCTACCTGTTGTTGAGCCTCGGGTTCATGCTGGTGGAGCACGTCGCTGGTGCGCCGCTGGTGCTGGTGCCCGTGGCGATTCACATGTGGACCATGTTCCTGTCGCTGGTCGCACTTGGGATCGCGGCGATTCTGGGTGACGGGCGATACTCCATTCTCGGGCTCCGCGTTCAATGTCGGCTCTCGCGTCACGTGTTTGGCGCGGCCACGTGGGTCTGGTGGCTTGCTTCTGTCTGCACGCTGATGATGCTCGCTCCTGCTTCGATTGAGATTTCGCGACGTAGCCCAGGCTTGTTGACCTCGCTGTTGATTGGAATCGCCGCGGCAACACACTTGGGCGTCACGCTCTTGGTGGTGTTCTCATGCTGGCGGGCATTCGTTCCCTCTGGCAAGGATCTTGCTGAGATTTTGTCCAAAGAAGGCCTCTGCCCAAACTGCCGCTACCCAGGCGGCCACATCGGCACCTGCCCCGAATGCGGCCACACCGCCGCACCCATCATCATCAAGTCACCCCAGCCCTGATCCCTCCCCGTCTACCCTCAGGCATGCGGTACGCAATGATCATGGCCGGCGGTGCCGGTACGCGCCTGTGGCCCATGAGCCGCAAGGACAAGCCCAAACAACTCCTGCGCTTCATCCAGCGTGAGGGCGAAAAGACCCGCGCGCTCCTCGAACTCGCCGACAAGCGCCTCGATGGCCTCATCGACCAGAAGCGTCGATACATCTGTACCGCCGAGCAGTATCGCGACGCCGTCGCGGACCTCCTGCCCAAGTACGACGACGACCAGATTCTGGGCGAGCCCGCCGCGAGGGACACGGTGAACGCCGTCGGCTTTGCCGCCGCGATCCTCGCCAAGGAAGACCAGGACGCGATCTTCGCAGTGCTGACCGCCGACCACGTCATCGAACCCATCGACACCTTCCAGGAACGCATGGACCTGGGCTTCCGTCTGGTCGAGCAAGACGACACCCGCTTCGTCACCTTCAGCATTAAGCCGACCTACCCCGCCACCGGCTTCGGCTACGTCGAACAAGGCAGCCCCATCCGCGACGCCAAAGACGGCAAGCGCCCCGCCATCGACGGCGCCAAGGACAAGGCCTACCACGTCCAACGTTTCGTCGAAAAGCCCGACCGCGCCCGCGCCGAGGTCTACGTCGAAAGCGGCGATTACGCCTGGAACAGCGGCATGTTCGTCTGGAAGGCCCAAACCTTCCTCGACGCCCTCAAGAAGTACAAGCCCGAAAGCCACGAAGGCCTGATGGAAATCCAAAAGGCCTGGGGCTCGCGCAAGTTCAAGAGCGTGCTTGCCGAGGTCTATCCAAACCTCCCCAAGATCAGCGTCGACTACGCCGTGCTCGAGCCCGCGTCGAAAGAAACCGCCAAAGGCAAGGGCAAGGCCGACTTCAGCGTCTGCACCGTGCAAATGGACCTCACCTGGCTCGACGTGGGCAGCTGGCCCAGCTACGCCGAGACCGTGAAGGCCGACAAAGCCGGCAACCGCGCCGCGGGCGAAGGCACGAGCGTCACCATCGACTGCAAAAACACCCTGAGCATCGCCGCCAAGGGCCACACCGTCGCCCTGCTGGGCCTGGACGACGTCATCGTCGTCCACACCCCAGACGCGACGCTGGTCATGCCCAAGTCCAAGAGCGAAGAACTCAAGAAGCTGCATGGCGTGCTCGAAGAAGGGCTGAAGTAAGCCACTTCGCCCATGCGATACCTCGCCATCGATCTCGGCGACAAACGCACCGGCATCGCCACCGGCGACGCCACCATGCGCATCGCCTCTCCCGTCGCCGTGCTCGACATCCCCGCCGCCGAGCGCCAGGGCCAGGCCCTCATGGACGCCATCGTCCGCACCATCGCCGACTTCTGGACGCCCCGCGACCAAGGTGAACTGGTCGTCGGCCTGCCCATCAACATGGACGGCACCGAAGGCCCCGCCGCGAAGAAGGCCCGCGACATCGCCCGCGTGCTGGGCGAGCGCACCAAACGCCGCGTCCACCTCTTTGACGAACGTCTCACCAGCGCCGAAGCCGACTGGCGCATGGCCCAATCCGGCCTGACGCACGCCCAGAAGAAAGCCCGCCGAGACGCCATCGCCGCCGCCGCGATCCTCGAAGGCTTCCTGAACAGTCTCTCGAATCCAATGAGCGACGCCGCACCGCCGCCGCCCCCCTCGGACGGTTCCAGTTTGCGCTGACAAACCACTTCCTGCGCTCGCGCCGCGCCGTTCTCGCGCTTCGCCTTTGCCTTTCGGAAACTCGCGTGCTTTGCGAGTGGTGCTTCACCACCAATCCACTTCACACACTGCCCAGTCGCGCTCCATCTTCTCCCAAGCGACCCGAAGGGTCGCAAGTTTTTTCCACGGATGAGCGAAGCGAACCCCTGGAATCCAGCCTCATCAACGCGAGCCCTGAAAGGGAGACAGTGCAGCGTCACACGACCAGCAGGCAACCAATTGGCCAGCCATCCCTCGCAGAAAAAGCGCTGCCTTCCAGACACTGCCCACCTCGCGCGGCCGCATGCATCTCCACCCGGGCCTTCGCAAAGCCTCAGGCCCGGCGTCCGCACCCAAGCAAACGCATCCCACCATCCCAACACCCCATCACTCTCCAACTCACCCACCATCTTCTCCGCGTTCCTCCGCTCCTCTCCGTCCCTCCGCGATCGTCGCTCTTCGCTCGACTCGCGCGCACCGCCGCGCTACGTTTGTCTTCAAGTCTCACCCCCGAGTTTTCTTCACTCAGTTTGCATGCTCCCGCGCGCCGTTTGCCGATTCTCTCGGCGCGCGTGATGATGATCGAAACACGCTCGCACGGACGCGATGCAATCACCCGCCCTCTTCCGCGTGACGGACCACGCCCCATGCCCAAGGCCGCCGCATCTTCCCGCTCTGCTCCCAAGCGCAGCGCTCCCCAGCGCAGCAAAAAGGCCAAGCAGCCCCAGAGCCCCCAGCGCGTCCTCGCCGTCTGGGCCACCTTCGTCGGCGCCATGACCCTCGTCGGCGGCGGCCTCTGGCTGGGCAACCACCGCAACCTCGCCGACGTCCCCACCAACCTCGCCGTCCAGCCCCTGATGGCCACCGCCAGCGCCACCAGCGTCGAGAGCGTCCTCCGCAACATCCAATCCCAGATTCAACCCGGCCGCTGGCAGGCGATCGTCATCCACGATTCCGCCACCACCGTCGCCACCCCCGCCCAGCTCGACCAACGCGCCAAGGACCAGGGCCTCAGGGGCATCGGCTACCACTTCGTCCTGGGCAACGGCAACGGCATGTCCGACGGCGAACTCCACGCTACCGCCCGCTGGCTGACGCAACAGCCCGGCGCCCACACCGCCGGCCAGAACGCCGACTGGTTCAACCGCCAGGCCATCGGCATCTGCCTCGTGGGAGACGGCGACCGTGACCGCTTCTCCCCAGCCCAAACCCGCCGCCTGCTCGAACTCGTCGACCTCCTCCGCACCCGCCTCAACATCCCCGCCGACCGCATCTACCTCCACAACCAACTCGCCCCGACCACCAGTCCAGGCCGCTACTTCCCGGAAACCACGCTGCGAGCGCATCTGCGGGGTGGATGAGTCCCGACGTGCCACGAGTTGCCTCCCTTAGGCCACCCGTGAGATGGACCATTCAGTCTCCGATCAACTTGGCTGCTATCGAGCCCCGGCACGCTGGGACGACATGCGCCGCCAATTCCTACCGTCTCGGCGGAGTCACCACGCCATGAGCCGCCATCGCGACGACGAAAAGTACTGCCTCAAGTCCATCTTGCGCAAGTACTGGCTCGCCATTCTCGCGGTCATCGCCGCATATGCAGCGCTTCATTGGTTGGTTGGCTCTCGAAGATCAAACTTCCAGAAGCTCGTCGAGCTTCTTTCGGGCAACTGACGGCGGAGCGCAATACCTGTGCCGATCAACCGCGGGCGTCCCATTGCATGCTCGATGCCCCGTGTGCCGCGTGTGCCTCCTGCCTTCCTGATCTTCTCGACGCCCGTGCCATCGAGGTCGGGCTGCTCGGGGGGTGAGCCCACCTTCGATGCGAACCACCCCAGCTGCCCCATCGAAGTCCTCGCAAAGCCGACGACTTCAATGGCACGCCCACAAACCAATCCGTTCCTCCGCGGCACCCAAACCCACGCTCCCGCCTCGACCACCGACCCACCTAACCCACAGACAGCCGCAAAGCCGGCAGGCTGCGACACGATACCATTAGTGGCTTAGGGCTATGCCACCTGCCGTCCGCCACGAATCGAGTAGCGAGAATAATTTTTATGATTCGAACTGGTGGTATTAGTCCGACGTTGTTCTATGCTTGTGTTGGTATATGTATATATATTTTGATTGGCTTTTGGATTTTTGTGCGTTACAAGAGACACAAAAAGACCAAAGATATGCGTCGCGGGCGGTGTGTTAACTGTGGATACTCCATGCATGGTATAGCTGGCACTCGGTGTCCAGAGTGTGGAAAGAGCGCTCGGCCGGAGAAGTCTCACGCAGATTGATTTTGCGTTCTGACTAGGTCCTGCTCCGTGGAAAACCGGCGGGTGGCACGGTTAGGCTTCGTGAACCAGCTGACAGAATCTATCCACCCGTGCCACATGCTTCGCCGCAGCTTTGGGCGGCGATGCTTGTGGCGAATCACCGCAAGCATGCCCAGCCGGCTTCCGCTACGCGATCACACTCGCGGCCAATTGAAACGGGCTCGCCACACCGCCACCTTCCGACCGCCGCGTTCCTCCGCTCCCCCTCCGCCCCTCCGCAATCCCGCCCCGAACAACCACGTTTGTGCGCGCATCACACCAAACAACCACTCTTGTGCGCGCTTCTGATCTCCTTTCACTCCTCTCCCTTTGCGTTCCAACAAATCCACGTCATACCACCAACATCGCCCGGCCCACCAAGCTTGGCGTCCCGTCTCTGGGCGGGTGGTATCAACCGTGCCATCAATGTCAATGAGATTGATGCGAGCGTGTTGACGGCAACGACACTGCCAGACGTTCGCATCAATCCAGCCTGAAGGCAGGCCAGATTGATGGCGCACGTTGATGCCATCTGCCCTTGATGGATCGCGAAACCCGCACGCTCCGCTTCGCGGCAAAATCCAGAGTTTCCTGCTTGAATCACCGCGATTTGCCGATAGAATGCCCTAGCACGCATTGGGCGTGCGAAAGGAGTGACCCATGTCTGCGATTGCGGCCAACTTGGCCCCCAACATGCTGGTTTCTCCCGTTGGTGCGGCCTGCTAAGGCGGCTGCTCTTCGGGAAGAGTTTCACCTTCAAGTCAATTTGAATTTTATATAGCTCTCCTGCGTCATTTGGCGTGAGTGGTGGTTGTCGCGCGGACCTGATCCACGCACCGCGCTCAGCCTTCGCGCAGGCCCGGAGTTTCAAGCATGGGTAAGGACCGCCGGAGCGGCTCGCGCGATCATCGCGCGCACGCCGCGTGGGATGATGGTTCGCAAGTGCTGCGCACCAACGAAACAGCGCCGCACCAAGCCGACACCGTCTCGGATCGAAAGAACGCACAACTCGCCAAGATCGCCGCGAGGTTGATCGAAAGCGAACTC
Source organism: Phycisphaerales bacterium (assembly GCA_022843045.1). Classification (GTDB taxonomy): domain Bacteria; phylum Planctomycetota; class Phycisphaerae; order Phycisphaerales; family UBA1924; genus BJHL01. The sequence continues at coordinate 23,995 of JALHOJ010000044.1, forward strand.
GGACGCCGCACGCAGGCCATCGACCGGGGCGTGCGTCTGGCACATGTGGAAGTGATTGGCAGAGGAACGCACCTTCGAGTGCTCGTCACTGCGCGCGAGGCTGTCGGGGTGCGTGCGTGGCTGCTTGAGCAACAGAGCTCGCTCCGCAGCGCTCTCGCTCAGGCACTCCAGCGCAAGCGCGTGCCGTCCATATCGCTCGAGTTGTTGGAAGTCGCGGATCAGCCGCGGGATGCTCAAGGAGACACAGATGGAAATGCATGATGACCAATTCGAAGCAATGCACGAAGAATCCACGCCGCAACGAACGCGAGGTGCGTTCGCAGCCACGCTCGCGGCCGACGACCGCGTACGCATGTGGCTTGCGGATCCGCTCGACAACGCAGCGGGTCGCATCCTCGTCCGTGTCCAAACGTTGCCAGGCTTGCGACGCGTTGCCGTCATGCCCGACGTGCATCCGTCCTCTGATGTCTGCGTGGGCACGGTGCTGGGCACTTCCGGCGTCGTGTATCCGGCGGCTATCGGCGGCGACATCGGTTGCGGCATGTCCACGCTTCGCATTCGTGCGCAAGGTGCCATGACACCAGATCAATGCCAAAACGTGCTCGAACACTGGCGATGTTCGATCGATGCCATCGTGAGGCGATCGGCTTCGCGAGCGGTCGACGTGCCTCGGATGCACCTCGCGCCGGAATCGCAGGAACTGCAGGATCATCGCCTTCAGAAACTGGCTGATGGCGTTGGCTCCCGCCAGGTTGGCACGCTGGGCAGGGGCAATCACTTCGTGGAGTTGCAGACCGACGAGCAGGGCGATCTCTGGTTGCTGGTGCACAGCGGTTCTCGCTCGATGGGCCAGGCCGTGCTGGAGCAAGCCCAGCGTCTTGCCCGGCACGATGGTGTTCGATCTGCGATGTTGGGCCTCGATCCGTTGTCCGCGAGCGGTCGCAACTACCTGTGTTGGCAAGACTGGTGCGTGCGATACGCGCGGGCCAATCGATGCCGCCTGCTCGCGCTCGCCGCCGACGGCGTGCGAGCGGCAATCGCCAACTCGGGAAACTGGAAGCGGATCGGCGAGGCCGATTGGGACAGTCTGATAGATACGCCCCACAACTTCATCCGTGTCGAGACTCACGCCGGGGAGGAACTGATCGTCCATCGCAAAGGAGCCGCGCCGGCCAGCGCGGGCCAAGTGGGCGTCATTCCGGGTTCGGCGGGCACGATGAGCGTGCACGTCGAAGGCCGGGGCGAATCCGCCAGCCTGTGCTCGAGTTCTCACGGCGCCGGTCGCGTTCTTTCCCGCTCTGAAGCTCGCGCCCACGTCCGCGAGTCGGACGTGCGCTGTGATATGCAAGGCGTCACCTTCGACCATTCCGCCGCTCGGTCCCTGCGAGATGAATCTCCACGCGTCTACCGAGACCTGCGGCTGGTGCTGCGTGCCCAACGCGATCTTGTGAAGGTTGTTCGGACGCTCCGCCCCCTGATCTCATTCAAAGCCTCGGGCTGAAAGGAGTGAATTGTGTGGCCCTCTCCCCCTTTCCCGCAACCCCCCACATCAATCCTGCGCAAAGTTCTTCGGTTTTGCGCACCATTCGCCCGAAATTCTGGTATCCTGTGCTGCATAACCCGCCCGGACCGGCCGATTCGCATGATGTGGCTCGCCGCACGGGCAAGCAGGATCGATCGTCCCGTACCACCCCTGGGAGCCATCCCAAGGGCGGCGCGGGGAACGCGAGCAGCCCTTCCGCGAACCTGGGCCTGGCCCCCGCCAAGCCCCACCTCACGGATCGGCCCCGCTCAGGAAAGGATGCCATGGTGCCAGCCCTGCAGGCGGAGCCTGCAAGCACCGAATCTCGATCTGTTGCCTCCCCGGGCGTGCCGAATCAGGCCGCCAGCCGAGGACCAAAGCGCCCGGCAAGTCGCTCCGGTCGCGCCTCCAACCCCCCCTCCCAAGCCATGCCCACCACCGCCAACAAGTCGTCGGCGCGCGCCAAGTCGCGCGCTGCTTCCGCCCCTTCGGCCGCCCGCAACGCCGGGCAGGACAGCCAGGTCAAGCACTTCGTCCTCGACACCAACATCCTGCTCCACAACCCCGACGCGATGTTCGTCTTCAAGGAACACCACGTCGTCATCCCCTTCACCGTCATCGAAGAACTCGACAAGATGAAGCGCAAGGACGACGACCTGGGCCGAAACGCCCGCGGCGCGATCCGAAACCTCGATCGCCTCCGCGCCCTGGGCAAGCTCTCCGACGGCATCAACTGGGGCGACCTGCCCGCCCCCTCGCGCGGCGCGTTCAGCGCGGGGCCCGACGGCAACACCGGCACCGTCAAGATCGACGTCACCGAATACACCCGCCCCCAAGGCATCGACGAGGACGCGCCCGACAACCGCATCATCGCCGTCGCGTACCACCTGCACAAGCAGGGGTTCGCCGCCGTCTTCGTGACCAAGGACCTTTCGGCCCGCATCAAGAGCGACGCCCTGGGCATCAAGACCGAGGACTTCACCAACCAGCGCGTCGACGCCGACCGCCTCTACACCGGTTTCCTAACCGCTGAGGTCGAAGGCGCGCTCATCGACGAGCTCTACCGCGACCGCCTGATCGAAACCAGCCGCCTCAAGAACGCCCTCATCGAAGATCTGGGCGATGGCACGCAATACGCCCATGAACTGCTCGCCAACCAGTTCGTCGTCCTCAAGGACAAGAGCGACGAGACGCACACGGGCCTGGGCCGCCGCCTGGGTGACACCGAGCACGTGATCCCCGTCACCGGCCCGCGCAAGCCCGTCTTCGGCATCATGGCCAGAAACGTCCAGCAGACCATGGCGATGGACATCCTGCTCGACGAAGACATCAAGCTCATCACCCTGCTGGGCAGCGCAGGCACCGGCAAGACCCTGCTCGCCCTCGCCGCCGGCATGACCAAGGTCTTCGCCGAGGAACGCTACGACAAACTGCTCGTCGCCCGCCCCATCATGCCCCTGGGCCGAGACATCGGCTACCTCCCAGGCGACAAGGACGAAAAACTCACCGCCTGGATGCAGCCCATCTTCGACAACCTCACGTACCTCCTCAGCACCCGCGGCGGCGCAACCGCCGGCGATCAGCGCGGCGGCCACGCGGACAGCAACTCCGCCGAGCAACGCGTCCAGAAACTCATGGCCGACGGCAAGCTCGTGCTCGAGCCGCTGACGTACATCCGCGGACGCAGCATCCCGCACCAGTTCATGATCGTGGACGAAGCCCAGAACCTGACGCCCCACGAAGTCAAGACGATTGCAAGCCGCGTGGGCGAAGGCACCAAACTGATCCTGACCGGCGACATCGGCCAGATCGACAACCCGTACCTGGACAGCAGCAGCAACGGCCTCGCGTACGCGATCGAAAAGATGAAGGGCGTCCGCCTGTTCGCACACGTCACGCTTGCCAAGAGCGAACGCAGCGAACTGGCGAGCCTCGCGGCGAGTCGGTTGTAGCCGTTGGCGTCACTGGCGATGAGCGTTGGTTGCAGCGATGCGTTGTTGGATGGCTTCAACGATCTTGCGAATCACGACCGGGTCTTGCTTACCCGGGGACGCCAGGGCGGCCTTCGCGTAGTCCAGCGCGGTCTTTCCCTTCTTGCAGGTGAGGAAGACATCGGCGCCGTGCTTGAGCAAAGCCGTGTGCAAACGTCCATCGCCGTATTGACGGCACATGAGAGGTGTGCCTCCTTCAGGGAGGTGCTTGCATGTACTGTCGTTGATGCGGCAGTTGGGATTCGCGCCGCGGTCAAGCAGATGCAACGCGACTGCCACCCGTTTCCGCTCGGCCTTGGTCGTGCATGGGAAATGGACAACCCACCAATTCAATGCTGTCAGAAGTGGCGTTTCGCCCAGGCAGTCTTTGGCATCGACGTCTGCACCCGCCGCAATCAAGCAATCAATCGCTTCCGCTTGAGTCGAAAGCGGCACGTGCGATCGCGAAGTCTCACCGGCAATCGAGTGAAGCGGAGTCCACAGAGTGCGCGTCTGCCTGAGATTGGGATTCGCGCCGCGTCGGAGCAGCATGTGGAGCAGGTCGAGACGCGCGTTCACCGCGCATTGGTTCAGTGCAGAAACGCCATTCACATTCTGCAACTCCGGGTCGGCTCCCATGTCGAGGGCCATTTCGATTATGTCGAGGGGACCGTCCATCAGCGAAAGCAGAACGTGGTACCCACCGCTCGTTTGTGGTCGCGGATCCGCGCCGGACTTGAGCATCCGTCGCACGAGCTCCCAGTCTCTCGGGTAGCAAGCGAGGATATCAAGAGCCCTCATGAGAGGTGTGTAGCCTCGATGGTCCTTGGCATTCAACTCCAAGCCCGCGTCGACATATTTTTGGATATTGAAGGAGGGCGAGTTCAGATCAAGCTCCGGATCGGGGTGCATCGCAGGTGGAGCGGGTCGCTTGACGACCCTGCGATGCTTGCGGCTCGCTTTCACCCAACCCGATGGCGACCACGCCCCGCACAGGTTCAGGTCACCGTCGATGGTTCCAAATCCAACGCCGATCCAATCGCGATCAGCGAATAGCAGTGCGCGTTCCAGCAGAGCAACCGATCGTCGAATGAGTTGTTGAGAATACAAGACCGTCAGCGCGAAGGCGAACTCCGATACTTCGTTCCAATCACGTGTCTTCGACTCGAGTTGCTCATCGAGCAAGCTCTGAAGTGACGCAAGCGGCCTGGGTACAAACTCGTCCGGATGGTCGCCTTCGACGCCTCGTTCTGCGCGGCCCTTCTCATCTTGCGCCCAACACACCGACGACGCCCAATCGCCGTGACTTGGGCGTTCATCAAACTCATCGCAGCCGACGAAGTAGATCCGCGGAGGAGCGTTGACCATGTCGGGAGTGCAGAACCACAGAGCGACAGCTTCGGGTGGCAACGGCATCGCCAGCAAGGATCGTTCAAGCCACAACCGGAAGTCGTCGGAATCAACCCCCCAATCGATCGCGGATGCCCTTTGATCAAAGCCCCGCAACTTCGCGTTAGACATGCCCGCGATGGCCGATCGCATGAACTGATCGAGCGCCTCCACTGGGCTGTCCGTCGACCGCATGAGCTTGCTGGCTTTTGAGAAGTATGACATGGCCTCTCCCCCGTTGGACCTAATCCGGCCTCTTCCACCCACTCTCCGGATCCTTCTCGAGCATCCCCGCGCTCCGCTCAATGCACCACCGGCAGATCACCGCGCCCGGCTCGGCTTCGATGTCCACGCCGCCCTTGGCTTCGCCCGCCAACGGCGCCACCACGCTCGCCCGCACCGGGCTTTGCCAGTAGTCGCCTCGCTTGTTGAGCAGACACAGGGAGCAGGCAATGTGCTCGGGCACCACCACGCCCGCATTCAGCACCAGCACCTGCTTGCACGCGCTGGCCAGACACTTGCCGCAGATCAAGCTGCCCCGATGCCCCTCGACCATCGGGCGATCAGGGCCATACTCGCTGCCGCAAAAGTCGCAGAGAAAGTCGCTTGCGTCCATCGCTTCGGGATCAGAGCCAGGGCGGTGCATGGCGGAGGATAGCGATACAACGACAAAGCGATACAGCGATACATAGCTGCATCGCCGTGTATCGCTGTATCACTTTATCGATGTATCGCTGTACAAATGCTTCAGCTGGCCTGCGCCCGCGGGTGCGCCCGGGTATACGCGTCCTGCATCCGCTGGCTCGTCAGGTGCGTGTACACCTGCGTCGTGCTCAGGCTCTGGTGGCCCAGGAGTTCCTGCACGCTGCGCAGGTCCGCGCCGTTGTCAAGCAGGTGCGTCGCGAACGAGTGCCGCAGGGTGTGCGGGCTGATGCTGGGATCAAGGCCTGCCATCCGCAGGTACTTGTCCAGCTTGCGGCGGACCGAACGGCTCGAGAGCCGCCCGCCATGCTTGTTGACAAACAGGGGCGTGCCCGTGTTGGCCTTCATCGCGTACGTCAGCTTGCTGTCGGCTCGCAGCATGTCCAGGTATCGCTGGATCGCCGCGACGGCGTGGCTGCCCAGCGGCACGATGCGTTCCTTCTTGCCCTTGCCGCGGATGCGCAAGGCTTCGCCCGCAACATCCAGGTCTTCGACCATCAGCCCGACGAGCTCGCTGACGCGAATGCCCGTGGAGTAGAGCGTTTCGAGCATCGCACGGTCGCGACGCGACAGCACATCGCCATCGCCCGGCGCGGCGAGCAATTGTTCAACTTGTTCGATCGGAATCGCCTTGGGCAGCCGCTTGGGCTGGCGGGGCGTCCGGATCGTGAGCATCGGGTTCGCCGTGGCATACCCGCGGCGTTCGGCCCACTTATAGAACGACCGCAGCGTCGCGATCTTCCGCGCCATCGTCGCCGCGGAGTACTGCTGGCTGCCCAGGTGCGTCAGGAACGAGCGGATGCGCTCGGCGTCCGCCGTGCAGATGAAGTCGGTGACGGTCTGGCGATCCGCCTGTGGAAACGCCGCGCCCGCAGCGCGTTGCTTGGCAAAGCGCTCAAAGCCGCGGGCTTCCTTCCCCTCGTCGAGAACGATCGAATGGTGGGAGGCCAGGAAGTCCACATACTGCCGCAGGTCCGCGCCGTAGCAACGGGCCGTGTAGGGGCTGAAGTGGCGTTCGTCACTCAGATAACTGGTGAACGAATCGAGCAACGCGAGTTTCGTGGTCGAGGGAGCAATATCAGGCGTCATCGCTGACTCCTTCCGGCACGCCCACGGGCCTTCTATTCCCATGTGCACACCTATGCCGGCAAGGCGAGGTATCGACGTATCGGGCCTGAGACTGTGGCGGAGTTCTCTGACCCTGACAAAATAATTCGTGGGCGGAACGACCATTGATCGGCCAATCCACCCGTCCAAGGCCCGATTGTGCAGAAATGCCCGTTTGGATGCCCGTAACCCGGGATCGATAGCGCAAAATCTTGTCAATATGGGATTTACGCGACTTAAACCGGCCCAGAAAGCCAAGTTCCCCAGGTTCACATTTCGTAGTTATCATCACGCTCGGGACTGTCTACGACCGCCGCGCTGCAACGGTTTGCAATCCGTCCGACCACCGCTCCAGGACCGTCACCACATCCACCCATATAGGTTCGGGCGTCCGCGTCGCGTCGATCACGTGGTACTCGGTCGGCCGCTCCTTTGCCTGTTTCAAGTAGCCTTCGCGGACCTTGCGGTGAAACTCCATCCCGCGGCTTTCGATGCGGTCCAGACCCTCGCGCCGGGTAGCGGTGGCCATCAGAGGATTGATGCGGTTGGCCGCCGTGACTTCGTCGACGTCGAAGATCAGGTTCAAATCCGGGAAACACCCACACAACGCGGCGCGAGCCACGCCCCAGATGTCCTCGTGCGCGATGCCGCCCGCCGTGCCTTGATAGGCGAGCGTGCTGGCCAGATACCGATCCGACAGCACGACTTCGCCTCGGGCCAGGGCGGGCCGAATCCGTTCCTCGACCAACTGCGTGCGGCTTGCCATATACAGCAGCATCTCGCAGCGAATCGTCATCTCGCTGCGGGTGTGAAGGAGGACCTCGCGAATCTCTTCGCCGATGCGAGTCCCGCCCGGCTCGCGGACTTCACAGACCGTGAGCCCTGCGCTTTCGAGCAACGCCTTGAACCGCCGCATCTGCGTGGTCTTGCCGCTGCCGTCGGGGCCTTCAAAGACGAGGAAGCGGCCGCGAAGGCGCTGCAACCAGGCGGGGTTGGGAGGAATCGCATCCATGCTCGCCGGAGGATACGTGCCGTCGAAGTCGGCGGGGGGTGGCTCTGCAGCGACTTCGATGCGAACTCCCGGAGCCGATATGGGCACCGCGGTCGTGCTCCAGATGACATTGTGGTCCCATCTTTCCGATGTCAACGGACGTCTGCATGGCAGACGCGTCGCGTTGGGATTTCTTGGATCACCGCGTCACGCGACCAATTGAAAGAAGTTTCGACTGCGAGGAGTTCACCAGCACGAACGCCAGCGCTAGAAGCGCAATCGCGATGAACACCGCGAGGTACCAACGCTCCGCCCGCATGTCCTCATAGGCAATCAGGACGGTACCGGCGAGCGCCCCGCACAGCGCGAAGGCGATGAGTTTCGCGGCAGAGCAACGCTGACGCAATGAAGCGATCATTGCGCCTGCGAGTATCAGTGGTATCGTCGCCAAACCCAGTGCCATGCCGCTACCCCTGAACATCCATATCAGTCCCGACTTCGGGCCTGTGCTTGGATCGACCAAAGTGGCCACTATCGCACTGGCAATCCACGCGGCAGGCAGCGCAATCCATGAGACAAATACGAACGCGCAACAGAGCGCGACCCTTGGAGTGTCCCACTGCCGACCGCTCACGAAGCAAAGAGCCACGAAAGCTGCTGTGAAAAGTGGCAAGAGAACGATGTCGAATCGAGAGGCTTGGAACAGCAACGCCCCGGCCAGGCCCACGAACAACGTGACCGTCGCGAATCTATACCTCCGGAGCCGTTCCCAGGCGATGATGGGTTTCGTGGCCTTCAAGGCTCGACTCTCCATGGGATCCACGGATTCAATGCGACTGATGGGTTGCTCGAAGCCTCGCAACAACGAAATTGCTCTCAAGACACGCCTGGCGTCCGCAGCAATTGTATCGGATGGCTGTTCATCACTGCTTACTGGGATCCTTCCGAGCATATTGAGAAGCCGGAGTCGATCACGACTTCGAGCCGTGCCCAATAGAACACGCTTTTCTGACGGCATCCCGGTGCCTTTACTTCCCCGTGTCCACCACCACCCCTCCCCGCGCCGTCGTCCTCCTCTCCGGCGGTCTCGACAGCGCCACCTGCCTTGCCATCGCCCGTGCCGACGGGCGCGAGTGTCACACGCTCGCGTTTGACTATGGCCAGCGGCACAAGCACGAACTCGCCGCGGCGCAGCGTGTTGCCAAGGCTCTCGGCGCTGCGTCGCACCGCGTGCTGGACCTGAACCTCCGCGCCTTTGGCGGTAGTGCGCTCACGGGCGACATCGCCGTGCCCAAGGACCGCACGCACGAAGCGATGGACGCTGAGATTCCAGTGACCTACGTCCCCGCTCGCAACCTGATCTTCCTCAGCATCGCCACCGCGCTCGCCGAGACGCTGGAGGCGCGCGAGATTTACCTGGGCGTCAACGCCATCGACTACAGCGGCTATCCCGACTGCCGCCCCGAGTTTGTCGAGGCCTTCGAACGCACCGCCACGCTCGCGACCAAGGCCGGCGTCACGATCCACGACGACCACCCGGCGTTCGCGATCCGGGCCCCGCTCGTGCGCATGACCAAAGCCCAGATCATCCAAACCGGCACCCGCCTGGGCGTCGACTTCGCCCTCACCCATTCGTGCTACGACCCGGTCGGCCCGCACCATTTGGCCTGCGGCCGCTGCGACTCCTGCCAACTCCGCCGAGAGGGCTTCGCACAGGCCGGCGTCCCCGACCCGACCCGCTACGCCCCGTGATGCCCAACGGGAAGTGGCACGGGCTTCCAGCCCGTGAGTCGCAGGGGCTTCAAGCCCCTGCCGCGCGACGCGAATCCTGCTCTCCTCGCTTTGCACCGCCGAACGATCTTCTCCCCCCGGCGAATCACCTGCGAAGGAACCCATACCCTACTCCCGATGGTTCGCATCACGCTCGCCATCCTGATGCTGCTGCAACTGCTGGCCATGCCCTGGTCGGCCCAGTGGTCGCGTCCGCATGATGCATCGAGTGATATCGCGCAAGCCTGCGATGTCGCGGACGCTGAAGGCGACCACTCGTGTTGCTGCTGCTGCGAGGGCGAATGTCCGTGCAGTCCGGCGCCGCAATCCGAACCCGCGGCCGATCCGCTCTTGGCCGCAGCGCCGCTGGCGAGCGATACGACCTGTCGCTGCTCGGTGCGCGTCCAGCAATCCGGCTCATCGAGCACCGCTGCGGGAGTGGGGGGCATCGTCGCCGTCGCGAGCAAGCCCCGCACGACCATCAAGCCCGCGCGGACCACGATCAAGCCTGCCAGTGAATCGCGAGCGTCGCTCGCGCACGCCGCGATGCGACCCGCGTCGCCGCGCATCGCATCCATCCGCGATCGCGCCCCGTCCTTGAGTTCCTTGTGCCGCTGGACGACGTAGCTGCGATGATCCCGCGCCAATCCGCGCGGGGTTGCTCATCATCCGATCATCGCATCATCACGTCATCCCTTCCGACACCGCGGCCGCGTTCTTTGCAAAGGCGTCCGCCCCACACCCCCAAGGAACCACTCCATGTTCACGTCCAAGACCATCGCCCTCATCGCGATCTCGTCCCTCTCCCTGCTCGCCGCGTGCGGCAGCACGCCCACCGCCGGCTCGGCGCCTATGGAAGAAAACGCCGTCGTCCACCAAGTCGCCAAGGCCGATCTCGACGCGACCCACTCGACCGATCCCATCGCCAGTTCCTCCGCCATCCTGTGGGTCAACGGCCTGGGCTGCCCCCAGTGCGCCACCAACGCCGACTTGCAGCTCAAGCGCCTCCGCGGCGTGACCAACATCCGGACCGACCTGGGCGAAGGCAAGATCTACATCACCCTGACCGCCGGCTCCAAGAACCCTTCGGCCCAGCGCATCTCCGAAGCGGTCGAAGACGCCGGCTTCACGCTCGTCAAGATCGAAACGCTGTAAGGCAAAGAGCGACAGAGCGAGAGAGCGACAGGCGCGACAGTGCGCCGGTCATCGTGCTCTCTTGCATCTGTCGCCCCCTTCACTTTCGCACTCTCGCACCTTCGCACCGACGCACTTCCAACCTGTCGCTCTTCTCCAAGGAGCCCCTATGCAACACCGATTCCCCCGCGCCCTCGCAGCGCTTGTCTGTCTGATGCCCGTCGTTCCCGCCCTCGCTCAGGAAGCGATGGAAACCCAAGCCGCCACCATGCCCAGCCCGGGCATCTTCACCTTGCGCCCGCAGTTTCACTACCAGAAGTTTGGCCAGCGCCCCGACGTCGACAACGGCGGCATCCTCTCCGAGGGCGAGCACAAGTACGAGTTTGATGTCGGCCTGCAATACGGCCTCGCCCGCGACTGGTCCCTCAACATCGACGTGCCCATCGTCTTCGAAGAAACCGACCTCCCGGGCGGCGGCAGCGAAGACAACTACGGCGTCGAAGACATCGACGCCATGCTCAAGTGGCGCTTCTACAAAAACGACAGCGGCGGCATCGACACCACCCGCGCCGCCCTGCTCTTTGGCGCCAAGTTCGCCAGCGGCGACAGCGAAGAGTTCTCCAGCCAGTCCGTCAACCCCCATATCGGCGCCGTGATCACCATCGTCAAAGGCCGCCACGGCTTCAATCAGGACATCGCGTTCACCTGGAACACGGGCGGCGACCGGCGCTACAACGACGGCGGCGACGGCCCCGACGACCACATCCAGGCCGGCACCGCGTACGTCTTCCGCGTCTGGCCCGACCGGTTCACGAGCGAATCCATCGGCGCGTGGTACGTCACCGCCGAAGCGATCCAGCACTACGAAACCAACGGCGACTATGAGATGCGTTTCCTGCCGGGCGTCATGTACGAGGGCAGGACGTGGGCCTTCGAAGCGATGCTGATCCTGCCGGTGATCCAGGAACTCGACGAGCGACCGGAGTTGCAGTGGGGGGCTGGGTTCGGCTTCCGGTTCACGTTCTGACCCTCTTCCGCCTCGACGAATCGCGACCGTGAGGGAGCGTCAAGTGTGGTACGTCGCCCCACGAACGCAGAGGAAAACAGAGAGACACAAAGAGAGGAAGACAGAGATGATTCTCTGTTTTCCTCTTTTCGTTCTCTGTCTTCCACTGCGTTCGTGGGCGTGCGCACGCAGGTGAATGCTCGACGCTCACGCCGCGAACAAGCCCATCTGCCCCGGCGTGTCCCGTCGCTCGGGCTTCTGAAACTGCGAGCGATCCAACTCGGGCAATCGCGCCTCAAGCTTGTACTTGCGCCGGAACAGGTGAAACGTCGCGCGGATCTGCTCGGCGATCGGTCCCGTGCCGCGCCCGCGCTCGAAGTACTTGCTCTGGTTCAACTCACCTTCGCGCGTTTGTCTGATCAGCGACTCGATCTTCGCCGCCCGATCCGGAAAGTGCCGCGACAGCCACTCCAGGAAGATCGCCTTGATCTGGTGAGGCAGGCGCAGCAGCACATACCCCGCGCCCACCGCCCCCGCCCGCGACGCCTCGCGCAGCACGTCCGGCATCTCGTGATCGTTGAGACCGGGGATGATCGGCGCAGTCATCACCATCACCGGCACGCCCGCGTGCGACAATGTGCGGATCACGTCGATCCGCGCTCTCGGCGCCGCCGCCCGCGGCTCCATCGCTCCAGCGAGCTTGTGGTCCAGCGTCGTGACGCTGATGGCGACGTGCACGAGGTTGCGCCGGGCCATCTCGCGGAGCAGATCAATGTCGCGCAGGATCAACTTGCTCTTGGTGATGATCGTGACGGGCTGCCCGATATCGAGCATGACCTCCAGACACTTGCGCGTGATCCGCAGGTCGGCTTCGACTGGTTGATACACGTCCGTCACGCCCGCGAGCATGATCGGCTCACCTTCCCACGCGCGCGAT
>JALHOJ010000045.1 GCA_022843045.1 Phycisphaerales bacterium
CGGGCCCGACTAGGCTGCGCCGCCATTGCGAAGTGCCTCCCGGATCGTCAATGCCACATCGAGATGCTCTTTTCCCTTCAAGGAATCCTTAAGGTCCGGTGGAAGGGGAAGGGTGTTCTCCCGGAAGAAGCGTGCCAGTTCATCGTAGAGCTGGCCGACCCACTCCTCAGTATTCTCCTCCTCGGTCCCGAAGAACTCCAGATGCTTCGGACTGAGCACGCCCTTCTGGTAGTGAAAGGTCGCGTTGCGAAAGCGCTTGAGGCGGTCGACATACGGCGATGCGATGAGCGCATCAATCTTGGCATCGGTCAGCTTCAGATCCTGCCAACCTTCGACAACCACAAAGAGTCCCGAATAGGAGTAAAGAAGATACAGGCCCGGCGTGGAGTAGAACAAGCCAACCAATCCCTGTTCGTCTGCGGCCAATTCCTTGAGCTTCTCGGCAGTGACCGAGCGCCTGAGCAAATCTCGCATGTGTGCCGCATATGCAAAGTACCTGTACAGGGTCACGATTTCGAGACGAGGCACCGGCATGACGAAGTGTATTCGGCGGCCATCCGAACGTCTGTGCGGCTATGGCGATCCCCCTCCCGGTTTGAACTCCTGCATCTCAACAGCTTTACGGCTGAAGAGGTCTGCGTTTCCGTGGGCAAACCAGAACTCGAGCATTGTTTGTCCAGTTGGAATCCGCTCGATCTTCAGAATGTGAGTCGTGTCTTCTTCGTCATACGGAGCGGCGAGCCCGCTGAGCACGGTGCAGTCACCCACTACCACATAATCAAAGTGCTTGAGGCCGGTGTGGCGGTGAATGCGCCGGTTGTCGTCAAACCCAATCGTATTGCCCGGAACGGCCCCTACGCGGTGGATGAAATGGTGGGGCAACTCGTAGTACACGGGGCCGCCCTCATCGTGCCGATACACGTGCTGGGGCGCGAGGACCGACGCATCGATCCACATGTCCACGTTGGCCTCACGCTTCGTCGGGTCGCACCTGTAGACCTGCAGTTGAAGAGTGTCGTTCTTGAACCTGTCCAAGTAGTCGGGCAGAAGGATCGGGGGTGGCGTGAATCCGTCACGGCGCAGTTCGATCGTGCCGCCTTCGGACATCGCGATCTTTCGGAGGTCGCTCTCGGACCTAATCGCATCAAGCGGTGTGAAGTATGCGTAGGCCACATTCTGTAGCTGTTTCGAAGCACCCTGAATGTTCCATGGGCTGCTCCGAAACTGCCTGGAACCTAGGATCAAAGGAACCGCTTCCAGCGTCGTGTGGTGGAATACTCGGATATATGGCACGCCGCCAGATCCCCATTCGGCGTCGCCAGTTGCGAAAGTGTGGAGTTCGGCTGGACCGCGAATCTTGCACTTGAAGAGCTGCGACCCGTCGGCCATATCGAGCACGTGGTCATGGTTGAAGAACCTCAAACGCAAACGATGCCCGCAGGACACATCGATGTCAAGGTCGCATACGAACTCAGCGTCGCTGAGCTTGGCGAGTCGATTGGGACCGAAGGCCAGTGGTTGAATCCAGAGCAACCCGGCGTGTTCGAGATATATCTGATCCGGCACGATGAGTGAATACCCCTGGCCGTGCAACAGACGGCACTTTACCCACCCATCGTGTTCGGTTGAGCCATCACCCCTAAAGCCATAATCAGTGAAGTAGAGATGGTCCATCTTGGACTCTCGACGGTTAAAGCGTCGGTTCTCCCGAAGCGGTGTGGCGGGTGGGCCCGCCGGGCCGACCGCCCGGGCAGTGGATGCGACAAGTCCCCGGCGAGCCCGCGCCTTCGCTCTAGCTCGCTTTTCCTTCCGCTTGCGATTCGATGCCTTCTTCCGCTGGCCCATGGTTCCAAGAGTAGTGGTCGCGACTAGCGTCTCATTTCGCTCATCAGACAGTCCCGAATTCACTCTGAAATCCGCCGATGTTGAGTATCAGACCGTCCCGTCTCTGGGTCTCTGAAAAGCCCATCGTCAGACCATCCACCGTCCTCTATTTGAGAACCCCCGTGTCGCAAGACGCGGGGGTTGTCGTTTTTGGGGAATCCGTCTGGCCACTGAACGGGGTAAACGGGAGCACAGGTTCCCGTTGACCGAGGGCGTTGGTCGTTGCGAGCGGGCTACTTGTTCTCCCGCCGCATGTCGGTGCTTGGTGCGAAGTACACGCCTTGCGTGACGGGTTTGCCGAAGGCCTCGGGGTGGAGGTACTTGCCCTTCTCCGCTGGGGTCTTGTCGACGCTGCCGGGGATTCGGTTCTTTTCCGCCCAGGCGTCTTGGCGAACGCCGGTAACTTGCCAGGAGACCTTAAGGTGTCCGTGGCTGGAGCGGAGCGTGAACTGGTTGTCCTTGACCTCGCGGACGACTTTGGCCCAAAGGAAGATGTCGGTGTCGTCGGCCTCATCGATGATGGTGAGCTGGTAGCGGAAGTCGCGGTTGAGGGCCTGGAAGTAGTCGGGGAGGACGACGGTGGCATAGCCGCGGTCGTCGGTGGTGACGACGCCGTCGTAGATGTTCTTCATGTCGGGGCTCTCGACGCATGAGTGCCAGAGTTCCTTGTTCATCGGGTCGAGCGGGTGATCGATCCGGAAGGCCTTGCTCGCCGCCGAGAAGGTCACGGGCACGTTGACGCTGCCGGTCCCATCGCGGTCGAAGGTGGCGAGCGTCAACTCCACCCCCGAGGTCACACCAACGATCTGAAACTGGTTGGTGACGGAGCCGTTGTAGCGCAGGATGGCGCCCAGCGAGTTGCTGAGGTTCTCGTAGAGCCCGATCTCGCTATCTAGGTTGGACGCGCCCGGATCGATCGCGAGGCGACCGCCGGTACCGTCGCCGCGGACATGAAGGCGGGAGGTGGGCGTGGTGATACCAATGCCGACATTGCCGGCGAACGTGTTGGTGAAGTTGCCGAAGGCGTTGGCGGCATCCTCGCGGGCGAAGTTCGTGGGGATCCGGGAGACGCCGAGCGTGCCGGTGGTGATGTTTGAGGCGTTCGTGTAGAACGACGCGTCCTGGCCGTTGAGATGGGCGGCGTTGACGCTTGTCAACCCTGAGCCGTTGATGCCGGAGAGATTGAGGCTGGACGCGGCCAGCGGTGTGCCAAAGCCGACGCCGCGTGTGTTGAAGACCTGCAGCGTGTTCGAGTTCGAGTTCACCACGTACGCGAACGACCCCGACACCGCGACAGAGGTTGGGCCGCTCGCGGTCGCGATGCTTCTCGCCAGCGTGGGTGCAGCGGGATTGCTGATGGTGAAGACCTGCAGCGTGTCCGAGTTCCGATTTGCCACATATGCGAACGAGCTCGATACCGTCACGGAGACTGGGAAGCTTCCGGTCGTGACGCTCCCCACCAGCGAGGGCGCGGCGGGATTGCCGATGTTGAAGACCTGCAGCGTGTTTGAGCCTTGGCTCACCACGTACGCGAAGGAGCCCGACACGGCGACGGAACTTGGGATGTTCCCGGTCGCGACGCTCGCCGCCAGGGTGGGCGCCGCCGGGTTGCTGATGTTGAAGACCTGCAGCGTGCTAGAGACTTGGTTCACCACGTATGCGAACGAGCCCGAAACCGCCACGGAGAATGGAGTGAGCGCGGTCGCGACGCTCCCCGCCAGCGTGGGCGCGGCGGGATTGCTGATGTTGAACACCTGCAGCGTGTTCGACGCCACCACATACGCGAAGGAGCCCGACACCGCGATGAAACGTGGGAAGCTGGTAGTGACGCTGCCCGCGAGTGTGGGCGCGGCGGGATTGCCGATGTTGAAGACCTGCAGCGTGTCCGACGACTGGTTCACCACGTACGCGAAGGAGCCCGACACGGCGACGGAGACTGGAGTGATCCCGGTCGCGACGCTCCCCGCCAGCGTGGGCACGCCGAGATTGCTGATGCTAAAGACCTGCAGCGTGTTCGAGTTAACATTGGCCACATACGCGAACAAGCCCGACACCGCGACGGAGTTCGGGTTGATCCCGGTCGCGGCGCCTCCCGATAGCGACAAGTCTGGGACCAGTGTTCCCAGCCCGCTTTGCACATCGGCACTCAGCGACGACCGCGTCACCGTGCCCACACTGATGCTCCCGCCGTTTAGGTTGGTCAGACCTGCGCCGTTGCCGGCAAACGTGTTGCCCGCGTTGGTGAAGTTGAGCAGGCCCGTAAAGGTCTGGTTGCTGTTGAGCCGCGCGATGTTGCTCGACAGCTGGGCATCGGACAGCGTGCCGGTCAGGTTCGCGGCGTTCTGAAAGAAACTCGCCGACTGCCCGTTGAGGCTTGTCGCGTTGGTCGCGGTCGTTGCGGTCGTAGCCGAGATTGCCGTGGCGGCGTTCTGGGCGAACGTCGCGTTCGGCGCCGCCGTCAGCTCCTGCCGCGGCGAGAGCACGGTGTACCCAGTGGCGTCCAAGCAGTCCAGCCCGGTGTCCTGACGAACCTCAATCTCCAGGAACCGCTTCTGCCCGGCGAAGGCTGCCGCACCGAAGTCGAGTGATGCCGCAAAGCGGCCATTGGCCACCGCAAGGTCATCGGAGCAGAGTGTGCTGCCGATCTGCGTGCCGCCGGTCGCCGCGTCGTAGAGCCGGAAGCGGATGTCGTACGTCCCCGCGGCGGGTGTGCCGGCACCGGCCAGCTCGCCTTGGTAGGTGAAGGCCGAATCAAGCGGCGTTTGTGCCTGCGCCCTGATTGCGGCGAATACGGAAAGTACAGAGACAATCAAGAACGTGAAACGCAGCACAAAGCCTCATTCCTGCGGGTGCAAAGAAGTACGACGTATACCGGGCGAGCGAAAGCAGCTTGAACCCCATCACAGCACCACTCACGACAGCCGGCGCCCATGAAGATTCTACCACATGCGCATGATCCGGCCACGCGATTCGTTGGCAGTTTTCGTGCAAAACAGCCCATCTTGCCATCGTCAACAGCGTCCGGCCGCCCGAGAACGCCTCCACCTATTCGATTTCAAGGCAGGTCGAGCGAGAGGCCGTCGAGTGGGAACCCATCACCGCGAGATCGGCGCTGCAGCTTGCGCGTGTTCTGCCAGAGCCGGGCGTCTCTACACCAACCTGCGACTCGTCCGGAAGAGGGTTGTGCCCACTCTATTGTGAAAACCCCCGTGTCGCAAGACGCGGGGGTTGTCGTTTGGAGATTGCGACGACGCAATCCATCACGCGCCGGTATTCGACCACCACTCGATCTCGCTCGCACGGTGCAAGATCGCGATCATCAATGCCTGAGATCAACACGGACATGCCCAATCCTCGGCGCAGCGCGACGATCTGGTCGTGGTGCACGAACTCGTCCGTGCCGATCCGGTTGATTGCGCTCGGCCACCACAGATGTTTTTATCGAACTTGCTCCACTGTCGGCAACTTGTACCGCCCGTCCAAAACCGATGGCCCTGGTCGGTAGACTCGCATGAGGAAGTTCCAGCCTTCGGTGACATCGACGCGGTTCGGCACGTCGCCGCAGGCTTCCTTCGACCCGAAGAACACGGTGAAAGTGCCGTCGTTGTTCAGCTTGACGTTTGTGGAGTTGATGACTGCGTTGTCGCTCTTGATGTAGCCGTCACTGCCATAGACCGTGATTGACCAAAAAGCCTGATTCTCTGGAACGGTATAGGTGGCCTTGTGGCACGCGAGGTGGTTATGGTCGCCGCTGTAGTTCAAGTAGGTGGCGTCCCACTCTGGGTTCAAGCCCCAAGCAGCCGCCGCGGCGATGTGACGAGTCTTCTCGTCGACCTTTCCACGCGGCCCCATCATTCCCTTCCAACTCGTGTACTGGGCTGAGTCTTTCTCGTACTGTTCAGTCAGAGCTTTCAGCGATGCTGCATCCCATTGCAACGGGGGCAGCGCATCGGCGCTGTTCGCCTTGATGACGACGCCATCCTGCAGTTTGTTGGCCAGCGCGATGTCCGCGTCATCCTTGGGATTCAGCACTTGGGTTCGTACGATGACGGCCAGGTACTTCGTGTCTTGCGGCAGGTCATAGGTACCGGGCGCGTAGTAGACGGCAGGCGCGTAGTGGTCGTTGTCAACCAGCAACACCGACATGAATCGACCCGCCGGGAGCGGCGGCAATGTCACGGTCGCACCCTTGGACGTGTCCACGATTGACGCTGAATACAGAGTGTCCCGATTCATTCTGACCACCGTTTGCTGGTCCAACGGCGTCGGCTTGCGGATGTAGAACCAGCGGTTGACACCGCCAGCCTGCTGGCTGATGTTGTGGAAGGTTCGGTCCGTCTCGGCGCGGATGTAGCTGTCAGGGGTGACCTTGTGATTGTCCGAGGACGATGATCCAGCGGGCGGCTGACCGCCCAGGGGCTCCTTGCCTTCTTGCGCGAGAGCCGTGAGACCCGCGATGCATCCCGCCGCGACCATGGCCATCATCAGGATCTTTGCTGCGCGTGAGGACATTGAGCTGCGCCTTTCGTGAGTGAGATGTGTCGTTCGGCCTGCATCGGCATTGCGAGACATGAAAGAAGTCTACGCGCTCCATAATCGCCAAAGTGGGCATCCCCGCCCGATATCCCCTGAGGGGCACTCAGAGCGGTCTCGGCGGCGCGCCGACGGCCGTTCATGCCGCTGCGTTGAACTCCCAGACTCGTCGCGCGGCCGCTATGTCTATTTTGGTCTCTCTATCGCGTTGGATTACCACTACGCGCCCACTATTTGAAAACCCCCGTGTCGCAAGACGCGGGGGTTGTCGTTTGGGAAGTTGACGCAAGGTGAATCGAAGCGGCTATTTGTCTGTGTGCTTCGTTTCAAGCGCCTTCTCCAACCGTTCGAGCCGGGCCTTGAGGTCGGCGTTCTCGGCGGCGTGGCGGGCGGCCTCGGCCTTCATTCGCTCGATCTCGCGCTGCTGTTCCTGGATTGCTCCGATCGCCACGACCGACAACTGGCTGTAGTTCAGCGTCAGCGAGTCCTTCGACTCATCACCGGCTACCAGCCGCGGCAGAACCGCACGCACCTCCTGAGCGATCAGGCCAAAGTCCTCGGTGCCGTCGGACTTCCACCGGAAGTTCACGGGGCGGAGTTTGAGCGCCGCAGCAAGGTTGCCCTGGGCGTCGGTCACATCGGTCTTGAGGCGAGCATCGCTGACGGCGGACCAGGCGCCGGTGCTGGCGAGGCGGGCGAAGTTGGGACTCGCGTTCGCGGCGTTGTTGGTGACTTCAAAGAACCCGCTGTCGGCCAGTCGCATGCCGCCGCGGAAGGTGGCGTTTGTGGTGTTGTTGAAGAGGGCGTGCCACTGGTTAGTCGCCAGTGAGTCCGTGCTGATGTGCAGCCTAGCCAAGGGCGATGCTACCCCGATGCCGACGTTGCCGAGCGTCTCTGCATCCCTGAAGTCGATGCCACGGCTGTTGCGCTGCCAGGGGTTGAAGGCTCCGCTCACGTTGGCTGGCACGCCCTTGATCCCGGACCACCAGACAGTCTGAGCGTTCACAGCGAGCTGTGCGGTTGCCGCGACATCGGCGAAGCTGGCTTGTGGAGCCCTGGTCACAGCCTGGCGCGGCGTCAACGCCGTGAAACTGCCCGAGCCCGCAGGGGCGACGCGGACCTCCAGCCAGAGCGAACCCGAAGCGTCAATTGCTCCCGGCGTGACAAGAGTAGTAAAGAGTCCCTGCACATCGACGTCCAAGTTATTCACCGTCGTCGTTGCGCCCACTTGGTTGCCGCCGGTCGAGGCATCGTACAGAACACACTGCAGATCCACGGGCCCGGACTGTCCGGTGAGTCGGCCCTGATATGTGAAAGAGACGTTGGCGGGCACAACACTCTTGAGCGCGAGATTGTGATAGGCTCGTGCGGCGATGGCGACATAGGGGCCCGCGGGGAGCGGTGCGTTATTCGCCTGCCCGTCACTCGTCTGACCCCACTGCACCAGCGAACCGTCTGCCCGCAGTGCGAGATTGTGATAGGCTCCTGCGGCGATGGCGACGTAGGGGCCCGCGGGGAGCGGTGCGTTGTTCGCTTGCCCCAGGTTCGTTGCGCCCCACTGCACCAGCGAACCGTCGGCCCGCAATGCGAGACTGTGAGCGGTTCCTGCGGCGATGGCGATGAAACGCTCGCTGGCGGGCGGGGCATTGATCGCTTGCCCAGCGGATGTGGCACCCCACTGCACCAGCGAACCGTCGGCCCGCAGTGCGAGATTGTGATAGTCTCCTGCGGTGATGGCGATGTACGCCCCGGCGGGCGGGGCATTGTTCGCTTGCCCTTCGCTCGTCCGACCCCACTGCACCAGCGAACCATCGGCCCGCAGTGCGAGATTGTGAAAGGCCGCTGCGGCGATGGCGATGAACCGCTCGCTGGCGGGGGGGGCATCGTTCGCTTGCCCAATGGATGTGTCGCCCCATTGCACCAGCGAACCGTCGGCCCGCAGCGCGAGACTGTGAGCGGATCCTGCGGCGATGGTAATGTACGGCCCAACGCTGGGCGGAGCGTTGTTGGCCTGCCCCACGGCTGTGCTGCCCCACTGCACCAGCGAGCCGGATGTCTGCGCACGGGCAGAGCCGGTCGTCAGCGCCACCGTGAGCATGGCCGCTAGAGCGGAGAGAACGACCGTCGGGAGGGCAATGAACCGTTGCATAGGTAGTTCCAAAGTGCCTCCCCGAAAGCAGATAGATTGAGCCGCGCTGAAATGGCAGCAGCCAATCATTGGACGCTCGGCGCGAGCGAACGCGGCTCATCGTCATCTTGCCGCAGGGTTATCGGGTTCATGTTGAGTGCGGGTGAGTGAGGGTGAGCGACTCGAACCACGGACGAGTCAACTTCCGCTGATATCTGCGAACGAAGTTGATGAAGCCATCGCACACTTCCGCTGCATCATCAGGGAACTGACACCGTTGGACAGCGGCATGACCGAAACACAGACATAACCCCGCCGGATTCGCGATCCGGTCCTTGCTGTCTCGGAATCACCGAGGCGCATGTCGTCACATCAAGCCACGTCCTCAATTCCAAAAGCCAGTTGCGAACGCAGCTGGCCTTTTGGCTTGATGCCGACTCCCAAGTTTTGGCCGCTATGGGTCCTCGGCGGCGTTCTCGTGCTCTCGCACACGCGCCGACAAGATCGCCTATTCACCCGTCCGCCCGCCCGTCAGTTGAGCCTCCGCCGCGCGGCGTGTCCGT
Organism: Phycisphaerales bacterium; assembly: GCA_022843045.1. Classification (GTDB taxonomy): domain Bacteria; phylum Planctomycetota; class Phycisphaerae; order Phycisphaerales; family UBA1924; genus BJHL01. The sequence goes on from JALHOJ010000045.1 coordinate 9,109, forward strand.
CACCGGCTCTGGCGCACGAAACAACCGCGAGTGCGAGTCTGGGCCCAAGTCTCTCCGGGCCTTTCGATGCTCGGTTCTCACATCATTCGGAGCGGCGCGTTGCTCCGTTCAGGGCTTGTAGTTGCTCATGCCCGGCCCGGTTCTGTCGTACACGTTGAAGAACTCGTCGGGCATGATCGTGGCGACGCCGCCCTCGGGTCGCTCGATCAGGTCTTGCTCCAGCGTCTTGACGCGGACCTTCCAGCCAGGCGGCAGTTGCTTGAACTGGCTCTGCCCAGCGGCCAAGAACTCCTCGTAGGTCCATTGGGGCTTGAGGCCGATCTGGAATCCCTTCATGATCCAGGTGTTGCCGTCGGTGTCGTCGAGGAGCAGAACGGTGGTTCCCTTGTTCCAGCCCAAGCCACTCTTGCGGGCGATTGTCTTGGGCTTGTAGGGAGTGCTCTCCGAGACGCCACCGCTGGTCTGGCCCATGTTCAAGCGAGCGACCCAGGCGGCCTTGATGCCCCCAAAGTCCCTCTCAACGCCACACTCGATTTCGGTCCAGTTGGGCAACCAGAGCTTGGGACCATTCAGCGACGCGCCGAGCACGTTGTACTCGCGCTTCATGCGGTCAAAGTCGAGGCCTTCGACGAATTGCTGGGGAGCGGTGTCCCTGGAGGCAGGAATGCCGTCGGCCGTGAACATGGAGTTGTAGCACTCGGCGATCAGACTGCCGGTCTTGGGATCGCGGTGGGCGAGGAACACTTCGATGAAGCGGACTTTGTGGGTGCCGTCAACGCGAACGGACTTGGCGTTCGCTCCATCGGCAAGCACCTTGGGCTCCGCAGCGGTTGTCTGCGTGCTTGCAACGGGCGCTGTCCGTTGGGCACATGACGCACAAAGGGCAGCCGAAAGAACCGCGAACGCAAATCGAACAATCTTCATTGGCTTCTCCATTTCTTGTCACACCCAGCGGGTTCTCCGCGAGATATCGAACCAAACAACTGCGGCTTGCGCCATGAGTTTGCGAGTGCACCAAATCTCTCGCACCGCCGCTTTCCAGCACCCTGATCAACTCCGCCGGGGCTCCTGCTGTCAATGGGCCCGGACGACAATTCGTCACACCTCTCCCCGTCCTCAATCGTGACAACTCCCGAGTTGCAAGACGCGGGGGTTGTCGTTTCATCACCCATCACTCCTTCTCGACGAACACCCGCGACCAGTCCTGCTTCATGTTGACCACAGTCCAGCCGTCTCGTCGGGCCTCGTCCAGCGCCTTATCAAGCCGACCGACGTGCGACGCGCGGTCGTATGACCACTCCCTTTCCGCATCGGTGTGGTGGATCAGGACGCACAGGCTCGCCCCATCCCGAGCGGCGGTCCATTGCAGCATCGCAAGGTCCCCGTCGGAGTTGCCGAACGCCGCGATGGGTCGGCGGCCGATGTGCAGATTGATATTGATCGGCTTGCCTTCCTTGTCATCCAGGCTTCCAAGCTCGGGCAGCTTGACCAGGACCGGCGAACCATCGCGCAGTTCACACTTGGTCTTGACGCTCGAACCGATCACGTTCTCGGGCGGAATGCCGTACACAGCCTCTGACCATGGGCGGATGAACTCGATCCCGCCGCCGGAGACGATGTAGGTCTTGAAGCCGTGCCCGCGCAGGTACGCAAGGAGTTCGATCATGGGCTGATACGCCATCTCGGTGAAGAGTCGGCCCGTCTGCGGGTGGCGAGCGGTCGCAATCCAGTCCCTGACCTGCCCCTCAAACTCCTCGGTCGTCATGCCAGAGTGCGTCGCCGCGATGATCTGCAGAATGGCATGCTCCCCGCCCGCCAACGCGGCCTTGATGTCGCCCGCGAGAATCGACTTGAACGGCTCGGTGTCGTTCCACTCCGGATGCTGCGGCGCCATCGCCTTCACGCGGTCGATCGCGAAGTAGAGCTGCGCGTACGCGGGCTGCTCCGCCCACAGCGTGCCGTCGTTGTCAAAAACCGCAATGCGTTCCGCGGGCGGCACGAACTTCGGACTGCCTGTCGCGGTGACGGAGTCGACGAAGCTGCGAATGCTCGCAGTCGTCGGAGTCTGATTCCACGAGGGCAGCGGGTTCGTCGCGCATCCCGACACCGCGAGGCCCATGATGGAGCCAACCAGCGGCAGGGCGAGCCGTGCGAACTGGCTGAAAAAGCCTGAAGACTTCATATGTGAACTCCATATGCCGTTGCGATGCCTGATCGCCAACGAGTCACCGGTGATCCCCGCTGAAAACAAAGCGGCGACGTGTCCGTCGCCGCTTTGTGATTCAAGTTGCGTTGTTAGCGACCGCCACCCTGCGGGCTGGAGACTGCTTCCATCACTCGCTCGAGGTTGAAGCTGCCGGGCTTCTGGCGCGGGGGGAACTCCTTGAAGCTCTGGAGCCATTGGCCGACGTAGGCACCGGCTGGCGCGATCATGAACATGCGGTCCATGTACCAGCGCTGGTAGCCCATGGCGTTCTCGTGCTCGGCGCGCTCGAAGGGGTCCATGCGGAGGTTCGTGAGCAAGGGTGCACGCAGCTCAACGAAAGGCTGCTGCCAGACCCTGAGCCCCTCGGCTTCCTGGGCCAGGAAGGTGACCTTCCAGTTGCCGTAGCGGAGGGCGGCGACGCTGCCGTCGTCGGTCCAGTAGATGAACTCCTTGCGAGGCCACGCCGACTGACCGCGGAGCGCGGGGGCGAGGTCGTAGCCATCGAGGTGGACCTTGAAGTTTCTGTCACCGATCATGCGACCCTTGAGCAGGTCTTGCTTTGCGGTGGTGTCGCCAGCAGCGGTGACGAAGGTCATCAGCATGTCTTCGTGGGAGCCGATGTCGTTGATGACGGTGCCGGGCTTGATGGTGCCGGGCCAGCGGATCAGGCACGGGACGCGGTAGCCGCCTTCCCAGTTGGTGTTCTTCTCGCCGCGGAACATGGTGGTGCCGCCGTCGGGCCAAGTGAAGGTCTCGGCGCCGTTGTCGGTCGAGTACATCACAATAGTGTTGTCTTCGAGGCCGAGGGCCTTGAGCTTGTCGAGCACCTGGCCGACGTGTCCGTCGTGCTCGACCATGCCGTCGGCGTAGACGCCCAGGCCGGTCTTGCCTTCAGACTCGGGCTTGAGGTGCGTGAAGACGTGCATGCGGGTGGAGTTCCACCAGAGGAAGAAGGGCTTGTTGGCCTTGGCGGCGCGCTCCATGAAGTCCAAGGCCTTGACGGTGACTTCCTCGTCGATGGTTTCCATGCGCTTGCGGGTGAGCGGGCCGGTGTCGGTGATCTTGCCATCGGCGAAGCTGTGCATCACGCCGCGCGGGCCGAACTTCTTCTTGAACTCGGGATCCTTGGGATAGTCTGGGTTCTCGGGTTCTTCCTCGGCGTTGAGGTGGTAAAGGTTGCCGAAGAACTCATCGAAGCCGTGCGCGGTGGGGAGCATGTCGTCGCGGTCGCCAAGGTGGTTCTTGCCGAACTGGCCGGTCATGTAGCCCTGCGCCTTCAGGAGCGTCGCGATGGTGGGATCTTCCTTCTTCATGCCCTCGGGCGCGCCGGGCAGGCCGACCTTGGTCAGGCCCGTGCGGATGGGAGACTGGCCGGTGATGAAGGCCGCTCGCCCGGCGGTGCACGACTGACCGCCGTACCAATCGGTGAACAGGGCACCTTCCTTGGCGATGCGGTCGATGTTGGGCGTGCGATAGCCCATCATGCCCATGTTGTACGCGCTGATGTTGAAGCCGCCGATGTCATCACCCCAGATGACCAGAATGTTGGGCTTGGCGGCGGTCTGTGCCGCCGCCTGGGACGTGAACGCTGACGCGAGGCACAGCGCACCCAACAAGACCAAGAGAAGCCTACTCATAAGAACGATCCTTTCTGTGCAATGACGATGAGGCAGTCAGCGCAAGTCGCTCAAACTGTCTCAGCAAGCCTGACACTCGAACCTACTTCTGCTCGACAACCACCTTCACGATGCGACCGGTGAATGAGTTGTTGCCTTGCGCGTACTCCTTGGACACGGCGGTCTCAGCGTCGAGACCGACGTCCACACCTTCATCAGCAGAAAACATGAACGGCTGGGTCTTCGGAACCTTCGCCTCTGCCACCACCGATCCATTGACCCGCAGGATCGACTTGCCGCCGGCGCCCGGCTGCTTGGAATCGGGAATGAACTCGTATTGGATCGAGTGTTTGCCGGGCGGCAGGGCGGCGTCAGCGCCGACCTTGGTCCACTCGAGCCCAAAGAAGTTGTATTCGTGAGCGGCCTTGCCGTCCTTCATGTACAAGGTCCAGCCGCCGAAGTAGCCCGCCTGTGCGATGATGACGCCGTTCGTCTTGGCGTCGCTCAGTTCTACGTCCGCCGTCACCGTGTGGTGGACGCCCTTGACGTTGATGAAGGCGTTCTCGAGCATCCCAGCCATGCCGGGATACACCGTCATCGACTTGCGGCCGCCGAGCAGGTCGGGCCGTCCCGCGATGGACGCCATGAATCTCTCGGACCGGCGGTCGTCGATCGGGAAGACGTGGTTGCGGATGGCTTCCTTGGTGAAGACCTCCTGCAACTGCTTGAGCTTCTCGGGATTCTGCTTTGCGAGGTCGTTGGCCTGGCTGAAGTCCTGATCAACGTGGTAGAGCTCCCACACATCCTGATCCAAGGCAGGCAGCTTCACGCTCAGCACCCAGGGAATCGAGTGACGCGTGCACGCGACCCACCCTTCGTGGTAGATGCCGCGATTGCCGAACATTTCAAAGTACTGCGTGGTGCGGCGATCCGGGGCCTTGGGAGCTTCCGCGGAGTACAGCATCGAGACACCGTCCATCGGGCGCTGGGGAATGCCGTTCACGGTGCTGGGTTGAGGAATCTTCGCGGCTTCGAGCACGGTGGGCGCGACGTCCACGACATGGTGGAACTGCGACCGGATCTGACCCGTGGACTTGATGCCCTCGGGCCAGTGCATCACCATCCCGTTGCGAGTGCCGCCAAAGTGGCTGGCGACCTGCTTGGTCCACTGGAAGGGCGTGTTGCACGCCCACGCCCAGCCGATCGCAAAGTGCGGGAAGGTCGTGGGCCCGCCCCAAGTGTCGATGTGGGGCATCATCTGCTCGGCCTTGCCAATGACGCCGTTGAGAGCCATCATTTCGTTGTAGGAGCCTTCGGGGCCGCCTTCCGCGCTGGCGCCGTTGTCGCCCGCGATGTAGAAGAACAGCGTGTTGTCCAGTTCCCCGATCTCCGCCAACTGGCGCACCAGCCGTCCGACTTCCGCGTCGGTGTGCTCTGCGAAGCCCGCATATGCCTCCATCTGACGCTCAAAGAGCCGCTTCTGGTCGGCGTTCATGTCCTCCCACGCCGGAATCTCGTTGGGCCTGGGCGTGAGCTTGGTGTCGGGCGGAATGATGCCCATCTTCTTCTGGCGCTCGAACGTTTCCTCGCGGAGCTTGTCCCAGCCCTGCGAGAACTGACCCTTGTACTTGGCGATCCACTCCTTGGGCACATGGTGGGGCGCGTGCGTCGCGCCGGGCGCGAAGTACATATAGAACGGCTTGTCGGGCGTGAGCGACTGCTGAGCGCTGACCCAGTTGATCGCTTGGTTGGTCATGTCGGTCGTGAAGTGGTAGTTGGGCGTGTTGGGCTGCTCGACGCGGGTCACGCCGTCGTAAATCGCCGGCGCCCACTGGTTGGTCTCCCCGCCGATGAAGCCGTAGAACTTGTCAAATCCCGAGCCGGTCGGCCAGCGGTCGTAAGGGCCCGAGACCGAAACTTCCCAAGGTGGCGTCTCGTGGTACTTGCCGAACGCTGCGGTGCTGTAGCCATTGAGCCGCAGGATGTTCGCCAGAGGCGTGATGTTGAGAGGGCGAATGCCCGTGTTGCCCGGGAACGCCGTCGCCAACTCCATGATCGCGCCTGCGTTGTTGGCGTGGTGGTTGTGTCCCGTCAACAGCGCAACGCGCGTCGGGCTGCACAGCGCCGTCGTGTGGAAACGGTTATACCGCAGCCCGCCTGAGGCGAGCATTTCGAACGTGGGCATCCGCACCGGGCCGCCAAACGCGCTGCTGACGCCGAAACCCATGTCGTCGATCAGCACGATCACGACGTTGGGCGCGTTCGCCGGCGCCTTCACCTCGAAGCGAGCCGGCGCCTTGGCGTTCCGCGCGTCCAGTTCCGTGATCGGCGTCACGGCTGGCTCGGGAATGGGCAACGCGCTGCGATCAAGATCAGGCTGCGCCCACACCAGAGCCCCACTGCAAACAACCAACGCGGCCACGGTAAAACAGCGTCTCATCACTTCACAGACTCCTTGGATTGAGGCGTGGAAACTTCAGAACGAGTGCGATCTTCGGGCGATATCACGCAGCGGAACCCCAGATGCTGCAACCCCGTGTCGGGCGGCGCGGCCATCCTCGCCCCGGGGCGATAGCTCGCGCAGTAGCTGTCATTGCACAGGAACGACCCGCCCCGATGCACGCGGCTCTCCGGCGCGTGCGGGCTGCGAGGGTCCAGCGATCGCTCGGGTCCCTTGGGATTGTCGATCACGACCTGCGGCCCGCCCGCAAGCAGCAACTGGCGGGCGTACGTGTCCGGACGATACAAGTCCGAGCACCATTCCCACACGTTGCCAGCCATGTCATACAGCCCGTAGCCATTGGGCGCAAACGTCTTGACGGGCGAAGTGCCCTTGAACCCATCCTCGGCGGTATTTTGATCCGGAAAGTGCCCCTGCCACGTGTTGCACCGCTTCGCGTCCACCGGCTCATCGCCCCAACTGTTGACCTTGCGATCAAGCCCGCCCCGCGCCGCAAACTCCCACTCCGCCTCCGTCGGCAGCCGCTTCCCCGCCCACTTCGCATACGCCACCGCGTCTTCATGTGCGATGTGCACGACAGGGTGGTTCTCCAACCCCTCGATCGTGCTTGCCGGCCCGGTCGGATGCCGCCAGTTCGCCCCGATGGTCCACGTCCACCACGCCGCCGCGTTCGCCGTGCTCACCGGCTGCGCTGGCGGCGTAAAAACCAGTGATCCCGGCTGCAGCAGCGCATCATCTGGCTTGGGCGTGCCCTCCGGCACCTGCTTCTTCAGTTCCTCCCAGTCCACCGGCCGCTCTGCAACCGTCTTGTAGTTGGTCGCTTTGACAAAATCCGCAAACTGGGCGTTGGTCACTTCGGTCTGGTCCATCCAGAACCCACTAACCCGCACGCGATGGATCGGCTGCTCATCCGGCCTCGCAAGTTTGCTGTCACAGCCCATGCTGAACTCGCCGCCGGGAATCCAGACCATTCCTGGCTTGGGAGCGTCAGCCGTCAAGGGTTTGTCGGTTTCAGCCGCAGATGGCTGCGCCGCGACCTTCAACAGGCCCGCGCGGCCGCCGCTCGCGCAACACGCTTGGCCCATTGCAGAGCCACACGCAACCGAGGTCATCAGCGCGCAGTACTGAAGGAAAGTCCACCTTCTCATCGGAACCAGTATACTGCAGAGAAACGTTTGCGGACGCACAACTCCATCAACCATGGGGTTTACCCTCCCCTACTACCGTTCGCATTCCTAACAGAGAGGGGGCTCGCGCCAGCAGACTGGCTGACCGCTCAGGCCTGCTGTTCGTCATCGCACTGACACGATCCGGCTACCTTCGCGCCGTCGCTTCCGGTGTCGTTTCGACGCCCACATACACCACTTCCCGCCCGGCGCCCGCTCCGAGACTTACACGAGCGCTGGAGTCTGGATTTGCCGGATTGCCCTCGGAATTGTCCAACCGCGCCCGCACCACGATCTTGCCGCCCGCCGCGACTTCCACAGGTCGCGCCAGCGGATACCGAATCAACCACCGCCAATCCCACCGGCGCAAATCAAGAAGTGTGACCGTCGGCTTGCCTGGTTCCTGCAATTCGACCATCACCTCCTGCCCGCGCTGCCCCAGCACAGGGGTCAGAGCGACGATGCGAACGGGCGAGTCAAACGTGCGAACCGCTTGCACCCTCGCATCGCGCCCCCCAGGCGCGATGGAAAGATGCTCTGGGGCAATGCCCACCACGCTCACTTGCGCGCGCGCCCCATCGGCCGCTCGCGTCGACTCTTCCGTCCCCGCAAACTTCATCGCGATCCGTAGATTCGCCCGTGTCTCCTTTCCCGTCGGCCGCGCCAGCACATCCACCACCAGCACGCTCCCCGCCGGCAGCAGCCGCTTGCCCTCATACCGCACCACCCGCTCGGGCTTGCTGAACGTGGCGAACAACTCCGCATCACGAGGCAAGTCGCCTGGCCCAGGCAACCTGTCGCCCGCTCGCAACAGCCAGATCTTCGCGGTGTCGATAGAGTCGTGCATGGTCGGGCGGGTTTCGATCGCCGTGACCCATTCGTCCTTGTCGTTGTTGACGGGCACGAGGAAGCGGCCGAAAACGGGCGGGCCGTCGGTGCTAAGCACGGGACCCGGCGCAACGAGAATCTGATCGGGCGTGCCGATAGCCCAGGTGTTGTCGGCGAGCGATCCGGCGCCCGGCACCGGCGTGCTTGTTGAGGAACGCGGGGCAACCCCGATTGCTCGCCCCGAATCCAGCCACGCAAGCAGCGTCTCGCGGTCCTCGCGCGACATCATCCGCGCCTTGACGAGCGCCGACTCGCCCGACCACGCCAGCCCGTGCGTGGGCGGCATCACGCCCTCGCGCACGACCGCCGCAACCATGCTCATGCGGCCTTCGAGATCCGCCGGCGTGGCAAGGCGAAAGGGGCCGGCTCCGCGCGTGGCGTGACACTCGATGCAATTGCGGGCAAGTACGTCGGCGACCTGCGGATAGAACGTGATCGCGGCGTTGCTGGTCCCGTCGGATGACGCGATCAGCGTCTGACGATCGCCTGCGTCCGCCGGGATGTCTACCAGGCAGCCGGGCGCCTGTGTCATGGTGACTTTGGGCGATTCGCTCGCTGCGAGGGAGCGCAGCGCGTCCCGCAGAAACGCCCTCCGGACCTCAGAAGCCGCGCCGCCGAAGCGAAAACCGTCGTCGATTGCGCCGCGATATCGCAGGACGCGATTGGCGTCGAGCACGAAGACTTCGGTGGTGGTCTTGGGCACGAGTTCGCGGCGAATTGAGCCGTCGATATCGCGTGCGTATGCGCCACGAAACCCGGTGTCCTTGACGGCCTCTCGGATCGCTTCCAGCGTCTCACCATCGACCGTATTGATGTGCACAAAAGCGAACTGACCTTCGTTCTCACGCTCAATAGCGCTCATACGAGGCGCGTACTTCTTCGCGATCGGGCAGTCGACGCTGGCCATGGCGATGACTATGCCTCGCTTGCCCGCGAGGAGGTCTTCGAGCATGTACGTGGCGCCAGCGAGGGTTGTGACCTTCAAGTTGGCGACTTGACGACCCACTGAACCGCGGGCGGCGAGGTCGGGGCGAGAGACTTCCATCGCGAAGCGGGGCAGGAGGCTTTCGTCCCAAGTCGCGGTATTCTGATCGCCCGCACCTTGCTGGTTCGTCGCGTCAGGAGAGTTCGCAACAGGGGCTCGCTCGGCGCACGACGCGAGCAGGGTAACGGCAACAACTACAAAGCACGCGAGGAAGCCCGCCCCCACGACGACTCCTCGCTCCCGCGTGTTGCGCTGCACCACTCGCGTCGTCTGCATCATGGACAACGGTATTCGTCGCATGCCGCTCGTCTGCTGGCGGCTCTACTTGGGCCCGCGTGCTCGCCACGTGGTCGCCTTCTCCGCGTAGCCCTTGCCCGGCTGGCTCTTGTCCCACGCTTCATAAAGCTCAGTGAGGTTGATCGCCATCTGCTGGCCAACCCGGCTGTCTTCGCCTTGAATGCGTGTGATGATCGCGTGGGCTTCGAGCAGGGCCGCCTCGCCGTCGGCAAATCGTCCGAGGCTTGCGAGGCAACTGCCATACCAGCCGAGGGTGTACGCCGTGCCCGGATTTTCGGCGGGCAGCACTTTGCGCGAGCCTCGCACCGCGCGTTCCAGATATGGCAGAGCTTCATCGCAGCGATCTTCGCCGCGGAGCGTGTTGCCGAAGTTCGCGAGTGCGACAAGCGTGTCGGGGTGCTCCTCACCCAGGACACGGACGGACGCTTCGACCTCGCGCCGGCCCAGCGCAACCGCCTGCTCTCGAAGGCCCAAACCAGCGTACACCGATCGAAGGTTGCCCAAGGACGTCAGCGTGTCCTGATGATCCTCGCCCAGCACTCGCAACCGCGCTTGCAGCACTTCTTCATTGATGGTCTTGGCTCGCTCGAGTCGCTTTCGAGTTCGTTCGGACTTTCCGTAATCTTCCTCCATCGACGTCCAGTACAGCATCCACGCCAAGTTGCCACGAATCGTCAGCGTGTATGGATGCTCCGGACCTGCAAGCGCACGCTGGGCCTCAATTGCGCGGTCAAACAGCGACTCGGATTCATCTGCTCTCTGCACCTCCGCGTACACCGTCGCCAACGAATTGATGGCCGCGACTGTTTCAAGGTTGTTCTCGCCCAGCAGCGCGACACGGCCGTCCATGACCTCCTTCGCAAGGTCCACCGCTTCGTTCGCGCGGCTCTGAGAAGTCATGAGCAGCACCAGGTTGTCCACGCTCTTGAGCGTGATCAAGTGTCGGCGACCAAACAGCGACTCTTGCTGCGCGATCGCTCGTCGAATCGTCTCCTCTGCCTCTGGCAATCCGGCTTTGACCATGTACGAGCACAGGTCATTGAGAGCGTTGCAGGTGTCGGGGCTGTTCTCGCCCAACTCGCGTTTCCGGATCGCGTACGCGTTTCGCATGTGCGACTCCGCGACGTCATACGCGCCCAGGCCGACGTAAGTGCGGCCGATCGTCGCATGCAGGCGCGCGGCAACGCGGGGGCGATCAGCAAACGTTGTCCCAACTGTGCCGGACGCTTCGTCAAGAATGGCACGTACGGGCACGTCCTTGCCCTTGGTCGCAGGGTCGGCGGCGGCGAGCATGTCGTCGAGGAACTTGACGGTCGCTTCGGACTCATCGAGTCTTGCCTTGGCTTCCTGCTCTGCCGTGTTGGCGCGCTGGGCTTGGGTGCGAGCTTCCTGCTCACTCAGCACCGCCGCCTCTCGGGCGCGGTTGGCTTTGATCATGCCGGCCGTGGTGCCCGCAACCCCCAGCAACAACGCGGCGGTGACCAAGCCGCCCGCCGCGACCATCACGCGATGGCGACGGACGAACGTCTTGAGCCGGTAGCCCGCGCTGGGCGGCACGGCGGAGACGGCGTCGCCCGAGAGGTATCGCTCGATGTCGAGCGCGAGCCCCCGTGCGGTTTCGTACCGCCGCGAGCGTTCCTTCTCCATCGCCTTCATCACGATCCAGTCGAGCTCGCCCCGCACCATCGGCTCGAGTTGGGCCGGCTCCACGCGCCGGCGGGCTGCAATGGTGGCGAGCGTCGCGCCGCTCTGGCTCAGGCGCGCGCTTGGTCGGGGCGGATCAACCTCGCGGATGATGCGTTGCATCTCGCCATACGCGGCGGAGCGGAGTTGGTCGCCCAGGAATGGGGTCGAGCCCGTCACGAGTTCGTACAGCATCACGCCCAGGGAATAAACGTCGGTGCGGGTGTCGATGTCCGCAGAGCCCTCGGCTTGCTCGGGGCTCATGTATTCGGGAGTGCCGACCAGGCCCCGATGTTCGGTGAACAGGGTTTTCTCGGTGAGGCGCGCGTTGGTTGCCTTGGCGATGCCAAAGTCGATGACTTTGACGCTGGGCTTGCCGTCTACTTCACTGACGAGAACGTTGCTGGGTTTGATGTCGCGGTGGATGATGCCCTTCGTGTGGGCGTGCTGCACGGCGGCGCAGACCTGGGCGAACAGTTCGAGCCGCTCGCGGAGGCTCACGTTTCGTTTGTCGCAGTAGCCCACGATCGGCTCGCCTTGGACCAGTTCCATCACGAAGAAGGGCCGCCCCACTTTCGTCGCCCCAGCGTCCAGCACCTTGGCGATGTGCGGGTGGTCCATCATCGCCAGCGCCTGCCGCTCCTGCTCAAAGCGGGCGACGACCTGGCGCGTGTCCATGCCCAGCTTGATGATCTTGAGGGCAACCCGGCGGCGCACCGGTCGCTCCTGCTCGGCAAGGAAGACCGAACCGAAGCCACCCTCGCCGATCAGCGTGAGCAGCTTGTATGGCCCGATGACTGAGCCGGGGCCTTCTTGGTCCACTCCGTCCACAGGCGCGGTCATGCCCGGGCCGTCGAGCGTGGGCTGACTGGTTGGGGTTGGGTCGTGATTCGCCATGCACCCTCACTCGTTCGAGCCCCGCAATAGAACGCTGGACAGTGTAACTGCCGCCGGTGAAGCCCGCACAACCGATTCAATCCGCAAGATCTGACCCCAACCGTTGCCACTCGTCCCCTTGATCCGCCGATACTCTGCCAATCACACCATGAAGACCCTCAGCCCCAAAGTCTGGACCAATGCCGACCTGCCCGCCGCGTGGGAGCACGCGAAGAAGGAAGGGGAGCCGATCTTCGTCCCCGCGAACTACTTCGCCGACGATCGCGGCTACTCACTGATGAACCAGATGCAGGGCGTGATGGGCCCCAACGGGCAGATCAACTACAGCGTTCAATACCCGGGCGTCGTGAAGGCCTGGCACCGCCACAAGCACCAGACCGACTTCTGGATGTGCCTGCAGGGCCACATCAAGGTCGGCGTCTTCCGCGAAACCGACAACACAGCATGGCTGCTGGTGATTGGCGAGAAGCGCCCGGGCATCATGGTGATTCCACCGCCGCTCTGGCACGGCGCGGCAACCGTGGGCGACGAACGCGCGGGGCTTTTGTACTACGTGACGCACGCGTACAACCCGCAAGCGCCCGACGAAGATCGCAGGGCCCATGACAGCGTGAGCGTGAACGGCGTAGCGTTTCCCTGGCACGTGCGGCACGGCTGACTCCGAGTGCCTCGGTTCCTCCAGCCGTGTTCCCTCTCACTCTGAGCCTACTTCCCCATCGCTTCCCGCGCATCCACCAACGGCTGCTCGCTGAGTTGGATCAATCCCACTCGCGGATAGTCCAGGTCCATCGTCACCCACATCACGATCCCAATCAGGGCCGCGAAGCTCATCGCGAGGGCGCGAGGTCGTCGCTTGACTAGTCCGCTGCCATACCCGATCGTTCCCATCGCAATCGCCGCGGCGGCGACCAGCACCGCCACCACCGACCAGGGCATGTGCAGCCGCGTCATCGCGTTGCGTGTGCCCAGAAGATCAATCACCTCGTTGATCGGCGGCAACACCGCCATCGTCACCTCAGGCTTTGCCGCGACCCCCGCCCGCCCCGCCTCCCACAACTTCGCGTGCATCCCAGCCAACTCCGCGTGAAGCTGCCTCGATTCCGACAAGCCTGTCTCACGAAACAGCTCTATCCGCTTGTCCGCGTACGCCCGCAGGTGCGTCCGCAGTTCCGCCGCCGTCGCCTCGGGCAGCAAGTCAGCCCGCAAAAAAGCCGTGCCCATCGCGTTGGCTTCCCCGACGATCACCTGCTGACGCTCCATGAACCGGCTCGTCGCCCCTGAGAACGCGAACCCCAGCAGCAAGCCCAGCAGCCCGAGCATTGCACCTTGCAGCACCCCCACTTGCGAGCGATCATCAGCCCCCATCTTGCTCCGACACCCCGCACGAAACCCCACTTCCGACGCAAGAAGCATGGCCAGAATCAAGCCGCCCAAGACAAGCAATTCAATCATGGGCAGTGCATCGGCGGATCACGCCGCGCCGCCCGAACCTCGCCTCGCGAACCTTGCCAACCCACCCCATTAGCCCAGCTGGCGGTTCTACCAACAGCTTCTCCCCACCCCAGAAAAGCCCAAATTCACGCGCAAATCCGGCGCATGTCCCCTCGCCCCGACGGGAAATCGCACATAATCTCCCCTGCCAATCGGCCGGAGGCCGGTTCTTGGCGCTGGCGGCCTTTCCCCGGCCATCAGCGCGGCTCGAACGCACGGGGATAGGTGCGCACACACTGCTGAGAACCAGTTCTGGCTGGGGCGGGTGCGAGGAAGGATGAGCGGCGTGCTATTCGATCGCTTGCGGGGCATGTTCAGCGTGGATATGGGCATCGACCTGGGCACATGCAACACATTGGTTGCAGTGCGCGGACAGGGCATTGTGCTCAACGAGCCATCGGTTGTCGCCGTATGGAAGGGCACCAACCGCGTGTGCCAGGATGGCGAAGCCGTAGGCTGGGTGGCCAAGCAGATGCTGGGCAAGACGCCCGGAGCCATCAGCGCGATCCGTCCGCTCAAGGACGGCGTCATCTCCGACTTTGAGATCACCGAGGCGATGCTCGGATACTTCATCCGAAAGGTGAACGGGAAGAATCGCATCTTCGGGCCCCGCGTCGTGATCAGCGTTCCCAGCGGCATCACCGCCGTCGAAAAGCACGCGGTGTTCAACTCCGCCGCCCGCGCTGGCGCTCGCATGACCTACTTGATCGAAGAACCGCTCGCCGCCGCTATCGGCGCTGGCCTTCCGTTCCTCGAAGCCCAAGGCTCGATGATCGTGGACATCGGCGGCGGCACCACCGAAGTCGCGATTCTGTCGCTGGGCGACATCGCCGAGTGCCAGTCCGTCCGCGTGGCAGGCGATGACATGGACGAAGCGATCATCAACCACATGAAGCGGACGTACAACATGATGATCGGCGAGCAGACCGCCGAACGCATCAAGATCGAGATCGGCTCCGCCGCGCCGCTGCCGGAAGAAATGACGATGGAAGTGCGCGGTCGCGACATGATCAGCGGCCTGCCCCGCAAGACCGAAGTCACCAGCGAAGAAGTCCGCGCCGCCCTGATGGAACCGGTTACCGCCATCACCGAAGCCGTCACCCGCACCCTCGAAAAGGCCGCGCCGGAACTCGCGGCGGACCTCGTCGAGAACGGCATCATGATGGCTGGCGGCGGGAGCCTGCTGCGGAACCTGCCGCAGGTAGTGGAAAAGGCCACGGGCCTGCCCACCAAGCTCGCCGACGACCCGCTCACGTGCGTGGCCCGCGGCACGGCCCTGTACCTCGAGAACTTCGAGCAGCTCAAGGCGAATCTTGAGAATGACGTTGGGTGAGAAGAGACGAAGAGAAGGAGAGACGAAGAGACGGAGTGCCCACGGTTTCGTGTCTTCGCCCTGTTGAGTTCTCTGCCTTCATCTCTTCGTCTCTTTTCTCTCCGTCTCATCGTCTCTCTTCCCCCATGCAGCGCCTCTCCTTCCCCAAGCAGCGCTCGCTCCAGCCGACGTGCATCGGCCTTGCGTGCGTGCTCGCGCTGGTGATTCCCGCGACGTGGCAGGGATGGGTGACGCCGGTCGCGGGCGTCGCGGAGGTGTTGGTGTCGCCTCTGGCTGGGCCGGTGTCGCGACTGCACCGCTGGCTTAAGCCCGTGCCGCCGCCGCCAAGTGATTCGCGGCTTGCCTCGCTCGAGAACGACAACCAGGAACTTCGCACCAAGCTTCTGCAGCAACTCGACGAGAACGAGCGGCTGCGCACGCTGCTCGAGCAGGCCCGGGTGCGCCCCGCCGACGCGGCGAGCGGCATGAACCAACTCGCGGCGAAGGTCACTGGCGTTTCGGCGGACGTGAACAGTCCCTCGCTCTTCATCCGCGCAGGCAGCCAGCAAGGGATCGACGTCGGCACGGTCGCGACGGTGCAGTTCGCGCACCTGCTGGGGCGTGTCACGGGCGTTCGCCCCCGCGCGGCGACCATTCTGCCCATCACCTCGCCCGCGAGCGGCAACCTCGACGCGATCGTGCTCGCCAAGGACATGCCCGGCGGCCTGCGCACGCAGCTCAAGCCCGTGGGCGATGGCACGCTGATTGGCGATGTTGAAGACAAACTCGATCCCGCGACGCAGCAGCCGTACCAGCCCGCGCCGGGCGATGAAGTGCGGCTCGCGGACCCCAGCCGCTGGCCGATGCACGCCCAGATGCTGCTGGTGGGCACGGTGGAGCGTGTTGAGCCCTCGCCCCGCCAGCCACTGCGAAAGCTGGTCGTGGTGCGGCCCATCGTGGGCGATCTGCTGAAGGTCAGTGAGGTCGTGCTGCAGATCCCGCCGCGGATGCAGGATGCGGGGTTGCCCAGCGGCGGGCGAAGCACACAAGGAGGCCCGCGATGAATCGCGCCCTCTTCGTACTGCTGCTGTGGATCGCGCTGGGGCTTGAGGTGGGCCTCAAGGAAGCCTTGCGGCTCCGCGACTTGCCCATCGCGCCAAGCTTCGTCTTCTGCTGCGTCACTTTGGTAGCGATGTTTGCTTCGCCTCCGGTGGTTCGGTGGACCGCGCTCGGCGTGGGGCTGATGATGGACTTGCTCAGTGTGCTGCCGCTGCGCGACAGTCTTGCCGATGTGCGAATTCTGGGGCCCCACATGCTCGGGTTCCTCGTCGGCTGCGAGATCATCATGCTCGTCCGCGGCTCGACCATCCGGCGCAATCCGCTCACGCTCGGATTCCTCGCGGGCACCGGAGCGCTGGCGAGCGCGGTCGTGCTCGTGTGCGTTTTCACGCTGCGGGCGTGGGTGTTGGATCCGCTGACGTGGGATCTGTGGTTTCAGACATGGACGCGATGCCTGAGCGCGATCTACACGGGGCTTCTGGGCGTGGTCCTCGCGTTTGGGCTGCTGCCGCTGGCCCCGATGCTGGGGATGCAGACGACGCTGCCGAGTCTTGGCGGGGGCAGAGCTTCGCGGTGGTAAACGAAGCGCGACCGTCAGGAAGTGTCGCGTTTGCAACGAACCCAGCTTCGCCGAGTCGATTCAACGCCGTCCGCTGAGCATGGGTGGCGTTTTCTCTGATGCGAGTACCAGGCGTCGTGCGTGACGTTGCCCAGCGCCGCCCAGATACGGTCCGTATCGCCGTCCCACGCCTGCTTCGTCTTTCGTCCGCAGACGTCCGAGCCAATTCATATCCGCCAGAGTGGAGCAAGATCGAAGTACTGGGACACCTCATCGACTCCGCGAGCAACCACCACCCGACATTTGCTCGGACAATCGAGCAGCCGCACCCTGTCATTCCCGGCTGTTCCCAGAACCACTGGACCGACGCACAGCATTGCCTGCGGGCGGATGGGCAGTTGCTCGTCAGGCTGTTTGAGTCGTACAACGAGCAGTTCGCATATGTCATCGAGTATGCGCCTGAGCATCTGCTCCGCCACACCATTTCCATCGAAGGGGTTCGCGGCGATGATGGGCCGTTCACACTCGAGTTCTTCATGCGCGACTACATCGAGCTCATACAGCATCACCTCCCGCAGAGTGATGCTGAGATGCCGCATCGCAGTGCCCTTGAGAACGTGTATGGGGCATCAGCAGGCCGCGAGGCCCAGGAGGCGGGTCTGTGGGAACGGCTCTAGCGTCGGTCTCCCTCACGGTCGCGATTCTGAAGCGCGGGCTCGCAGTGCCTCGCGACGCGAGCGCAAGCCAAGAGCGACCAGCGTGACGCCGGCAACCGCACTCAGCCCTATCAGAGACCAGAGCGTCACGACCAGATACGTCTGATCATGGTCCGGGCTCTTTCGCTCGCGAAAGAACGTCTCGCGATCGTCCTCGGTCGCAAACTTCGCGCCGTCAGCGACTGCCCGGTCATACGCGACCTTGGCTTCCGGGTAGTTGCGATTGGCCTTGGTCCGCGCCATCGCGGGCGGCAGGAACAGCAGCGCAAACAGGAACGGCAGCACCATGCCCACGTGCCCGCCGATCATCGCCATCCGCGAACTGCCGCGGCGAATGCCAGCCGCCGTGATCGCCGCAGCGAGCAGCATCACAGCAGCGCAAGTACCCGGGATGATCAGGGCCGTCTTGGGATTCGCCTCGGGCGGCGCGGCAAAGAACGCCGCAGCTCCGCCGGCCACGAGCAACACCGCGAACACCACCATCACCGTCACGATCAGCCGATTGGTTGTCATGGGGGATTGTTCGCTGCACCTACGTGATGGAATGGCGAGCACACCGGACACGCATATCCGGTCGAAGTAGAAGCACATCGCGTGGCTGAATCGGATCGCAGGACGTGCGAAGCTTCTTCACAGGCGCGTTTCGTGGGCGCTTAGCCCAGTTCCACGCTCCAATACGCGTGATCCAGGAACGCCTTCCAGCTCTGATACTTGTCGCTGCCCAGGCGAAGGGCGATCAGCGGGTTTCGCTTGGGACGGACTGGCTTGGTGATCAGCTTCATGCTGGCCTGCTCGGGTGTGCGGCCTCCCTTGCGGGCGTTGCAGCGGATGCAGGCGCAGACGAGATTCTCCCACGTGTCTCCGCCGCCCAGGGCGCGCGGGTTCACATGGTCGATAGAAAGGTCGTTGGTCGGGAAGATCCGCCCGCAGTACTGGCACTTGTTGCGGTCGCGTGCGAACAGGTTGCGGCGATTGAGCTTCACTCCCTGCTCGGGCAAGCGGTCGTACCCCAGCAGCCGGATGATCTTGGGCACGGCGATGTCCATCCGGACCGTCTTGATCCAGTCGTGCCGCTCGGCTTCGAACTGACGCTGCAACTGGCTGATCTCGACCCAGCTCTCGAAGTCGTAGTTGATGTACTGGCCGCTGCCCGAGCCGTCGGAGTTGAGATCAACGTGGATGACTTCCGCGATGTTGCGAGCGAGCAGACAGAAGGCACGCTTGGCCGACACGATCCGCATCGCGGCGTACCCGCGGTTGAGCACCAGCACCTTGCTGTGCAAGCCAGAAGCTTCCGAACTGCTGATGACGCCGCCGCCAGCCAACGCCAGCGCGCCCGGAGCGTCGCCGCTTTCGGGTCCGTTCAGTAACGCATCGAGGGCGGCGTCATCGTCGCCGCCCTCGGGGGTTGAGTGCATATCGATGGGAGCCGATGCGGCCATCGCGTGTGCCCTGGGCTGCGACGTAGTTGGATGAGCTGGTGCGTTGGACGCAGGCAGGATTGCCGCGTCGTCAAGATGGTCGGCAGCGACTGTGCGGTCGAGCCCCGATGGGGCGGTGCGACCACCTTTGGTGCGGGGGCGTCCCGCGCCGGTGTGCTTCCCGAGATGTGGCTTGCGTGGATGCATGCCAACGGTCTCTCCGGTCCAGATTGTATCGTCGGTTTTGCACCGAGTTATGCACCGGATGTGCACCCAGTCCGGACAGTTTCTTTTTCGCGAATCCTTCACACTTGGTTGCCGCGATCCGGTCGGCTTTGTTACCGGGTCGGCGAGGGGTCCGCTGGCACCTGGCCCGGTGTGCCCATCAATTCCGACTGAAAGTCCGGCGGGACCTTTTGCCACGCATAACCACGTGCGGCCTGTTCATACGCCGCGTCAAAGAGATTGCGAATGTACGTCGCCTCAAACATCGCCTCATGATCCGCCGTGATCTCTCGAGGGATCGAAGCGAGGTTGAAGTCGATGTCATCTCGCAGACAAAGCAGATAGATGCGATACAGGTCACCAACCCCCTGGCTGGAGATCAAACTTGCGACCGCTCGCTGCGCAATGGGCAGCGTCCTCCGTCGCACTGGCTTGTACACCGGATCGATGCGAGCGTTACGAATCACATACAGATGCCGCTCACGCCTGGCGGCATTCTTCTGGGCGAAGTTGCGGACGCTGAAAGAGGCGGGATACAGGAAGACCTGAGTGGTCGCGCCTCCATCCACGTGCATTTCGTCATAGCGTTCGCCATCAACCTCCACATCGATCATCACGGGCGGGAACACGCCCGGAATCGCCGCGGACGCCAGCATGACGTCGATGAACAATTCCCTCGCGCGAGGATGACCGCTTGCCGCGATGCGGCCCAATCCCCAGATCACCGGACGCTGGGCGTCGATGTTGGTGGTCGCGATCCAGAGCCCGCGGCCCTTGCGATACTCATTGGCGATGACGTCGATGAAGGCCTGATCGATATGCTGTTCGAGCAGATCTCGCAGCGGCCGGGTTTCAAAGAGCGCATCGCCGAACAGGCCGCTCAAGATACTTCTGGAGCGGGCAACCTTGGCCATATCAAGCTCGCGAAACACCTCTCGCAGCACATGGTCGTACTCAGGGCCCGCAAACACGAACGGCGCAATCAACGCTCCAGCGGAGACGCCCGTCACCACGCTGAACATCGGACGAGTCCCGTGCTGAGTCCACCCGCAGAGAATCCCCGCCCCAAACGCGCCGTCCTCGCCACCGCCCGAGAGCGCGAGGTACGAAGCCGCCGGAAGGTGTTCAATTCCCTGCGACACCAGCAGCGCTTTCTGATTTTCGAGCCTCTCCTTGTTCCACTGCGCCAGAACGTCACCATCCGCATCACCCCAGAACCGAACCCCTGGAATCCCCAGTGGCTGAGCGCTGGCAAGCTGCTCCGCGGGCAACGCCTTCCGCTCGATCGCCGAGCAGCTAGCGATCGCGACGCACGCGAAGGCAATCATCAACGCACAGGTCAGTCGCAGCATGGGCGAGCGTAGTCGTCAGGGCTTGTCGGTCGCGGGGGTGCTTGGGTCAGGACTCGCGTTTGCATTCTCGGGTGGCCACGGGACGCTGCGTTCTCGCACGTAATCTCGAAACTCCCGCGCTGAAGTCTTGCGCCCCCACACCCGCCACTCAAAGTCGCACACGGTAAACACGGGCGCAGCGGACTGCATGCCAAACAACCCACCGGGCAGGTGCCAGTTGGTCCGAGTGTGATCCCAGTACTGCATTCGATCGCCAAAGTCTGCCAAAGAGTCGTTGGCGCGTCCGACAAACTTGATGCCCGATGGCCAGAAGCTTGTGGCGACCGCGATCACGTTTTCAGCATTCTCCAACTCGCCAAACTCCCAGTCCCCGCCGCCCGTGCCCGGATCGATGGGGACCCACACCATGCGCTGCTCGCGCTCGTCGGCGTCGTAGAGGCCAAATTCAACCCACGCGACCAATGTCGCGGGCGTGGAAACCTGCGTCGTGCGAACCTCCAGCAACTCGGGCCTGCCTGGCATGTTTGGGCGGTCAGGATCATCCGGCCCCGTCGGCGCAACCGCCGGCAGCACCTTGGTCTCCTGAGTCACTTCGATTCCCTTGCGAGGATTCAGCAGTTCATCGCGATTGGACTGATCCAGCCGAACGCCCAGCATGAGGCGCGCGGGAATCTCAAACTCTCGTAGGGCTGCGACGAGCACCGCCGCTCGCTCGGGCTGGCTGGCGTTGCCCGCACTCCACACCGTCAGCACATCGCGAACCTCAAAGCCAGCAAACGTGTCTGGATCGCGCAGCGGGCCAATTGCGCTGCGCGGCGGCACCGGGCTTCCGCTCGGCACACGCTGTATCTGTGTCCTGACGCGTTGCCCGGGCGAACCGACATCTCGCGTGCCGTCGCCGCGACGTTTCATCTGCTTGAAGACCACGTCCGCGATGCGGAAGACCGTTTCGGAAGGAGGCAGGGTCCGCTCCCGCAGCGACAATCTCGCGCGACGGGCGATCTCCGCCACCATCGCGTCGACGCGCTTGTCGTCGAGCGGTCGGACGATGCCGGTTGCCTGCGGCGCGAAGTCCAGATAGGCCTGCGGCTCGAACACACCCATCGCTTCCGGCGGATACGCCGCGGGCCGCCCCTTTGGCCAGGGAATCTGCGCGAGGCCCTTGCGATCGAATCGCACGTCACGCAGGGTCGCGGCGTACTCGACGTCGAGATCGGCGTAGCCCCATCCATTGAAACGCGGACGCTTGGGCAGATCCGGGCCGGTGAACTTCCAGCCAAACTCTCGCTGCATGCCCGAAGGCGTTGCGACAAACGTCGGGATGATCTCGGGGTAATCGCAGTCGAGCTGCGTCCTCGTGCGCAAAGTCGTGACGTCGATGGTCTGCCCCGCATTGCTCGTCACCAGCGGCAGCACAATCCACTGATGCTCAACACCATCGAGCCCGGATCGCGGCACGCGATCCTCAAAGATCGTCTTCGGCCGCTCCTCATACTGGTCTTTGGAAGCCAGCACGGTGCAACAGGGCATGGCCAGCAGTTCATCGCCGGGCGAGCGCGACGCCACGCGAAGCCGCGTCTTGACGATCCAGTCTTTGGATGCACGGGCCTTGGCGAAGCGATGGACGCGCCACGCGGGGTCTCGCCCGACTTGCTCGGGCGTCAGTGCGACGGGCGGCGCGATCACTTGGCTTAGACCGCCGCTCGTCGCGAGCCAGAGCGTCATGCCACACACCAGCCGCCTGAGCCAGCGAAGACCCGAGCCATGAGCGAGGTTGCCGAGCCTTGAGTTGTCCGCGCGTCCAGACGTCATGCAGTGATGCCTCCACAACCTATACCGCCAGCCGCCCCACCGGTTCCATTTCGCTTGGTACACTCGCGAACCTATGGCCAAACGCCCCACAAACGCCGCCAAAACCGCCACCAAGCCCAAGCCCGCCACCAGGCCGGCGAGTAAGCCAGCCCCCAAGGCAGCCGCGACCAAGCCCCTCGCGTCGATTGAGCCGAAGTCGGCGACAGGCACCCGCCTCGAAAAGGACACGATGGGCGAGATGACCGTACCCGCAGACGTCCTCTACGGTGCCTCGACCCAGCGGGCAGTCCTCAACTTCCCCGTCTCAGGCCGCCCCGTCCCCGCCGCCGTCATCAAGGCCTACGCCATCCTCAAGGCCAGCTGCGCCCGCACCAACAGCCGCCTGGGCCGCCTCTCCAAGGAACGCACCGACGCCATCGTCGAGGCCTGCCGTGAAATCGAAGATGGCCTGCCCTCCTTCGGCGGCATCGCCAAGCACTTCCCCGTCGACATCTACCAGACTGGCAGCGGCACCTCGACCAACATGAACGCCAACGAGGTGATCGCCAACATCGTGTGTCTGCGCCGCCACGCACCCATCGGCAGCAGCAAGGACAAGGCGTACATCGCCGCGGGAGGCGTCCACCCCAACGACCATGTCAACATGGGCCAGTCGTCCAACGACACCTTCCCCACCGCGATGCACATCGCCGCGGCGGTGATGATCAAGAACGAGCTGCTGCCCGCCGTGCATGAAATGGCCGAAGACCTTGAGGCCAAGGCCAAGGCGTGGGACAAGATCGTCAAGATCGGGCGCACGCACCTGCAAGACGCGACGCCCATCCGCCTGGGCCAGGAGTTCAGCGGCTACGCCAGCCAACTCCGCCACGCCCAGGAACGCCTGCACCGCGCGTTGCACACGCTGGGCGAACTCGCCATCGGCGGCACCGCCGTGGGCACGGGCATCAACTGCCACGAGGAATTCGGCAGCCGCGTCGCCGCCGACCTCACCAAGCAAACCGGCATCCACTTCCGCGAAGCGATGAACCACTTCGAGTCCCAGCACGCCAAGGACGCGTACGTCGAAGCCAGCGGCGAGATGAAAACCATCGCCGTGAGCCTGTCCAAGATCGCCAACGACATCCGCTGGCTGGGCTCGGGCCCTCGCTGCGGCATTGGCGAACTCGTGCTGCCCGCTGTGCAGCCGGGCTCCTCGATCATGCCGGGCAAGGTGAACCCCGTCATCTGCGAGAGCATGGTCATGGTCTGCTGCCAAGTGATCGGCAACGACGCCGCCATCACCTACGGCGGCTTCGGCGGCGTGGGCAGCTTGCTTGACCTCAACGTCGCCATGCCCATGATGGCCGCGAACCTGCTCGACAGCATCCACCTCACGGCCAACGCCTGCCGCATGTTCACAATGAACCTGCTCCGCAAGCACAACGGCGACGCCGGCACGGGCCTGCCCCCAAGCCCGGGCCTGCAGCCCGACGAAGCCCGCTGCAAGGGCCTGATCGAAGGCTCGCTGGCGATGTGCACGAGCCTGGTGCCCGTGATCGGCTACGACGCGAGCGCGGCGTTGGCCAAGCAGGCGTTCAAGGAAGGCAAGACGGTGCGGCAACTGGCGGAGGAGACGGTCGTGGGGACGAAGGACGTGGGCGGCAAGACCATCACGCGCGAATCGCTCAATGAGTATCTGAATCCCTGGAGCATGACGCTACCGGGCGGCGAAGGCAGCGCGGGCGGCTGAGTCATGCCCGGCATCCACTCCGGACAAAACGCACCCTCCGCACCCATCCAACTCAGCGGGGCCTCCCGCCGGCCCTCCGGCTTACCATTTCCCGTTCCGCCCGCGCGGCGTCGGGTGTTGTTCGCGCCGCATTGAGGGTTTCCCATGTCCCCCACCGCCACCACCGCGCCCGCCGCAGCAACTCGCTCTTCCGCAACCTTCGCCGACAAGATCGCCATGCAGCACAAGCTCTTCCACGAGCTGTCCCGCATGTTCGCCGACGAAGTGCCCATGTACGACAAGAGCCTGCTCTGCAACCACGTCGTCAATCGCGCGGTCTGCGACCTGCTCAGCCAGCTCCACATCGGCTTTGGCATCAGCGACGAGCAGCTCGACAAGACCAGCGGCGAGCGGCACGGGGCCATCCGCATCGGCCGCCCCGACGAGTACCGCTGGATCGGCCGCTTCTTCGCCCAGTTCGCGATGGAGCCGCACAACTTCTACGACATGACGGCCGTCGGCGCCAAGAGCCAGCCCATCATCGCCACCGCGTTCCGCAGCACGCTCAACCCCGAGCACCGCGTCTTCACCTCGCTGCTCCAGCCCAACTACTACGAGGATTCCGTCCGGACCCGCATCGAAGAAGTCCTGAGCCACCGCCAGGTCTTCAGCGACCGCGCCAAGCAACTCATCGAGCAGGGCGAGCGTGATGGCGGCCTCGCCTGGGCCGACGCCGAAGCCCTCATCAAGGAAGCCACCACGCGGATCTTCAAGTGGACCGGCAAGGCCCGCGATTATCAGTTGTACAAGGACCTCTGCGATGCGGGGTTCAAGATCGCCGCGGACATCGCCTGCTTCGAGCGTCACCACTTGAACCACCTGACGCCCAACACCTTCTGCATGGACCTGTACACCGCCGCCATGAAGTTCTGCATGGGCGAATTGACCATCGATGCCTTCAAACTCCGCGCCACCCGCGCCCTCACGCGCCTCACCGCCTTCGCCGACCGCGACTACATGCACCTCACGTTCAAGCACCTCTCCTACGACACCATCGACAGCTTCAAGAAGGGCACGCTGACCCCTGACGCCCCCACCGCAATCGCCCGCGCTGTCGATGCCCTCACCAAGCGCCTCCAATCCGACGACCTCGCCCTGACCAAGCTGAAACACTCGGGCTTCAAGGACTTCACCGAAGGCCCCAGCGAAGACACGCCCATCCTGCTGCGCCAGGACGCGTACAAGGCCTTGACCGAACCCGTCACCTTCACCAACCCCGATGGCTCGACCACGCAGGCCACGCACACCGCCCGCTTCGGCGAGATCGAACAACGCTTCTTCGCCTGCACGCCCATGGGCCGCGACCTCTACGACACCTGCCTCGGAGAGGCCGATGCCGCACGCGACAAGGATCCCAAGATCGTCTCGCGCGACTTCGCCGCCTACGAAGCCCTGTACGCCGCCCCCTTTAGCCCATTCCCCAAGACCGTCCCCGAACTGCTCAAAGGCGGATTCATCTTCGCCAAGTACGCCCCCACCGCCAAGGGCCTCGCGGCCAAGGGGACGATCACCACGACCAACATCCACGCCCTGGTCGCCGCCGGCCACGCCTCCTACGAAGCCCTCCGCTACGAAGACTTCCTGCCCGTCTCCGCCGCCGGCATCTTCGCCAGCAACCTGAACCAATACGGCACCAAGTCCACCGCGCACGTCAAGCCCACGTACAAGCAGTCGGACCTCGAAGCCGTGCTAGGGAAGCCCATCATCGACGCGAGCGCGGTCTACGCAGCGATGCACGCCCGCAGCATCCTCACCACGCTCGATGCGTTGGGAGTGGGATCACAGTTGCCCGCGGCGCAGCGGGGCGAACTGGAAGCGACGGCGGCAAAGGCACTGGGCACTGGGCACTAGGCATTGGGGAAGAAAGACACGGCATTCGGGATTCGGCATTCGGCATTCGGGAAGAAAGACACGGCATTCGGCATGTGCTGTTGGTTTCCGTACGCCCCAGCGGGGCGTCGGGCTGTAGCCACGGGTGGAGCGCAGCGCAAAGCGTGGAAGGCCGATGCGTGAGGTATCCGCCCCGGAAGGGGCGGAGGCATCGTTGCGAACGTCCCAGCGAACCAACCCGGCAGTAATTCCTCTGCCCCTCCGGGGCACGACCCCGCGTGCGCGTCCCCGTCCACGGGTTGCGTCGGCGCAGCGCCGACTCCACCCGTGGCTACAACTTATCGCCCCGCTGGGGCGAGGCAACGCACCGCTCGTCCGCCCGCCTTGATTTTCGCTTTTCGCTTTTCACTTTTCGCTTTGCCCTACGCCGCCACCATCGCCGCCGTATCCCCGCTCCACCCCCCGACATCACCCGTCCGCGTCAGCCACCGCGCCCTGTAATGCGCCACCAGACCCGCTTGCTCCGCGGCATACGTCACCCGCACGCCATCGCGCGTGATCGCGCGGACGTAGCGATAGTCGCTCTCCTGCTCGGGCGGCGGCGCATGCGGCGCGGCGAGCGCGACGTACAGCTCCGCCCCAATCACCCCGCGCGGCTTCTTGATTCCCTCGGTCCCTTCCGCAGGCACAAACCGCAAGCGATGCGTCAACCGAGCCGCCTGCTCCGCCGCAATCCGCGGGGCCCTCTCTGCGACCCCCCGGTGCCCGATGCCTAGTCCCTTGACGGTGATCCCCAAATTCGCCCGCACCGCATCCGTCGTCGCCGGATACGCCTGAATAAACCCGCTGACCTTCCGCGCGACGGTCTCCAATCGCTCCCGCCCCCCGAGCTTCGCCTGCGTCGCCGCCCGAGCGGCCGCCAAGGCCGCAAGTTGCTGCGCATACACCGCGTTCCACCCCCCCAGGGCCAACTGCAGTTCCAGAATCATCGCTTCATCCAGCCCCTGCTCAATGAAGTACGCCGCCGCGCCCTCGGCAAAGTGCGCCGCCCACGCGGAAAAGTCGCCATCCGTCCTGGGAATGAAGTCATGCACCCCAGGGGGATCGGCCCCCCGAGCGGCACACTTGAGCGCGACCCCGCGAGTGGAGAGTGGAGAACAGCAAGCAGAGAGCGGGGAACCGCGAAGAAAGAGCGGAAATCCCCGCCCCAACCAAAGACTCCCCCGCCCCCTCCGGGGAACCCCCCGCCCCCCGAGCGGCAATCCGCAGCCCGCACGCAGCACCCCCCACCCCTCCCGCCCCCCTCCGCCCACGACCCGCGCCAAAGCAGCAACCACCCCCACGCCCAATTCCATGTTCCTTGTGCTTTGCCAGTGCCCAGTGCCTAGTCCCC
>JALHOJ010000046.1 GCA_022843045.1 Phycisphaerales bacterium
GTCGAAGTTTCCGGCCGCCACTTCGAGAGCTGCTGGGGCGCGACCAAGAAGAAAGCCGAGCAGGACGCTGCGCTCATCGCGTTGAAGGAACTGGGCCTGGTCACCATCGCGGAAGATGGCGATGTGCAGGTCGTGGAAAGCGACTGAGCGAGGCCCCTTTGGAGGCACCCGCGCGGACGAACTTCCTTCTTTTCCTTGCGGCCACCCCAGCATTGGTACGCTTCCGCATGGCCCGCTCCCACATCCTCGCTTTCGCACTCGCGCTCTTCGCGCTCGCCCTGGGCCTGTGCGTGTTCATCGCCATAAAGGTCGAGGCTTCGCTGGGCTTGCTGGGCGTCGCCATCGTCCTCGTTGCGGCGGGTGTGGGCGTGATCGTCTCGGGTTCCCCGCAGGGCACGCCCGCCGAAACCCAGTCCCTCGCCACCCTCGAACGCCGCCTCGACGCGCTCCACGACTCCGTCAAGGCCATGGCCCAGCACGCCACGCTCTCCGACGACGCACGCCGGGTGCTCAATCGCCCGCAGGAGCGGGCGATGCTCAACAGCACCATCGAAGCCGACATCGCCGCTGGCAACTTCGACGCCGCGATCGTCCTGATCGACGAACTTGCCAACCGTTTCGGCTATCGCGCCGACGCCGAGCAGTTTCGCTCTCGCATCGAGCAGCTGCGCCGCGACACGATCGAGGCCGAGGTCACGGGCGCGATCGCTTCCATCGACGCCCTTGCCGCGGAGCATCGCTGGGACGAGGCGTATGCGGAGGCGACCCGCGTACAGCGGCTGTATCCAAGTTCTCCCCGCGCCCAGCGCGTCGACGAACGCGTGAGCCAGGCCCACGACGCTTTCAAGGAGGAACTTGAACGCGCCTTCCTCCTCGCGACCCAGGAAGGTGACCTCGAAAAGTCACTCGATCTGCTCCGTCGACTCGACGCGTACCTCACGCCCAGCGAAGCCGAGCCTCTCCGCGAGCTCGCCCGAGGTGTCATCGGCAAAGCCCGCGACAACCTCGGTGCGGCGTTCAAACTCGCGGTTCAGGACAAACGCTGGACCGAAGCCGCAGCCCTGGGCGACGCCATCATCCAGCAATTCCCCAACACCCGCATGGCTGCGGAAGTCCGCGATGTCATCGATGGGGTACGAGCTCGGGCCGCGACCGTGTGAGTCCCTTCGCGAGGAATCTGCCCGCTCGACACCTCGCAACCTAGGCACCCAGAAACCTGCTTACTTCCCTACCCGCTCGGGATCCGGAAAGTCCCGATACAACGCGCTCTTGAAGTCCTTGACTGCCGAATACACCGGGCGATGCAGTTGCTCAACCTGCCCATCGCGGGTCGCGACAATCGCAAACGCGCTGTCAAGCTGCGCAAGGTCCTTGCAGTGCACCTCGCAGTGAAACTCGCCCATGCCATCTGGCCCAAAGCCGAACTTGCGACGAGTCAATCGCCACGATTCGATCCGACCCTGATCCTTCAGGTGTCCCAGGTACGCCGCGACGTGCCGCGAGAACTCCACGTCCTTGTGTGAATCGATGAGGTTGAACCACATGTGGTAGATATTCATCGCGGGATTCGCCTTACTTGGTCAACTCCGCCAACAGTTCGTCATCGATGCCGACGAACTCACGCATGTACGCGTCGTACTTCTCGGTGTCCTCGTCGCGCGACAGATCAAGCCGCAACTCGTTGATCACCTTCGTGCCCTGGCGAATCCACTCGTCCCACGTCTCCGCCGAGATGTTGTCGTAGATCCACTGCCCCATGCGCCCCTTGAAGGGCGGCTTGGGCAGCTGATGCCCGTGCTTGCCCGTCTTCTTGCACAGGAACGTCCCCGTGCTCGCGTCCAGACCGCTCTTCTTGACCGCGATCTCGGGCACCGCGGCCCCCAGCTTGGTCAGCAAGTCGCCCATCGCCTTCATGGGCATCCGATCCCCCTTCGCCGCCGCGGCCTTGAACCCGTCGGTGAGCGCGGCGACCGCCTCCTCCCGCTTGCCATCGTCCGCAAGCACTTGCCCCAGCATCTGCCACGCCTTGCTGAACCCCGGGTTCAGTTCGAGCACGCGCCGATACGCCCGCACGCTGTCACCCAAACGCTGCGCGTCCTTGTACGCCCCGCCCAGGCTGAACCACGCCATGTCGTTATCTGGGTCGGCCTCAGGCCTCACCATGGTCTCAAACTGGGCGATCCGTCGATTGATGGCTTCGATGTCCATGGGCCATTGTAGAAGTCGCTGACGCACTCACCGCGCGGGCGAAACGCACTCGTGAATCCGTAACTCCGCCGCCCGCGCGTGCCCAAGCAGACCCTCGATCCGCCCCAGAGCCGCGGCGTCCTCCGCGACCCGACGCGAACTGCCTCGATCCGCCTGCAGCCACGTCCGCACCCGCAGGAACGTGAAAACCGAGAGCCCGCCCACGAACCGCGCCGTGCCGCCTGTGGGGAGCACGTGATTGGGTCCCATGGCATAGTCGCCCAGCACTTCCGCCGAGTCACCGCCGATGAAGAGCCCGCCGTAGTGACTCAGGCGTGCGCCGACGGTCTTTGCGTCTCTCGTCATGACTTCCAGGTGTTCAGGTGCGATGCGATCACACGCCGCGACCGCTTCATCGATGCTTTTACACAGAACCACACCCGAGTTGCGTGCCAGCGCTTCCTTCGCGATGCTCGCGTTGCCGCTTGAGGCGGGCCACCGTGCCAGTTCCGCAAGAAGCTCTGCGTCGACTCGCTCTGCGAGGTCTCGCGAAGTCGTCACCAGAATCGCCCGCGCATCCGTATCGTGCTCCGCCTGCGCCAGCAGATCCGCCGCGACGCGTGTCGCGTCTGCGCTCTCATCGGCGAGCACCACCACCTCGCTGGGACCCGCCAGCATGTCAATCGCGACGTCACCAAAGACGATCTTCTTCGCCGCCGTGACCCAGCGATTGCCGGGCCCGACCACGATGTCGCACGCGGGCGCGACACCCTTCACGCCGTACGCCAACGCCGCAATCGCGTGCGCTCCGCCGATTCCCAACACCCCGTCGGCTTCTGCAATCGCCGCCGCCGCAAGCGTGGCGTCGGTCGGCTTGGGCGAAGCGACCCACACCTCGCCCACGCCCGCGACTCGCGCCGTGCACGCCGTCATCAGCACCGACGAAGGAAGCGGAAATCGCCCGCCCGGCGCATAGCAACCCGCTCGCTCCATGGGCGCGACGCCATGCCCCCCCCGCCCGCCTTCAACTGCGACATCAAGGCTTGTCAGGCACGCACGCTGCGCCCGCGCAAACGATGCGATCCGCTCCGCACTCCGCTCCAGCACGCCCCGGGTCGCGGCGTCAATCCGAGCCAGCGCCGCCCGCAGAGCCGCCGGCTCGTGCACGATGGGCTGCGCTGCAACCAACTCCCCGAATCGCTCCCCGTACCGGCGCACCGCCGATTCGCCGCCTTCCCGCACATCCGCGACGATCTGCGCCGCTTCCGACAGCGTCTTCGCGTCAACCCCGCCGCCCCGGCGTGCCAACTCATCCACAGTGACGACTCTCAACATTGCAGCATCCTCCGCCAGTCGCGTCGATCGCTTTCAACCACACCTCACCGCACCGCCGACTTGGCCTCGCCCGCTCGCCTCGTCACCCGAAGCGTGCGACGCTCCAACTCCCGTGCCACCCCCGCCAACGACACGCCACTCGCTGCGAGTTTGGTCATCGCAAAGTACAGCACATCCGCCGCTTCATGGGTGATCGAACCGGTGTCTCTCGCTTCCGCAAGCTCGCCGGCCTCTTCAAGCAGCTTCGCACGCAGCAGACCCGCGTCGTTCGCCAGCCGAGCGGTGTACGAACCCGCCTCCGCATCTCGCACTCTTGCTCCGAGCCGTTGTTCGATGGATGCGAGTCCGAGGGAAGGCCGCCCGCACCCATGCGACCAGCATGACATCGTGTTGCGATGGCAGAAGCCCGCGCCATGCTGGCGCACCGTGAATCGGAGTGTGTCGCGATCGCAGTCCACGTCAATCCGCAGCAACTCCTGCGTCGCGCCGCTGGTTGCGCCCTTCTCCCACACGCCTCGCTTGCGAGAGTGATATACACCGTTGCCAGTCTCAATCGCGCGAGCAAGCGACTCCGCACTTGAGTACGCCAGTCCCAACGCAACCCCCAACTCATCCACAACCACCGTCGGCACCAACCCGTCCTCGCGATCCGACTGCAGACACGCCGCGAGGCTGCTTGCCAGCGAGATCCGACCCGTGTACAGCGCCATGCCGACCTGCGCATGCACGCCCATGCGGTCGAGCGCGCCGATCTCCGCTTCCTCGCGAATCCCACCCGCGACCACTAGTTCCGCGCCGTCCGCCGCGTCCAACAACGCGGCCGCGCGTTCCGCGGGCAGTCCCTGCATCGTGCCCTCGGTCTCAACAAACGTCACCAGAAAGCCACCCACATATGGCCGCAGCTCCCGCATCCTCTCGACGATCCCGCGCCCCGTCCCCGTCCGCCATCCCTCCACAACAACCTCCCCATCGCGCGCATCGAGCGCAGCCACCACCCGCTCGCGAGGCAGCTCCCGCAGCACCTCCGGCCGTGCCGCCGTGCCCAGCACCACCTTCGTCGCCCCGGCATCCAGCCACGCCTTTGCCGTCTCAACATCTCTGATGCCACCGCCCACTCTGCACGGCGCGATCTTCAGCAAGTCCCGCATCAGCTCGGCATTGCTGCCGCGTGAGAGCGCCGCATCAAGGTCGACGACGGCGATCTCCCCTACGCGAGCAAACCGCTGTGCAATCGGCCGCGGATCGCCCGCGTCCAGCACCCTGCGAGCGCCCTGCACCAGTTGTACCGTCTGCCCGTCCATCAAGTCAATCGATGGAATGATCATGCCGCACGCTCCAATCGCATCGAGATCCCTAGCGCCGCCAACCCTTGCTTCAACTCTCCCACGCTGCTGCCGCCATCGTGCAGGATGCTCGCCACCAACACCGCAGAAGCACCCGCGTGAATGGCGTCGCTGAGCTGCGCTGGCGTTCGCCCTCCCCCGGAAGCGATCACAGGCACATCCACGCGTTCGTTGATCGCTCGCAGCAACTCAGTGTCATACCCCGCCCCAGTGCCATCCCGGTCCATGCTCGTCACCAGCAGTTCGCCCGCGCCACAGGCCGCGGCAATCCCTGCGAACTCCACCGCGTCCCACATGCTCGCTTGAGTGCCCGCGTGTGTGCAGACTCTCCAGCCCGATCCGTCTGCACGCCGCTTCGCGTCGATGGCTTGCACGACGCACTGCCTGCCAAATCGCTCCGCCAGTCGGGTCAGAAGTGCTGGTTCCGCAACGCTCGCCGAATTGATCGCAACCTTGTCCGCGCCAGCGTCCAGCAACGCTGCTGCATCGTCCTCGCTCCGCACGCCGCCGCCGACGGTCAGTGGAATGCCCAGCACGCGCCGCAAGGCTCGCACCGTGGCAATCGCCGTGCCGCGAGACTCTCGCGTTGCCGAGACGTCCAGCACCACGATCTCATCCGCGCCCTCGGCTTCGTATCGAGTCGCGAGCGCCGCAGGATCGCCCGAATCGCGCAGGTTCTCAAACCGCACGCCCTTCACCACGCGCTCGTCACGCACATCAAGGCATGCGATCAATCGATTCTTCAGCATCGCGCCACCTCCAGCCATCCTGCCAGCAACGACCGACCAAACGCGCCCGACAACTCCGGATGAAACTGGCACGCGAGGATTCCGCCGTCGCTCTTTGCCATCGCCGCGACGAAGGCTCCTCCATACTCGCTCGTCATCACCGACCAGCCCGCGCACGCCCCCGACTCCCACGCCAGCCGATACGAGTTCGCGAAGTACGCATCGCCGCATCGCACGGACCAAGGCCAGGCCGCGTCCCTCGCACGCACTTCATTCCATCCCATCTGCGGCACACGCACGCCGCCTGTAAATCGCCTTGCCACGCCCGCGACCACGCCAAGCCCGGGCACACCGTTGGACTCCTCGCTGGAATCGAGCATCAATTGCATACCCAGACAGATGCCCAGCGTCGGCCGCGACGCCGCCATCCGCTCTCGCAGCGCGATATCAATGCCACGCTCACGCAGCAGCCGCATCGCCGGCCCAAACGCGCCGACGCCTGGCAGCACCACTGCCCGCGCTTCCCGAACGGTCGCCGGGTCGCTCGTCGTGCGGATATCGCAGCCTAGTCGCTCAAACGCCGCCTGCACGCTCGCAAGATTCGCGGCGTTGGTCTCAACCACCGTGATAAGCATGGTCACAGCACTCCCTTCGTGCTGATGGAGCCCGCCACATCGAGAGAGCATGCTTGCCGCAACGCCAAGGCCAAGGCCTTGAATGTGGCCTCCGCACGATGGTGGTCATTGACGCCGCGTAGCACGTCGATGTGCATCGTCATCCGTGCGTTCCCGGCGAGTGTCGAGAAGAAGTGGGGGATGTTTTCACACGAAAGCTCCCCCAATCGCTCTCGCCGCAATCCGAGATCGATGCTCGCGTGACATCGCGTCGCAAGATCAACCACAGCCCGAGCGAGGGCCTCATCCAGCGGCGCGTATGCGCTGCCAAACCGCACAATGCCCACGCGATCGCCCAACGCTCGATCCAGGCACTGCCCCAGCACAATCGCACAGTCTTCCGCCGTGTGGTGATCGTCCACTTGCAGATCGCCCGTGCAATCCAGCGTGAGGCCCCAGCGTGCGTGCGACGCCAAACTCGTGATCATGTGATCCAAGAACCCGATGCCGGTCGCGACGCGAACCTCGCCGCCATCGAGAGAGAGAGAGCTTCGAATCGACGTCTCTCGCGTCGTGCGGCTGACGGTGGCGCTTCGCGGCGCAGTCGCCTGTGCGTTGCCGGTTCCGTTCTCCGTCGCCTTCGTCATGACATCACCTCCGCGAGGGCAGCCAGCAGCCGTTGAAAGTCACGTTCGTTGCCCGGGCATGTGATTCGCAGGAAGTCACGCAGACTCGGTTCATCGCCAAAGCCGCGTACGCCGATGCCACGATCGGCCAGGCCTTGCCGCACAGGCCCCGCACTCCCACAGAATCGCGCCAGCACGAAGTTCGCCTGCGAGGACACGCTCCAGACGCCCCTCGCTTGGAGAAACGCCGCAAGTTGTTGACGCTCTGCGGTAACCTGCGCGACGCTCGCCCGCATCCCCCCCTGATCGCCCGCAATCGCCGCGGCCGCCACGGCCACCGACAACCCCGACACCGGATACGGATGCCCAACCACGCGCAGCGGCTCGATCAACTTCTCCGGGCCAATCGCGTACCCCACCCGCAGTCCCGCCAGCCCATACGCCTTGCTCAACGTGCGCGTCACAATCACGTTGTTCAGTGCGAGGGCACGTGCTGTCAGATCTTCATCCGCAAACTCCGCGTATGCCTGATCCAGCACCACGACGGCGTTGGGCAACGCCTCGCTGATCGCCCGCACATCCTCCCACGTCGCGACATTGCCCGTCGGGTTGTTGGGCGACACGATGAACACGATCGCTGGGTCGATCTCGCGACCGATTCCGATGACATCCCGCGTCGGAAACGCCCCATCCATCCAATCGACTTCCGCTCGGATGCCCTCGTTCATCGCTACATACCGCCAGAGCATCGAGAACGTTGGCTTCGTGAGGATCGCAATCCGCCCTGGATCCAGCCACGCCCTGCACACCCGCTCCAACGCATCATCCGCGCCAGCCGTGACGATCACGCGATCTGCCGACACACCCCATCGCGCCGCGAATGTCGCTTCAAGGTCGCGCACACTCGGATACCGCCGCAGCGTCTCTCGATCCACGCCGCGAAGCAGGCTGGCGACGTCCGAAGGCGCAACGCCTTCATTGGCATCCAGCGCGAGATCGATGCGACTCGTCTCCGGCGAACCGCCGTACGCCCGCAGGCCCCGCGTCCGGAGTGCTGGCGTCGGTCCGCTTCTGTCGCCGCGTTCATTCTCAGCACCCACTGCGTCGGTCTCAGTCACGCTCATGGCACCACCTGCGCAATCGTGCTGATCACGATGTCCGTTCCGCCCAATGCCTTCAGCCGCGGAATCAGCGTCGGCACCGCATCCCGCGCCACCGCCGCCTTCACCGCAAAGCCAGCCCCGCCATGCAGCGTCGCGATCGTCGGCTGGCGCATGCAGGGCAACTCTCGCACGATGGCGGCGAGGGCGGCCTCCGTCACGTTCAGTTCCAGCATCACCCGCTGCCGCGCGTCCAGCACGCTCTTGAGCACCGTCGCGAAGTCCTCAATCGCGCGCCGCTTGGTGGGTTCCGCCCACGCCGCCTCGCTCGCGTACAGCCGCGTGCTTGACCGCATCAGTTCGTCGACGACCTGCAGGTTGTTGGCCTCCAGCGTCGCGCCGCTGCTCACCAGATCGATGATGCAGTCCGCGTCCTCGGGCGGAAACACTTCTGTCGCCCCATACGACCGCACAAACTTGTCATCGCGGTCGCGCGTCGCGATCCACCGCTTGCTCAGCCGCTCCAACTCGCTCGCCACCACCAGCGGCCGGTTCGGCAATGCTCCGTTTGAGTCCAGCAGCGTCCGCGGAGCCGCCGCGACCACCCGCACTTTGTCCAATCCCGTGTCCAGCACCTCCACGACCCGCGCCGAAAGCTCCGCGACCCAATCCGCGCCGGCAAACCCCAGATCGCGCGACCCCGCATCGAGCATCTCGATGATGCTCTGCGGCTTGAGCAGCTTCGCCTCCACATGCGCCAGCGTCACCGTCGGCCGATACCCCCGCGTCGGCACCGACACGCCGATCCCCGCCTCGCTCAGAAGCCTCAGCACCCCATCCTGCATCCGCCCCTTGGGCAAACCCAGCCGCAGGGGCGTGACGCCCGTCGCCCGTTCACCGCTTCGCACCGCAACTCGTTCGCTTCGCATCGCAACCGACATCTTCGACTCCTCGCGTTGAAAACTACTTCATCAGCTATCACCACCAAAGCGCAGAACCACAAAGCGGCTCGGAGTCGCTGGAATTGACGCGCACACGCCAAAAACCAAACGACGCCGGGCATTCGCCGGCGTCGTGCACATTGTTCTGGTTGGGCCCCGCGTTCACAAGAACGCGACGCTCGCTTCACCAGCACGCACGATCACCGGCACGCATATGCGTGTGATGGTGATGGTGCGAATGGGAAACGGTCTGCCACATGGAGAGATACTCAATGCACGCACCCCGCCGCAAGTCAAGCAGCGTGCCCCCAATCTCCTCGCAATCGGCTGCTTTCCCACGCAATCAACCCTCCTAGCCGATGAAAGTCCCAGCGTGAGCATCCGCCTTCGTCCCCTGCATACCGGGCCCCTCTGCCCCACGAGTGCCGAATCCCGAACTACGAAGACCATTGCCTCAGCCTCCACCGAGCCCTATCGCATCCCACAACAACCCCGTTATCATCCCGCAATGCCTGGCGTCCTCGCGACCAATCTGGCCGGCCTCGAGCTCGCCAACCCCGTCCTCCTCGCCGCCGGCACCGCCGGCACGCTTGACGAAATGGCCGACGCGATCGACCTCTCGCGGGTCGGCGGAATCGTTACCAAGTCCATCACGCCCCAGCCCCGCGAAGGCAATCAGCCCTGGCGCGTCGTCCCGCTCGAATCAGGCATGCTTAATGCCGTGGGCCTCGCCAACCCAGGCCTCGAGTCCTTCGTCAAGGAATACGCCCCGCGCATCGCCAACCTGCCCACCCGCGTCATCGGCTCCATCGCTGGCTTCAGCATCGACGACTACGTCCAGGTCGCCGCGGCGATGAACGCCATCGACGCCATCCCCGCTGTTGAGCTCAATGTCAGTTGCCCCAACGTCCACAAGGGCTGCGAGTTCGCCGCCGATCCCGAACTTCTCACCGAGCTGATTCGCGAAGTCCGCGCCGTCCTCACGCACACACGCCTGTTCGTGAAGCTCAGCCCCATCCCCACCGGCAAGGTCACCATGACCGACATCGCCCGGGCCGCCGTGGACATTCCAAACTCTTCGCCCGTCGGTCCCTGCAAGCGACCCGGCGCCGACGCGCTCTGCATTGCCAATACCACACCCGCGATGGCCATCGACGTCCGCACCCGCAAGCCCAAACTGGGCCGCATCACGGGCGGCCTGTCAGGCCCCGCAGTGCATCCGATGGCCGTCAAACTCGTCTTCGACGTCCATCGCAACTTCGCGAAGGCCAGCAACACGCCCATCATCGGCATCGGTGGCGTCCTCACCTGGGAGCACGCCGCGGAGTTCATCCTCGCCGGGGCAACCGCTGTCGAAGTCGGCACCGGCCTCTTCGCCGACCCCAAGAGCCCACTCAAGATCGCCAAGGGCCTCGAATCCTGGGTCCGCGACCAACGCGTTGCGAACATCGCAAGCCTCATCGGCGCGATCGACACAGGCGAAAACCAGCCGAGGTAGGGCCGTGACGGCGTGAAAAGCGACGCCATAGTGATCGGCGTTCGGGATTCGAGATTAGGCATTCGTGAAGAGATGCATCGCGCGACCGCTTTCCCGATTGCCGAATCCCTCATGCCGAATGCCGATGATCCCACCAACCGCGCCCCCCAAACTTCCCGGCCCTTCCGCGTATCATCGCGCGATGACCACACAAAAAATCCGAGTCGCCATCGTCGGTGCCAGCGGCTACTCCGGCGCCGAACTCGTCTCCATCCTCCTCGCCCACCCCAACGCCGAAATCGTCGGCCTCTTTGGCTCCGGCAAGGCTGAAAAGGCGGGCGCGCAGCCGCCCAGTTTCGGCGAAACCTTCGGCCGCTTCCGCAACGTCCTCGACCAACCCGTTGCCGCGACCGATCCCGCCGCCATCGCCGCGCTCAAGCCCCATGTGGTCTTTCTCTGCACACCCCACGAAGCCAGCCTCGACCTCGCGCCGCAGTTCATCGAGCGTGGCATGGTCGTGATCGACCTCTCCGCCGCCTTCCGCCTCCAGCGAACCGAGAACTACCCCAAGTTCTACGGCTTCGAGCATTCGCACGCCGCGCTGCTGCGTGAGGCCGTCTACGGCCTCCCCGAACTCTTCCGCGAGCGACTTGCCAAGCCCTCAACTCGACTCATCGCCGCCCCAGGCTGCTATCCCACCTCCATCATCCTCCCCCTCGCCGCCCTCGCTCGCGCGGGCGCGATCGCAGAAGGCTCACGCCCCATCATCGACGCCACCAGCGGCGTCTCCGGCGCAGGCCGCAAAGCCGAGCAGCGTCTGCTCTTTTGCGAAGTCTCCCAATCCGTCTACGGCGTCTTCAAGCACCGCCACCAGCCCGAAATCGACGAGTACGTCGGCCGCTCAACCCTCTTCACCCCCCACCTGGGCACCTACGACCGCGGCATCCTCAGCACCATCCATGTCGACCTCGCCCCGGGCTGGACCGACGCACGCCTGCGCGAAACCCTCGCCGCTGCGTACGCCCGCGAACCCTTCGTCCGTCTCTGCAAGCCAGGCGTCTGGCCGGCAGTGGGGGACGTCCGCGCCACGAACTACTGCGACATCGCCCTCGCCGTCGACGAAGCATCGCGCCCCGCCCACGCCATCATCGTCAGTGCCATCGACAACCTCACCAAAGGCGCCGCCGGCCAAGCCGTGCAAGCCATGAACATCCGCTTCGCCCTCGAAGAAACCGCCGGCCTGCGCCGCTGACCAAAAAACACGCAGCCCGACCGTCAGGGAGGGCTTGAGCGCAGAGCGCCGACATCGGCGCGAGCGAGATTGGCGACCCGGCACGACTGGGAAGAAGAGTGGCCGCGGATTCTCGCGGATTTGCGCGCGGATAAGAAGAAAGGCAGCGTTCGGACGCTGCCTTTGCAATTCTTCCTAATTGTTCCTGCCTTGAAATCCGCGTGAATCCGCGTGAATCCGCGTAAATCCGTGGCCACTCTTGTCTTTCAGCCTTCCAAGATGTTCCCCATCCGGCTCCGCATCGCCGCCGTGCCGTCGCGATTCAACTGATCCCGGAGCTTCGACAACTGCATCGCGACGCTCGCGTCCAGCAGTTGGTCGCCGATCTTGATCTTGACGCCGCCGATCATCGCCGGCTCGGTGTACGTGTGCACCACCACCTGCTTGCCCAGCGTCTTGCTGAGCCGATCGGTCAGCTCTCGCACCATTTCGGGCGTCGCCGGCTGGGCCGTGAAGACGTCCACCTCGACCGTGCCGAACTTCTCCTGCACGACTTCATCGAACGACGCCACCACGCCCGGCAGCGCACTCACACGATCCTTCGCGTTGAGCACCTGCAGGAAACTGAGCGTGGTCTCGCTCACGCGGCCCTTGAAGATCCTGCTGATGCTCGCCGCTCGCTGCTCGCTCGTGATGGAGGGCGAAGCCAGAATCTCGCCCAGGTCGGGCTGAACCGCGCACAGTTCGACGACCTGCTCGAGTTCGTCAAGCGATTCTTCAACCTTGCCGCGACCGCCGCTGCTCATGCAGAGCTCAAACAGGCTCTTGGCATAGACGCGGGTGGTGGCGTTGGGAGGAGTCAAAGTCAGGGGCATGGGGGCCTCAAATTTCCAAAGGGCCAAAGGGCCATATTTCCGAAGTCGAAGTCTTCCAGCAAT
The DNA here is from genome assembly GCA_022843045.1 of Phycisphaerales bacterium. Lineage (GTDB taxonomy): Bacteria > Planctomycetota > Phycisphaerae > Phycisphaerales > UBA1924 > BJHL01. Next base: position 12,521 of record JALHOJ010000046.1, read on the forward strand.
CGTTCCGCGGCGATCTCACCCACGAATGCCGAATGCCTAATCCCGAATGCCGCGAGTTCAGTTCCGGCTTCCGGCCAGCTGCGCCACCGACTCATCCAGCAGACGCTGCGTATCGCCCGCGTTGATGTCCCGACGCAGGATCTTGCCCGCCATCGTGGTCGCAAGCTGCGAGCTCTGAGCGTAGATCTCAGCAACCGCCGCCTTCTTCGCGTTGTCGATGTCCCGCATCGCCTTCTCACGCATCGCGCTCAGCTCAATGTCGGCCTTAGCCTTGAGCTCCGCCGAGATGATCTGGGCCTGTGCACGAGCCTTGTCGATTTCCTTCTGCGCTTCGGCCCGGGCCTGAGCCAGGCTCTGCTGATACTGCTCCAGCGCGTCCTTGGCCTGCTTGCGGGCCATCTCCGCGCCTTCGATCTCATCGCGAATCTTGTCTTCGCGATCCTGCAGACCCTTGGTGATCACAGGCCACACCTTCAGAGCCAGGATCGTGAACGCCGTCAGGAAGACCAGGATCGCCACCCCGCCGGCGATCTTGCCCTGCCGCAGTTCCGCGATCAGCCCCTGCTGGTCGCCGTGAGCTCCTTCACCGCCGCCGGCGGCGAACACAGGCATCGCCGCCAGAGCCACACCAAGAGCGAAAGTCGTCACACCGGTCTTCGAGAACTTCAAGGCTGAACTCCTTGGATGAAACTTGTCAGGAAACACGGCCAAAGCCGCTCGCCTGGCTTTCGCCTGGCAAGCGGTGAGAACTCAACTTAGAACTGGTAGTTCTGGGCGAGGAAGCACACGACGATCGCGAACAGCGCGGCGCCTTCGACGAACGCCGCGGTCAGGATCATCGAGCCGCGGATGTTGCCGGCGGCTTCGGGCTGGCGGGCCATGCTCTCAACGGCGCCCTTGCCGATGAGACCGATGCCCAGGCCAGCGCCCAGCACTGCAAGGCCCGCGCCGATGGCGGCCATGCCCTTGCCGCTGGCGATGCCGGTGTTGGCGGCGCGAGCGACTTCGGCGGTCTGGGCCATGGCGGCGGGGGCGATGGCGGCGACGGCGCCAGCAGCGAGGAGGAACTTGGTCTTGATGCTCATGGAATCGTTTCCTAATCTAAATGAACTGCACGGGCGGGAATTCCCCAGGCGATCACGCTGATCGGGGGACAAGTTGCGGCCTGTTTTCACGCGTGAGCGTGCTCGTGGCCATGGTGCGATGCATCAGCGTGCCCATGCTCGTCGTGATGCTCGTGATGTTCGAGTTGCGAGATGAAAACCGTCGTCAGGAACGTGAACACGAAGGCCTGAATGAAGGCCACCAGAAGCTCGAGGAAGAAGATGCCCGTCGCGCCCACGAACGACGCCAGCGTGACCAGCACGCCCACGCCCTTCAGGCCCGCGCTCGTGTCGCCGGTCAGCAGCATCACACCCGAGGCGGCGAAGGAGAAGAGCACGACCATCAGGATGTGCCCTGCCGTCATGTTCGCGAACAGACGAATCGCCAGTGCGATCGGCTTGATGAACGTGGAGGCGATTTCGATCGGGATCATCAGGGGCCAGAGCACCGGGGGCGTCTCCGCCGTCAGGTGCTTGAGATACCCGCCAATGCCGAGTTCCTTGATGCCCGCGGCGTTGATGATGATGAACGCGATCAGGGCCAGCCCCGCCGTGACGAAGAGATTCTGCGTCGCCGTCATGCCCAGGGGCAGGATGTGCTCCTTCTTCCACTCGGGGAAGATGAGCCACAGCGTCTTGGAGATCGGGATAAGGCCCAGAAGGTTGTTGATGAGGATGAAGAAGAAGATGGAGAGCAGGATGGGCAGGAACTTGTTGGTGCGCTTGCCCAGGAAGGGCTTGAGCACCTCATCGCGGATGTAGCAGATGATCACTTCAATGAAGTGCGCGAGCTTGTTCCGCGTCACATACCGAGCGGCCCCGTCGCTCTCCGGCCCCGTCTTGATCTTGCTCGCCGCGAACCACAGCAGGGCGACCGTGAGGATGCCCGAGAGCAGCAAGTTGCCGATGTGCGCGGACCAGTACCAGGTGCCATCGCCGCCAACGGCCCAGCGCTGGTTCACGACTTGGCTGATCGGGTCGGCTGCCAATGTAAGAAGATCAGGCATCATGCGGTCTGCTTCTCCACGCCCACAGCGGGGCCGTTTGCTCCGCCAGAGCCTTGACGGCTGGAAGCGGTGGGGGAGTTCGAATTCGTTCCGCCGGTCGCCCCCGCCGCCTTCAGCAGCACGAGCGTGTCCAGCATCAGCGCCACAATCCCCGCGAACAACAGGCCCAACCACATCGGACGGTCCTGTGAGATCACCAAAGAAACGATAAGCCCGCCGAACAACACCCCCATCAGCCGTATCCCCGTCCCCGCAAGCAACGCATTCGCCACCCGCGTCTCATCCCCCGCCGCGAACAGGTGCATCGTGAGCGCCGCAAACACGCCCACCACCAGCACCACCCCAGCACCGAGGAAACTGGGCACCATCGCGTCCGCAGCCTCAGGCCACCCCAGCATGCGAGTTGCCATCGTCCCCAGCGCACCACCAACCCCCGCGGCGACCGCGGCGATGCCAATCAGCGTCGCAACCGGGATGTGTGCTTTAGGGGCGTGCATTCGGGCGTTTTGAGGGGCCCAAGGGTAGGTGTCACTGCACCAATCTTCCAGCCAAACCCAAGACGACGCCGCCCGAACCCCAAACTTCGCAAACGGTCGTCCTGCAGACCCAACGTCCACCGCCTACTTCGCGCCCGAACCCGGCTTGCCACCACGACTTGCACCTCGCCCCGCTCCCTTGGGCTCACGCATCACTTCCCGCATCAATGCCCAAAACCCAGCCACCAACCCGACCCCGCACCCAATCAAAACCCCATACGGATTCGTCCCCTGCCACCGATCAACCAACCACCCAACCACACACCCGCCAATCACCCCCGCCACAAAGTTCATCGCCACCGACCACAGCCGAATCGCCTCCCGCGAATCCGACGCCGACAACTTCCCATACCGCCGAGCCTCCACCCGATCCGGATGTTCCGGAATCGGCCCAAACTCTGGCAGCGGGGGTGGCTCTGCCGACGCCGGCACGTCCTTGATCGCCTTCAACCGCGCCGCGGCCTCCTCAACCGCCCGCTGCGCATCCTGCCGCGCTCTATCCAAAGGGTCCATAGGTTCCGGTGTTTCATGCCGCGACATATCCGAGCGTACGCGCACCCCCAGTAGCTTGGGCGTCCTGCCCAAGAGTCTCAGGGCCTACTAGGCCAAGCTCTTCACAATCCATACGGATTGTCATCCGTAAACGACGCCCACCCTCGAAACTCGCTGGGCACCTCGCTGCGCTGCTCTTCGGTCAACACCGCCGCGATCCGCTTCCGCACGCCCGAATCCAGCGCATACCGCTCTTCGCGCAGCTTCATCAACGGATGGTCCCTGGGCAAGTCGCTCTTTCCATCCCAACCTGTCCGCGGCTCCGTCCCCGCCAACGCGGCGACCAACTCAAGCGGTCGCCGCTCCAACTCAAACGCCTCCTGCTCCTGCGCGATCTTCTCCAGCAGCCGCACCCGCTGCGTGTCGTAGTTGCTCAGCAAGTCGCGAATCTGCGTCTTCTGTTCTTCAGTCAGCGACGACAGCGTCGCCGCGTCCCGCGCCCACTTCTCGCTCTTGGTCGGCTCAATCAGTTTCGGAAACGTCGCGTCGAACATCCGCTTCGAGAGCGCCGCGCCCGCTGCTTCGGAGAGCAGGGGGGTGACTTGCTTCGCGTACTTGCGATTCACCTCCGCGATCGCCCGCCTCGCCCGGATCGCATCATTCCACAGACTCTCCGCCCCCTTTGGATCCGTCTTGATCTTCTCCTGAAACGCCCCGCCCTGATCCTCAATCAGCTTGTCCCGCGACCGCAGCAGTCCGTCCAACTCCTGCGCATACTGCTCCATCACCTCGCGCACGTCCTTGCGATCCATCGCCTTCTCATCCACATCATCCAGTATCCGCACGAGATCAATGCTCTCCCCTGGCAATCGCCCCGCCGACGCCCGCTTGAGCCGCCGCATCTCCCGCTCCGCCAGCGGCCACTTGCCCATCTGCTCCGGCGTCAGCAACCCCTGCATGTCCGCCAGAAACTGCCCCTGCATCTTCTTTGCTTCCGCTTCCCAACTGTCCTGCTTCACGTCATACACCAGCCGAGCGTCGGCCATCACCTCCGCCCGCTCGACCGCGTCGTTGAGCACCGCGCTGATCTCCGCCGCCCGAGCCTTCAGCCCGCCGACATACCCCTCATACAGCGTCCCGATCGCCTCCCGCTCGCTGGGCCCGACCTCCAGCACCCGCAGCAGCGTCCGCAGGTCAGCCTCCGACACCTCAGGCCGAAACGACGAGTTGGGATCAAACAACCCAATCCCAATCGACGACCGCTGCGCCCACGCCGGCGTTGCCACCCCTGAAACCCCGCCCAATCCCGCCAGCAACCCGCAGATCGCGGCCAACCTAGTCCGTTTCACATAACCTATCTTATAAGACCTTGGATCCTGCTTTCCCGACTGCAGCAAAGCTCTCCGAAACCAGCCCTTGAGTGCCAGATTGCCCATCAATCCCGCCAATCGCCCACGTACGCGACCCTTGATGTCGTCCTTCATGGCTGCCGCTCCCAATGACTGCCGCACCGCGTCGAGCTTCTTCCCGAATGCCAAACCACAAATGCCGAATGCCGCACCCTCGCGAGTACGCTAGGCCCATATGCCCCACTCGCTCGTCACTCTCAACGCCGGCCCGCTCACCATCGCCGACGTTGTCGCCGTCGCCCGCCACCACGCTCAGGTTGCCTTGGGTGATCTCGCCCGCACCCGCATCCGCCAGGCCCGCTCCATCGTCGAAGCCTGCCTCACCGACGGCCTCGCCCACTACGGCATCAACACAGGCTTCGGTTCGCTCAGCCGCCAGCGTGTCGCCAGCGACCAACTCCGCGAACTGCAACGCAACCTGATCCGCTCGCACGCGTCGGGCGTCGACACCCCCCTACCCGCCGAGATCGTCCGAGCCATGATGCTGCTGCTCGCCGCGTCACTCGCGCGAGGCCACTCAGGTGTGCGTGAACAAGTCGTCGAACTGCTCATCGCGATGCTGAATAGGGGGGTGACGCCCGTCGTGCCCAGCATCGGCTCGGTCGGTGCCTCGGGCGATCTTGCTCCCCTCGCAGCCATCGCCCTCGCGATGATCGGCGAGGGCGAGGCCACAACGAGCGCAGCTTCCAACCCCCCCGCCATCCCCGCGAAATCCGCACTCTCTCAAGCCGGCCTCACGCCCATCACCCTCGAAGCCAAAGAAGGCCTCGCCCTCATCAACGGCACACACCTGATGGCCGCGCTCGGAGCGTTGCTCGTGCACGACAGCCACGTCCTGCACCAAACTGCCCTCGCCGCATGCGCGATGTCGATCGACGCCTCGCGCGCCTCGCACAGTTTCCTCGATGCCCGCGTACATATCGCCCGCAACCAGCCAGGCCAACAAACCGCCGCCGCGACGATGCTCGCCATGCTCGCCGGCAGCCAGATCGTCGAAAGCCACAAGGAAAACGACCCCCGCGTGCAGGATCCCTACTGCCTCCGCTGCGCCCCGCAGGTCCTGGGCGGAGCCTGGGACTGTCTCAGTTATGTAAAGCGATCCATCGACCAGGAACTCGGCGCAGTCACCGACAATCCGCTGGTTTTCGCAGACGCAGCCGCCTCCGCAGAGCCCATCGTCTCCGCCGGCAACTTCCACGGCATGCCCCTGGCGATTCCGCTCGACGCCGCCACCATCGCCATCTCCCACATCGCCGGCATCAGCGAGCGCCGCACCTTCTGGATGCTCTCAGCCTTCGACCCCGAGAGCCACCTCCCGCCATACCTCGCCCAAGGCGCCGGCCTCTCCAGCGGCCTGATGATCGCGCAGTACGTCGCCGCCGCCTGCTGCAACGAAATCATCACCCTCGCCACACCCGCGAGCGTCTCCAATATCTCCACGAGCGCAGGCATCGAAGACTACAACAGTTTCGGCCCCCGCTCGGGCCTCAAGGCCCGCCGCGCCTTGGAACTCGCCCGCCGCGTCGTCGCCATCGAACTCATGTGCGCCGCCGAAGGCCTCGAGTACCACCGCCCGCTCCAGAGCGGCCCGGGCGTCGAACGCTGCTACGCCAAAGTCCGCGCGTTGGTCCCCCGCCTCGAAGGCGACCGCCCCCCGGGCCCCGACATCGAGTCGATCAGCACCGCCATCGCCACCGGCGCGTTCGAGTCATGAGTGGCACGGGCTTCCAGCCCGTGAGTCTCCTGGCCTTCTAGGCCAGCGAAACACCACCTCCCCACTCCCCCACCACTGCGCCCCTCCCACTCCGCCCCTCAAGGCGTCTTCCCCACCACCTGCTTCGTCACCGGGTCATACTGATACACGCACGCCGGGTCTTCCGTCTTGCACTGCTTGTGCGCCCCATCACAAAACGGAAACTTGCTCGAAATCCCGCACGCGCACACCGACACCACCTTCAGATTCCCCGCGTCGTCGCGAGGCCACGGAATCACATTCGGCGCAGGCGGCACATCCCCCACTTTCAAGTTCGGATCGATCTTGATCGGACCGGTAGCGTCAAACTTCACAATGCGAGGCATCTCTCACTATACGTGCGAAGTGCAGATCTACTCAGCCTCGCTTGAATCCCTCCCACTCGCCCGCTTGGCGAGTTCCGACCTGGCCCATTGCTGCCACTGGTCGTTTTCGCCGCGGAGAGCGACTTGTTCGAGCATTGGAACCGTGTTTGCGTTCGGCTTACCTTGGCGGAGTTGCAGTCGCACTAGCCCTTGGATCGCCCCGATGTGGTCGGGATAAACCTCGAGCGCTGATCGATACGACTCGAGCGCATCCTTGGGCTTGCCGACTTGCTCGAGCACCATGGCGAGGTTGATGCGAGGGTCAGGGTGGCCCGGCATCAGCCTGCGGGCCCATTCAAACTCGTTGGACGCCTCATACAGGTTGCCTTGTCGCATATGAACCACGCCAAGGTTGTTGTGCGCGGGGCCATAGTAAAGGTCCGCGGCGAGGGCGCTTTGCAGGGTGTCCTGGGCGGACTTCCAGTCTCCCCTCTGCATGAGTTCAGCAGCCTCACGGTTGAGTGCTTCGGCCCGCACCGTGTCGCGTGAGCCTTCGCTCGCGGCGCGGTACGGGCTGGCACTGGATCGACAGCCCGAGAGCCCGCCTAGCACAAGCGTGCTCAGAAGCAACCCACTGACAACACTCGAGCCGATCGACGCGTAGCAAGCACGAGCAGATGGAATAGCAGATGGCAACTTCATGGAGGTCCTAGCGATCAGGCGACATGGCTGGGTCCGCATTCGGCGAGACAATCGACGGAGCGTTGGCGATATACACGGCCTCTAGCGTCATGCTGGCGCGGACCTTGGGGACATCATGCGGCTTGAGGTTCGCGGGCGGCTTGGTTGGCACGAGTTCGATGCTCGCGACGGTCCAGCCGTTGGACCGTTCCTGCCACATGTGAAGCCAGCGACCCAGATCCGCAAGCGACAGTTCGGAAATTTGCACGCTCGCTCGCTGGTGCATGTACTGCACGCCCGCGTGCGTGCCCGCGGGCGACTCGGCCTCGGGCGTGACGCTCTGCAGCGCACTTGACGTCACACCCGCTTCGGCGAGCGTGCTGGCGATCTCTTCAAGCAGTCCCGCGTGAGGACGACGCTCCAGCGTCGCAACTGTCTCCGCTGCGCGAAGCTCCGCGATCTTCTGGGCGACGGTTAGCACGTGCTGGTGCGTCTGTTGCGCCGCGGTGTGACGGGCCTGGGCTCGCATCAATGCTGCCGCGAACCACAACACTGCCAAGCCCACAGCGATCGCGGCAAGCCACCGTGCCGCACACGCGAACCGCAGCATGGAGACGCTGCCCGCGCTCATGGTGTACCTCCCGCAAAGTTCGGGCTCGGGGATGCGATCCGCGTCGCGGTGACGCGCACCACCGGGCCACTCCCCGATGCGCTCAATTGCGGCTCGGCCATCGACCAACCCGGGGGCACGGCGAGCGCAGCGAGCCACGCGCGGGCGTGGTCATTCGAAGGTGAGGAAACGGTGAACGCGAGGCGAGCGTCGCCGATGGAAAGAGACTGGGTCTGCACGCCCGCTCCCATGTCGTCCGTCGGCCGCGGCCACGCGCGCAGCAACTCTGCCAACACGCTCCCCGCGTCGTTGGGCACGACGGGCGGCTTGTTTCGAGTGATGGCGAGGAGGGCGTACTCGTCGTCGAGTGCCGCGACGGTCGCGGGCCACAGTGCGGGCATGTCAGGAACGCTCTGGCGAATCAGATCCTCAGAAGCCGCGCTGAGTTGGCGGGAGTGTTCATCCAACGCCGACGCGCGTCGATGCATGCCCCACGCAAGGACCAACCCCGCAAGCAACATCGCGCCAACGACCATCGCCACTTGACGCACCTGCGCCCTCGCCATGCTCGAAGGCACAAACCGACCCCGCATCATGTTTGGCGGAGCAAGCGACGTGATCAATGATGCGTCGCGAACAGACGCCTGCGTGCCCGCCTGAAGGATCGCGGCGGGAACGCTCGCCGCACGAAGCGAGAGCGTGTCAGCGGGCAGTTCGGCCCAATCGCCCCGTCGCACCGCGCAAGCGAGGACACGGCCCGAGCCATCGTCTAGTACACGATATACGACATGCAGCTCTTCTATGCTGCAGGGAAGGTCATCGGCGATGAGTTCGTCCAGCATCGGCTCATCTGGCCTCGAGCGTTCGGGCTCGCGCTCAATCCGCCTCAGCACTGCGGGCAACGTTGACGCATCCACGACAGCCCAGAAGAACCGCTCAGCAGGCCACACGATTGCCCACGAGGGCACGTTGGACGGTGATGCGCCCGTCATCGCGCACCTCCCCTGCCGCCACGGCCCCCGCCCCCACTGTCCGAACGCTGCAATTGCGCCGCCTCTGCACCATCGTCCAGCGTGAGCGACTGCGACAACTCTCCAAGCACAAGCGTGACGCGCTGCGCATCAATGGCGGTCACGCGTCGCCCGCCGACGACATCACCGACGCCAATGACCGAAGTTGTATCGCTGTCGGGATCGTACAACGCGGCTCGATACCCCCCGCCCTCGCCCGCGGCTGTTGGCAATGCGCTCGCCCGCCTTGCGCTCTTCTCTGTCTGCACACCCCCATCGTGCGGCGCATGCATGATCGCAATCAACTGCAATCGCAATGGCGGCGGGGGCGGAGGCGGGGGTGAGGCCACCGCAACGACCGGCTCCTTGGGCACCTGCCACAGCGGCGCATCAAACGCCGCGGCGTCGAACGACGCAGAAGGAGCCAGTGCTGTGACTTGCGTCACCTCTTGCACGAAACGCTGCGGCAGATCTCGCGAATGCGCTGGCCATACCGCCCAGACAGCGCACGCCGCGACCATTACACCAGTCACGATGCCCGTCGTGCGAGTGCGCCGACGTTGCAAATCAAGCGGCGACCGCGCTCCCGCGTCACGCCCGACATGCTCGCCGTGATCACCACTCCAAACAAGCGGCTGTTTCGGCATCACTCCACCCCCTGAATGACGCGTGCGACTTCCGCCATCGTCGTGACGCGTGCCTTGGCGAGCGACTCTCCCGCCCGCAGCAGCGTGGTCATGCCCTTGGCGATCGCAAGTTGGCGGATGACCGCCGCGGGCACGCTCTTGTTGACTTCTTCACGGAGTTGCTCGTCGAGGGCGAGCAACTCGAACACGCCGGTGCGACCTTGATATCCAGTGTGGAAGCAGGCCTCGCAGCCCGCACCATCGCACCCACTTCCGTTGTGAGAGCCATGCACGCATCGAACAAGTCGCTGGGCCAGGACCGCAGCCAGCGACGACGACACCAGAAATGGTTCGACTTTGAGATCGATGAGCCTCGCTACCGCGCTTGCGGCGTCGTTGGTATGGAGCGTGCTGAGCACGAGATGGCCGGTGAGGCTCGCCTGCACGGCGATCCGCGCCGTCTCTTCGTCGCGGACTTCGCCGACCATGATGACGTCGGGATCCTGCCGCAGGATGTGTCGCAGGCCGGTCGCGAACGTCACGTTCTTCTTGGGGTTGACGGGCGTCTGACTCACCGCGAGCCCGGCGATCGAGAGGTCATACTCAACCGGATCCTCGATCGTCATGATGTTGAGTTCACAGCCGGAGGACCGCTGAAGGTTGGCGAGCGCAGAGCCCGTCATCAAGCCAGGCGACGCCGGGTTGGTGCGTTGCTGCGTGATCCACTTGAGCGTGGTGTAGAGGGTGGTGGTCTTGCCGCTGCCGGTGGGACCGGTGACAAGCACGATGCCGCTGGTGCGGGCGGCTTGCTGCAGGAACTGCTCTTGCACGTGGGCGGGCATGCCTAGGGCACTGAAGCTGAGCAAGTGCGTCGAACGAGCGTTGTCGAGCACCCGGATCACGACCCGCTCGCCGTAGGTCGTGGGCATGGTGCTCAGGCGCAGGTCAACGCGTCGCGCGGCGGCGGCGGACGATGGCACAGCCGCGCCGACGGCGCTCGCACGCGCGTGCCCGAGCGTCACGGTGGCACGCCCATCTTGCGGAGCACGCTGCTCGGCGACATCCATGCGACCCATGACCTTGACGCGGCTGGTGACCGCACTCGCAAGCCCCGCGGGCAGTTCGCGCACTGTGTGCAGCACGCCGTCCAGGCGATACCGTACCAGCGTGCGATCCGCGAGCGGATGGATGTGCACGTCGCTGGCCTTGCGGGTCAGGGCTTCGAACAGCACAAGGTCCACCAGTCGCACCACCTCGCTCTTGCCCGAGGTGTGCAGCAGGTCGGCATCCAGCCGCGCCAGTGTGGTGCGAAGGTCGGCCTCGACATCGCTCGACCCTTCGAGTTCAACCGGCGGTGCATCCTCGTTCGCCGAGAGCCGCGCCTGAGCGCGAGGCTGCCCTTGCGACTTCGCCCGCGCGTACAGCTCATCGATGGCAGCGGCGATCGCCTCGCCATCCTCAACCACAGGCCTGAGCGTTCGCCCCAGCGCCACGCCCGCGTTGAAGATCGCGGTGGCCCGAGTCGAAGCCGCGACGCGGACCACGAACGCGGCGTCTTGGCCGCTTATCTCGTTCGCGGGCGCGATCAGATGACGACGAGCGAACTCGTAGGGAATCGCACGAACGAACCGCGCGGCGAACTCGGAGCCTATCGCGTTGCCAGCAGAATGACCGTGATCTCCTGCCACTTCGCGAGCGGCATCCTCCACGCCAGCGTCAAGGCCGAGCGCGTCGGTCACGTCGACAGAAGACGAGTTGTGCGGAGCAATGACAGGCATGGTGCGTTCGCAGACTACTTGATCACACGCGGCTCCATGCTGGGCCAACCGTCGGACACACCAATGCTCCCCGCGTCAGTAGCACTGATGTACTTGAGGTCTTCCAAACGCTCATCGCGCAGGACGGTGGCTCGAATGAAGACAAAGAACCGCTGGCGACCCGAGCTGTTGTCGCGGCTCTTGAACAGTTCACCAATCAGCGGAATCGCGCCCAAACCCGGAATCCGCTGTTCGCTGTCGGACTGGTTGGTAAACTCCAACCCGCCCACCACCACCGTGTAGCCATCCGGCAGCGTCGCGAGGCTGTCCACCTTGTTCTGCTGCCGCGGCGGGGGTAACCCAGGCGCGGCCGAGCCGCCCACGAAGCTCGAAAGACTCAGCGAGTACTCCAGCACGAGTTCGTCACCCTCGGCGATCTGCGGCCGCACGGAAATCGTCGTGCCAGCATCCTGGAAGCCGCCAAATCCCTGCGCGGTGCCGCCGCTCGAACTCGTCGCGGTCTGAAATGGCTGCTGGAGCACGCTTGCGAACGTGGCCTGCTGGTTGTTGGTGACCAGCACCTTGGGAATGCTCGTGGAGCGGCCGTCCGATAGGGTCTGCAACGCTCGTGCGACGATGCTGAACTCGCCAGGCGAGAGCACGACCCCTGAAAAGCCGCGGGCATCGCCCACTGTGCGTCCGCCGCTTCCCGCGGTCGACAGACCGAACAGCGAACTGAGCTTGAGGCTGGCGTCGCCAATGTTGTCGAGCTTCTCGAGTTCGAGGCCCAGGCTCAGGGCGTCGTTGTCGGAAAGGCTGACGAGCGTGACTTCGAGCATGACCTGCGGCTGACGCACGTCGAGCAGTGTGAGCAACTGTTCCAACTGCGACAGCAAGCGTGCCTCGCCGATCGCGATGATCGTGTTGGTGCCTTCGTCGGCGGTCAGCACCAGATCGGATCGCTCGCGGCCTCGGGCGCCAGCACGTGCGCCGTCCTGCCACCCGCGATCCTGCATCGCATCGCCGCCAGTGCGTGCGCCCGATTGCATTCCAGACCGCACGCCAGCAGAACCAGCCGCGCCTACGCCGCCTCGCGGGCCGGTCGTGAGTGCATCGGGCGCACTCTGCTGAGGCAGCAGCGACTGCTGCGCCCCCGCGTCGCGCACGCTCGACGAGTTGAGCTGCTCGTCTGACGAATCGAGGGCGCCCGCGTCGATTAAGTCGTTGAGCACGCCCAGAAGTTCGTCCACGGGCCGATTGCGCACCGCGAACGCGCGGATCGGTCGAGGCGCATTGGACTGTTGCTCGCTCAACCGCTCGACGATCGCTTCAATTTGCGCATGCTGCGTGGGCGTCGCTGTGATGATTAGCGTACCCGTGAGTTCATCTTCCACGATCCGGAAGCGATCATCGGTGGACCGTGGATCGGCGATGGCCTCTTCGATGAGCGATGCAACTTCGCCCACCTGAAAGTTGCCGGGCGAATAGGTCTTGGTCGCAGCGGACTCACGCTGATCCAGTTGCTCGAGCAGCGCCAGCCACGCGCCGCGAGCACTGGACGGCGCGATGAGCAGCACGGTGTCACCGCCCGGCCCAGCGAGCACTTCCCCAGGCGTTGCCTGCCCATCCACCGCCTTGCGCTTCTGTGCTACCTGCGTTGCCAGGGCGACCAACTGATCTGCCGCAAGGTTGCGAACCGGAATCTCCTCCACGCCCAACGACGCGGCGGACCGATCCAGCATCGCCAAGAACTCCTTGGCCTGCTCCACTCTCGCCACAGTGTCGGAGATCATGATGAGCCCCGAATCCCCGACCGCCGTGACGTTGCCGCCCTGCTTGCTCAGAAGCGGGCGAAGGTCGTTGATGACATCCTTGGAAGGACGGCTGGTCACGCGTACGAGTTGATTGACATACCCCGCGCGCACTTCTCGCTCACCGCCATCAGCGCCCGGCGTCGAACTGGTCTCCGTCTGCGCCAACTCCGTGCGCGCCAAGCTCGCCGCGTCCGCCAACTTCACCACCGACAACACCTCGCTCCCCGGCTGGCGAATCGTCGTCCACCCGCGCGAAGCCAACGCCGTGTTCGTGAAGTCCCACAGTTGCTCAGGCGTCATGCCGCTGCCATCACGCAGCGTGATCGTGCCTTGCAACTGGGCCGGGTCATAGTCGATACGAACGCTTTGTTGGGCGGATACAAGGTCCACCAATCTCGCGAGTGGGATGTTGCCTGTCAGCACCGTCGGCTGGGCAAACAGCACTGGGGCAATCGCGACTTGCATGACGAGGAAGCACACCCATACGCGTGCCAAGCCCCGCAACCCCGACATCGCTCGAAATCGCAACATGGAGCCATGGTACTCGAAAGCGGGCGGGCACGCAATGCAAACTTGTCTGATCGCTTCTCTCCGCCGAGTCGTCTCGATGGTGCAGTGCAGCTCTGCGTCGCCCAATTGAGAAAAGCATCACGAGAGACTCGACGCATCGTGTAATTCTGCAAGACAATCCAAATCTACCGTGCCTAGGGGATGTGAAGAACTCGTGGATAAAAATTGCAGGAGTAGTAAGTGATTGAGTTCGCAGGGGTTTGCACATTCTGCAGAAGATGTGGCGACGTCAATCTCTTGACAGAACCGTCAAAATGTGCAAACTCGAAGCTCAGCGTCTTGGGAAGCTCATCCATTGTTTGATGTTCGTGACTGTCGGAGGTTGTCATGGGCCGTAGATCCGTTACTGGTGTTGCCGGCGTGGTCGCGCGCACACTAGGTCCGTCTTGGCAGAGCACAAGCGTCGGAGGCACCTCCGTGCTCTTCGTTGCAGCGTGTCTGACACTGAACGCTGTTGTATATGCCGATCCGCCAACCACGCCACCGCCGCCCTGCCCGTGCGGGGAGAATTCCGTTCATCAAGTGCCTGCAGGCTTGCCAGCGAATCGTTGTGATGCGGACTGGCGGATCGGAATCGATCCGTCGCGGCCGGACTTGTCGGCAGTGCGGTTGGGGCCATACCGATTGTTCGACGGCGGCGTCGGGTACAACAATGAAGCGATTCGCACCAGCATGTGTTGGCACCGTATTCAACGGGAGTTGTGTCCCAACGCAAGCCGTCCCGGTCCGGGACAGTCTTTAGGTGGCAATCAGAGCCCTGAGGCTCCCAGCGTGATGCCAGACGGTTCAGACTTGTTTCCGATATGCGAGGCTGACGACCCGCAGTCCGCTCAGCTGAATGTCTCGCTGCTCGCGCCGCCTTCGATTGGCGATTTTCCTCCGCCCTCGCCCACAATTGGTGGCTCAACGGTGCCGCTCCTGCCGGATGCAGTGCTTTCGACTCGAACCAGTTGGGACCAAGTCTCCCGCCCAACGCTGGAAGGGAAGGTCGATCTGGTCACCGGCATTCCCCTCGCCCAGTTTGTTGACTTGGAGCTCCCGATTACGGGAGGAACCTATCGGTTGACGCGCACTCGCTCAGCTGCCACAGGCCGGGTGAAGATGAGTAATGGCCACGCGGTCGATCGCTGGTGGGACTGGGCTGGGCAGGGGTGGATGGTCAACGAGCAGCCATTCCTGTGGATCGACTCGGCGCTTCCTGACGTGGTGGGCAACAACCCGCGCACGACGTACCTCGTGCTGGATGCGTTCCACTCGATCCCGTTTCAGCTGATCGAAAGCTCAGGGCAGTATGAAGCACCGGCCCGCTTCAAGGCGAAGATAAAGCACGATGGAGTATGGAATCCTCAAACCAGATGGTGGCAACAGAGTGAGGGAGGTCTGCTGCGGCCGCGCAGGTACACGATTTCACTGTACGACGGGGCATTGACATATTCGTTCGCCGCGATCTATGAAGACATTCCGGCGCGCCTAGTGACGTTGCCAACGAACTGGGGATTTCCGAGCGAGCCTGGGCGGCTACGTTCCTTGCATCAGCGGCCGTTACTGCTCCAGCAATTGCTTGGGTTTCCAGACGGGCCTGTGGTGGAGGGCTACCACAACCCGTGGGACGCAAGCAATCCTGGGGTCGGTGCTCCTTATTATGGTCTGTGCACTCGGATCGAATCTGCCCACGGACATCGCGTCGAGCTCGAGTATTGCGATGTGACCCAGCGTGCTCTGGATAACACCGCAAGCACGTGTACCGAGTGCATGGGCGACTGCGGAGCCAAGGGGCAGCTGCGATCCGTCAGCGTGTTCGCTCCGGACGAGCAGGGAAACGAGCAGCTCCAGTGGAAGTTGTTCTACAAGTATCGTGCTACACCAGAAGATAGCAATATCATAAACACCATGTTGCTGTACATGGAGTATTACGCCATGTCTCCTGGTGAGGGCTGTCCTTGCCATCAGGTGTGCGCGGCGGAGACTCAGCCTCCGTGCGCGGATGCCCGGCCGGAATGGGCGCCGTTCATGGCGTGGTGCGACAAGGAACTTGAATTGATCCGAAGGACCAGCCTGCGCACGATCGATTCGATCTTTGTTTATGACTGGACGAAGCTGACGCCCCAGCAGCGAACCGAAGTTGAGCAGCTGAGTTGGTGTGACGTACTGATGAGCCTGTCGAGCGACGCATCGTACGTCCCTGCAGGCGAGTCGATGGCGAATGGTCCGGGCGATCTGGCTGACATTGACAGCGGCGATGTGTGGGCAAATCCATTCATGGCTTCCGGCAGCTTCGGGCCATCGCAGTGGTCGCGAAGGGTTCGGTATCACTACGTGCCCAAGCGGCTTGGCACAACGCTGCAAGATGGTCAAGGAGATCCAGTTTATGATCTCCCGAACGTCGCGACGCTGATCAAGTCAACGGTTTTCACCAAGGAGCACGACGGCGAGGTTTCGACACGAGCCACGATCTTCGGCTACGAGAACTTCTCCTTCATGTCGCCCGGCCAAGCGTCGCACGAAATGGACCGCCCGCTGGCGTCGATATGGCAGCCCGCCGACGTCGCATCGACGCTGGGAGCTGTCAATGACTTGCTGGCGGGATGCAATCAGAAGATGGTCGTGAATGACCTGGTTTGGGCGTCACAGGGCCGGGGACTGAACTACAACACGACGTGTGCTGCGAAAGAGAACGCTGTACGGGACTTGCTCAAAGCTGGTCCCACCACTCGCTACGAGTTTAACACGTCGGGATTCACAAACGTCTCGGAATTCTGGGGGAGCATGCAGGACGCCCCCAGTCACACGATGCTCCATTTCGAGGATCTGCACACGAAGCCGGTTGGTAGGTCCTATCTGAGGTCGTTTCCGCTGGAATCGGGCTCGGGCCCTGCCGGGAACCGGTCGCCCCTTCGTCCGCACATTCAGTACGGCAGTGGGACAACCAAGTCGACCATGGTCTCCACCCTGACGACGCGGGCCACAGGGACCGACGCTCGGCACTACCGCGTGTTCAGACTCGTCGCGGTTCCCGAGGCTTTTGCGTGGGCGGAGGATGCATGGAACCCACAAACATCCCAGTCGCTGTTTCAACCTGCGATGTTCTTTGCCCCGTACGCGTGGTGGGGATACCCCGAAGGGTACTGCGGTTCGAGCCAGACCCCCTGCGACGTCGCGTTCGCAGCGACACGCGCGCCAGACTATCGCGAGGTCAGATGGGTCACGGTTATCGATGAGTTTTCGGATCGCCAGAGCCTTGATTCGACTATCGCGTACGGAGTCGGCGGACAAGTCGAAGCCGGCTTGCCAACATTGGCGGCTGACGTAGCAGCCGCATACATGATCAAGCCGGGCCAGATCAGCCGGCGCGTTGTGGAAATCAGCCCGAGCGGCGTCGTACTTCGAGACCGGTCGTGGCAATTCGACCTGACGGGGGTCAATGAACCCCTCGTCAGTGGCCAAGGGCTCGGACAGGAGTACATCTACGAAACGGTGGAGAAGTACTTTGGCACAACAAGCGGAAATCAACCGCCGCAGTCGGGCGAGTCCGGTGGAATCTATGCGCCGCAAGGGTCGTCATTGCCCATCGATCTGAATGACTGGATCGAGGCTGAAGGGGGATACGTTGGGTATGACGACCCGTGGGCCAGCACGCGCAAAGACCTTCTGCTGGTGGAGCATCGCTCGATCGGTTGGTCGGCGGTCGACGTAGCGCACACGGGCCCTGGCGATAGCGCAGTCGATGATGGCTTCACACGCTTTTACGAGTATGTACTGCGGCACTATGACTCCACGCCCGAGACTTCGGGCACGTCCAACGCGACACACGTCGATGGATGGCAGGCGGGCACGGTCTTTCTGCCGACGCTGATCGCAGAAGGCGTCAAGCGAGGGCGGGTGTATTCGTCCACTCCGGATCAGAACGGAAAGCTCGTGTACGCGACGAGTGCGCAGCCGCGGCTCTATACCCGCCAGTACTTCCGCGCGCTCGATCCCGCATTGCCGAGTTCGGTCTCACAATGGAGCGAGCTTGAGACCGACGTTGCATTCACCACGCCGCAGGATAGCAAGCTCGCGATGAGCGAGTGGCCTCAGCCTGGCACCACCCCGCCAGCTGGAATCGTCGCGACGCATCGACTCGCCAATCGAGTTCCTCCCGCGAGTGGCGAGGAACCGCGAGCGCTTCCCGACCAGAGGGTGGATCGCACGCTTTCGGTTGGTCCACCCCAGCAGCTTGGGCCGAGCGGTGCAGCGCACTATGCCATTTCCGCGACATTCATGGATAGCGACGGGAGGACTTCGTGGATGGCGTCGGGGTTGGTGCTAAATCCGCTGGCACCCGGAGGAGCAGTCGGTAACCAAAGCCTCTCGTGGAGTCGGATTTTGTACGACCACGATTCGCGAGTGCTGCATTCGATCGTGGATGTTGCGTTCAATACTGACATTCCACTACATCAAGCGTACCCAAGGACAAATCCCAACGAGGAGCCGGTAATCTCGCAGGTAGAGATCGGTGTACCCCCCGTTGCATGGCCTCGGATGGCACCGGATGGCGACGTCGTTGCGAAGAACTACGTGACGTCGTACTTGTACTACGGCCCCTTGGGCGGAGTCAGCGATATCTTCCACCCCAACGGACGGCGATGGGCGCGGCGGGTGGTGACGGTGGGCACCAAGGACTGGCTGCGAGGTGGCGAAAATGCCGATGGACGCGTGGTTGGAGGCGTTCCACAGGAGCCATATGGCAACACAACGCAAGTCTCACCGATCTGGAATTCGACCGCATTCAGCGTTCTTCAGAGCAATCCAAACGATTCGAAATGGCAGATTCTGTATAGCGATGACAAAACCGACTTGAAGTACCTTTCAGACGAGGAGAGCTTTGCCAGAGAGTTCACCTTTGAACACTTGGAGGAAAGCCAGTCTGGCGGTGTATATGTCTCTCACGCCGAAGGCACCATTCGAGACTACTTCGGCGGGGCACCGATTGGCAACCCTGTGGTTGACCGACGCGTGATCTTCGCGGTGCCGACCGAGCTTGGATCAGGCGGACAAGACGAGTTCTCGCTGCCCGCGTCGACCCCATCGCCGATCGACATCGATGACTTCACGCTCTTCAAGCAGCCCCGGTTCACGCTTCGGCGCTCGAGTCAACTCACGCTCGACAGCGACGGACGCCCGATCCAAGTCGACCTTGCAACAACCGGCGTAGACGGCTCTATCGCGTCGGAGGGAAGCGTGTCGGTCAACGACCTCGTCGACCTCATCCGCGTGCGAGCCGTAGACGGATCCATCACGCGGTCGATCCGCGATCTGATGGGGCAGGTCATCCGCAAGTACGAGGGGACCGACGACACCAACTGGAGCGAAAGTTCGGTCTACGGATCAACGATCAGCAACAACCTCGTCCTCACTGAACGCACTCAGTTTGGCACGGGTGTTGCCGACGCGTTCCTTCCAACCCATCAGCTTCGTTACGCTCGGCTGGCGTATCAGACGACAAGTCCGTGGGGCCCCGCTGTCCAAAATGACCCCGGCTACGTCACGCGCACCCACTACGACTGGCGTATGCGCCCCACGCGCGTCGACACCTTCGATGTCGACGCAAATGGTGCAGCCAACGCCTCTTCCGCCGCCCGCGTCGAAACCACACTCACCTACTTCGATCACCTCGACCGCCCGCACACCGTCGTGCGCTACGGCCGACGCGACGATCACCCCGCCGCGCTCGACCTTGCAGGTATCGATCCAACGTACCAGACCACCGGCAGCGACTCATACTACTCGACCTACGACAAGACCGACCTGCTCGTTCCCATCCACGAGTTCTTCCGCGCGAACCAGCGGCCGCTGAGTGTTGAACGGATGATCTATGGCGCCGATGGCTCCGTCACCGAGCGCAGACGCTACGACGTCTCCGCGAACCCTACATCACAAGCACCCAACGTGCCATACCACAGCGACTGGACCTATGCCGCGGGCGGTGCCGCGTTCAATCGCTCGCCTGAGTCCCCCGCGACCACAACCGTCACGGACGCAATGGGCAGGCCCACAACCACGACCAGCACGGTGGACCGAAGCTCCGACCGCTACGAACTCGAGCGATCAGTATCGATCTTCGACGCCGACGGCCTCCTCGCCGATTCACGCCGCCTCGAACGAACTCTCGACCAGTTCGCCGGTGCGGGCTCCCCGGCCCTCTCCGCCGAAGGCGCCAACCCCAACGCCGCTCGCTCCCGCTCGGTATTCTGGTACGACGCCAAGAAGCGCCAGATCGCCAACGCCCACCTCGGCACCGAATCAGCCACCGGCCTCTTCGGCCCGCCTGTCGCGCAGCACTTACAGTACAGCTACCCACTCAACAACCCACAGAACGACCTCCGACCTCGTTTCCCGTCCACGAACGGAGTTTTCTCCTTCACCCCTGAGATCCCCGCCGGCCTTGCCGCTGCCCGCATCGGCATCGAGCACTACGACTCCATCCTCGACAAACTCATCCTCCGCCGCGAAACCAACGGCACCATCACCGCCTTCAAGTACTACCCCAGCGGCCGCGTCTCCCACGAAATCGAGAACTACAGCCCGACAAACACAGCCAACCGCCGCGTCACCAAATACCACTACGACAACATGGGCCGCCTCGAGAAGTACGAAGTCTCCACGGGCGACCAGCCCACTCAACGCCAGATCACACGCGTCAAGTACGGCGCAGAGGTCGTCGGCGAAGTCGGCGTACGCACCGCCACCACTGGCGCATACGGCCTCGACTACGAAGTTATCTCCCGCACCAACTCGCAGGTGGGCAAGATGTGGCTCCCCCACCCCTCCTCCGGTGCCGCCCAGTCCGACCCCACCACTCCCGACCTCACCTTCCGCTACACCATCGACGGCAAGATCGCCGAGCGCATCGACGCACGCGGAGTCTCCATGAAGTACTTCTACGACGCCCTAGGCCGCGTCCTCCAGGTCCGCGTCGGCCACTATCCCGAGGGCAACACCCAGCCAACCGCGTGGTTGCACGGCTACCCCGATGCCATGTCGCCCATTGGCGCAACCCCGGTGGATCGCATCGGCTCGGTCAATTACGTCTACAACAACCGCGGCCAGCTCGAACGCGTCACCGCCCGCGGCCCCCCACCGCCAACCTCAAGCCCCAATACCCCGGGCCCCATCATCTCCGAAAACCTCTTCCGCTACGACCTCCGAGGCAACCTCCTCAAGGACGTCCAGAAGATCGACGGCGCCATCACCGTCGCCAACGAACCAACCACCCCCACCACCTCCTACGCGTGGTCCTACCAGCCCTCTTCCGCCACCGCCCCCGGCCACGACCGCCTCACCAGCATCACCTATCCCCTCCGGCCCAATGCCAACTGGCCGCGAGTCCTGAACATCCTGTACGGTCCCACTCCGGGCATCGACGATGAGCTTTCTCGTATCGCGGGCTTCTCGACCACGACGACAACGCCCGGTTCGCCCAACCCAGTCGTCACCACCACGCCACTTGCTCGATTTGTCTACGCCGGGCTGGGGCGCCGGGTCGCCGTCAGCTACGGCAGTGCTCCCGGCCTGACCGACCTCCCCCGCCGCTTCTCCGCCGACCTCCGCAAGCCAGACGGCGGAGAACTCGACGCGACCATCAGCGGCCTCGACCGCTTCGGGCAAGTCAGCAACCTCCACTACCGCAACGCCGCGTCTACACCCGTCACGCTGTTCCGCGGGCAATACGGTTACGACGTCGCCGGCAACCGCATCGCCCAGCGCATCACGCAAGCCACCGTTGGCGGCGTGTCGCACGACAACGTTCGCTCTCAACTGCATGGGTACGACAACCTTCAACGGCTCGTCTCGAGTGAAGTAGGCGTTGGTTCGCCCGCGACAGGTCTGCCCACGAGCATCGCCTCCGGCGTCGGCTCGCGCCGCGACGACTGGGGCTTGGACCATCTCGGCAACTGGGTCAACCCCATCGGTGCCGTGCCGACCAGCCCCATCGGCCGGGTCTCCACCGGCAACCTCGACAACGCCATCACGCCCTCCGGCCTCGCGTTCGCAGGGCTGCATCTCAACGCCAGCGGTGTCGGCTACGCGCCCTGGCCTGCTCCGGTCGCGAACCCCGACGCCACGCCCGACACCCACGTCGCGCATCACACCATCAACCAGCAGAACGAACTGCAACAACTGCACGCCACCCGCGACGGCGCAGCCAGCACAACAACCTTCGCCTACGACCCGTCCGGCAACCTCACCGACGATGGCACATATAGATACCAGTACGACGCCTGGGGACGGTTGCTGAGCGTGCATCGGCGCGCTACGGATGGCGGCTACGGAGCCTTCATCCGCGGCTACAACTACGACGGCCTCGGCCGCCTCACTCGCGCCCAGTCTCCCTATCCCGACCCCGACACCTTCGACCCCGAACACCCAGGCGGCTCAAACCGCATCGAACGCTTCTACTACGACGGCGTCCGCCGCATCCAGGAAGTCGTCATCGACCCCGCCGCGTCCCTGCTCGCCGCGTTGTCGAGCGGATCATCGCAACTCCTGCAAGCCGCGCAGCAGTCCCAGCAACAGCAGGGCGCCGGCTCGCTCTCCCTCGAAGAAGAGTCCACCCCGCTCGCGGTTGAAGCCGCCCAGCAATCCAACGCTGTCGGCGGAAGTCAGCAAGGTACCACCACCACCCGCACCGAACGCGAGTACGTTTGGGGCCCCGGCGAAAGCTGGGGCGTCGCGGGCACGGATGAGCTGATCGCACAGTTTGATCGGACGGGTGCGCTCACGTTCGCGATCACCGACGCAGGCGGCGACCTCGTCGCCATCGTCGACGCCGGCGGCAGCGGCGGCACTGCACGCGTCGCTGGGCAGTGGACGTACGACGCGTACGGGAATGTGTTGTCGGCGGATCACATTCACGGCCACGCGTACACTCGCGTCGGCCACAAGGGCCTGATCTTTGACAGGCTAGATGTGGGCGTCGCAGATCGAGGCGATGACGGGTCATTCACACCCGGCCAGTTCGTCGGCCACCCCGGCTGCGATTTTGACACGCCGCGAATCGTGCCGTTCGCACGAGGCCTCTATCACAACCGCAACCGCGTGTACATGCCCGAACTCGGCAGGTTCGCGCAGGCGGATCCGAATGCGAGTGGGCAGACTTTGCTTGATCTGCCGCTTCATCACGGCAGAGCGTTCAGCGCTGTGGCGGTGGAGTTCGACCTCGCATCCCGCTTTGTCGATGGCGGGAGCCTCTACGGGTACCTCCGCAACAACTCATGGGTTCGCAGCGACCCCTCAGGTTTGTTCAGCGTGGGTGGCATGCTCGGTGGTGTCGCTGGCGCAGCCGCGATGTTCGCTTTACCTGGGCCCGGTGACTTCATCACTGGAGTACTCAAGGCTGTTGTTACCGACTATGCGGCGAACATGGAGTTCGATCTGGCATGGGCGATGGATTGGTCGCTACCGGATGATGATCACTCGCGAACAGAGAATGGCTGGATTGAGTTCGCGATGCTACGCGGGCTGTATGAAGCATTTGATGTGAACGTACCGTTCGTTGACAACTCATTCAATCCGCTTGATTCGTTCGCGATGGCCGCTGGGCGTGGCGGAGTACGGGGTGCCCCTGGCGGACGAGCGCCTCGCGGCGGCTGGACGAAGTGGACTGAGGATGGGATTGTAAAGCACAATGAGTTCAGTAGGGAAATGAAGACCCAGGGTTGGAAAACCGAGGAGTCAGTCCAAGGTGTTGGCAGGTTGGATGCTGTTCACTTTGGAAGGCGAGAAATACTTGAGCTCAAACCATTCTCTCCGTCTGGCATCTACAGAGGAGCCAAGCAAGCCGCAGAGTACGCTCGACGCATGAATGCACATGCCGTGCATGGGGTAGGCAAACCATGGACAGTTCGTGTCGTGTACTACATGCCTGGAACATAACCATGATTACAAGAAGTGATATTCATGATGTATTTTCACGCGAGGCTATGAAGAGAGGATACCAGAACTATGGCAAGTGGACCTTCGCA
>JALHOJ010000047.1 GCA_022843045.1 Phycisphaerales bacterium
GCGGCGGCGGCTACGGCGCCCCCATCCGCCTCGCCCCGCAGCGAACCTGGGAAGCCAACCAGCCCGCGATGCTCGCCGAAGTGCTCGCCAAGCTCGAAGCAGTCGCCCAGAAGTTCAACGCCGCCCAGTCCACCGGCAAGTGCATCTCCCTCGCCGACCTCATCGTCCTGGGCGGCTGCGCTGCGATCGAAGCCGCAGCCAAGAAGGCTGGCCGCGCCATCACCGTCCCCTTCACGCCTGGCCGGATGGACGCATCCCAAGCCCAGACCGACATCGACTCCTTCGCCGCCCTCGAGCCTCGCGCTGACGGCTTCCGAAACTACATCCGCCCGGGCGACGAGTCCCACGCTGCCGAGCTGCTGATCGAGCGCGCCAGCCTGCTGGGCCTCACCGCTCCCGAGATGACCGCCCTCCTTGGCGGCCTCCGCGTCCTTGGCGCCAACGTCCACCGCGCCGCCCACGGCGTCTTCACCCAGCGCCCCGAAGCCCTCACCAACGACTTCTTCATCAACCTGCTCGACATGCGGACCGCCTGGACCAAGTCCGCGGCGCCGGGCGTCTTCGAGGGCCGCGACCGCAAGACCGGCGCGCCGCGTTGGACCGCGACACTCGTCGACCTGGTGTTCGGCTCCAACTCGCAACTCCGAGCCCTCGCCGAGGTCTACGCCTGCGAAGACGCGCACGAAGCCTTCCTCGCCGACTTCGTCGCCGCCTGGACCAAAGTCATGAACGCCGACCGGTTTGACCTGCACGCGTGAGCGCGCACCAGACCGAAGCACATCACATCTTCGCACGCGCGATCGTCATGGCGTCTTGGCATGCCGAGCGTCCAGCATCAGCGCGCGTGTTTCTCCGTTGATCGACCACACCCGCTGCCGCACGCTCGCGTCCATGTCAAACTCGAGTTGCATCTCCATCCGCTTCGCGCCGCCCGCACTGGTCGCCTTCAAATCGAACACCAGCAAACGCCCGTCCTTCGAAGGCGTGATGTCTCCTTCGTAGACCACCGCCTCCCCCTTCGCATCCGTGCCCAAGGCCAAGTATCGCAGCACCCCCGCCCCCGTGTGGTGATACAGATACACATCCATCGCGTGCGCACGCGCCCCGATCGCGCCAATCTCCTCCACCCGCCCATAAATCGCGTCGGCATACGCCACATACTCTAACGTCGTACGAGTTCCCGCCCGTCGCTCCGCCGCCACAGGCACATCACTCTCGCCCGCCCGACGCTCCCACACGCTGCCCAGAAACTTCGCCAGCGGCTCCATCAGCGCAGACGGCCGCAGCGAGTGTCCCCCACGCGCGTCCAGCACGCCCACGCCCGCCGCCCCCTCCTCGCCCACACGAACCCGCTCCCACTCAACCAGCACTTCGTAGCCTTGAGGCCCCTTCTCCAGCAACGCATCGCGGTACTTGTCGCCATCCTCAAACGTCCACCGCAGCCCCATCTCCCGCTTGTCGCCCGTCTGGTGCAAGTCCGCAAACCCCTCCGCCCGCTGCCCGTCAAATGTGATCGAGCCTTCGTTCACGCCGCGACGGAACGGCTGCACGCTCAGCGTGCGAATCTCCCTCCGCCCCGGATCCCAGTAGTACACACTCACGCTGCGCCAAGGCTTGCCATCGGCGCCTTCTCCATCCGTCATCACCCGAATCGACCGCCGCCCAGGCCCCCAACGCCACGTGTCAAACATGCTCGTGCCGGACTGGGCCGTCAGCTGCCATCGCCCGCCAATCAAGCGTGAGAAGCTCTCCATCGGATTGACATCACCGCCGACTGCGTCTGCGTCAACCCGCGCCTTCCAAGGCCCCCGCCGCATCACGTTGACGAATCGCTCGCCCTCCCGTCGAAACAACCCGCCCGAGCACCCAAACCACAGCGTTCCTTCCCGATCCTCGTGCATGCTCTGCACATGGCTGCGAGTCAACCCGCTCGCTTCGTCAAACAACGTGAACGCCTTCCCGTCATACCGAGTCGCCCCCGCCCCCAGCGTCGAAAACCACATGTCCCCCGCCCTGTCTTCGAGCACGCCGAACACCCGGTCATTGCCAAGACCATCCTTGCTCGTATAGGTCCGCATCACGTCGCCATCAAAGCACGTGACCCCGCCCCCATCACTCCCCACCCACACCCGCCCGCGCCGATCGACATACACGCACCGCACCAGGTTCCCGCCCAGCCCCTGCTTGGTCGTGTAGCTCGTGAACGCCCGCCCGTCGTACCTGTGTACGCCCTCCCCATCCGTTCCAAACCACATGTTCCCCGCCCGATCCTCCGCTATCCCAAACACAACCTTCGGACTGAATCGCGACTCCGTCTTCTCCACCCAAACCCCCGGCAGCACAACCGGCACAAACGCCTTCCCATCAAACCGCCGCAGCCCCGTTTGCGCCCCGACCCAGATCGTCCCCTTGCTGTCGATCATCATGCTCCACACTTCATTGTCCTCGGGCGTGATTCCGATCTTGTAGTTCGTGAACTTGCCCCCCTCATACCGACTCACGCCGCCATTGGTCCCAAACCAGACCGCCCCGGCACGATCCTGCACGATCTCACGCACCGCCCAGCCGCCGAAGCCTTCGCCGATGTTGAAGTACGTCAACCTCGTGCCGTCAAACCGTGCGACGCCATCGTCGTTGGTGCCAAACCAGAAGTTCCCGTCGCGGTCTTGGAAGACCCGCCGCACATACTCGCTGATCTGCGCGTCGGGAACCTCCGACTCTGGCTGGCTCTCCGGCGTGGCGTGCGACACAATCTCGCTCGGCTGCGCCGCCTCCGGCGCCGAATCGTCCGCCCCCAAACCCCCCGCGTCTTGCCGCACCGGCCCGCACCCCGCCACCATCGCCACCAACCCCAACCCAACGACACCAAGACGACTTGCCATGTTCCGCTCCAGTCCAACGCATGCCCACCCGCGCCCGCCAAGCCCGCGAATCCTCAAGATTCGCCGGGCAGCGTGCCGCGTTCGCCACGACCCTCATCACATCGCAAGCCCCTCCGGCCTACTCCGGCCTGCTCAGCGTGCTTCGCAAAGAAGTTCGATTCTCTGCATGGCCCTCTCCGCACGAGCATCCAAGGACCTGCCGTAACTTGGACAGGTTGCGAACGAAGCCAAGTCCGCCGCCTCGAAGTCTCCTTCGTTGAGCCCCAACCCTCCGGACCCGCCTCGCGACCAAGGATGCTCCATGCCCGCGCCCGACCCCAACCCCCAACCCAGCCCCCAATCCAGCCCCCAACCCAATCCTCTGGTCCTCTTCGATGGCCTCTGCAACCTCTGCAATGCCTCGGTGCAGTGGATCATCGCCCGCGACCCCAAGGCCCTGCACCGCTTCGCGTCCTTGCAGTCCGAACCCGCGCGCCGAGCGCTGCAGCGAGCCAACGCACCCGCCGCGCTCCCCGACAGCATCATCCTCATCGACGCCCAAGGCCTCCACACCAAGTCCACCGCCGCCCTCCGCATCGCCCGCCGCCTCGGCTTCCCGTGGTCTGTGGCCGCCCTAGCCCTGGTCCTCCCAAAGTTCCTCCGCGACTCGCTCTACGACTTCATCGCCGCCCGCCGCTACAGCTGGTTCGGCAAGCGCGACGCCTGCATGATCCCCACCCCCGAGCTCCGCAAGCGCTTTATCGACGCCGACGAGCCACCACCAACCAACCCCGCCCCCGCGGCGTGCGCCCCGAGCACAGCCCCCCGCGCGTCCTGAGCCGACCCGCGAACACCACGCCGAACTACACGCCCTCTGACCAAGGCCTACGGAACATCACCGGCGAACTCGACGCCAAACCAATTACCACCACGCTCAATCGCCTTGACCACTGAACGCCACGACGCCCGTCCATCAATCGTCGCGATCTCGATCTCCAGCGGATCGGCACGGTGGCACAATCGGCAACGAGAACCTCGTGACGCCGGGCGATCGCAATCACTTCAAGGCTTGGGTGGTCCCGGGCTTCCCATTCATCCGCTTCAGTGACTGAAGCAGAAATTCCATGTCTGTGAAGGGGTCTCCGCCCGTGCGTTTCCAGTGCACGCGGCCTTTGGTGTCGATGAGGATCGTCGAGTGCAGTTCCATCTCCTCGAAATCGTCGTACGAGGTGAAGCGGCGGGCGTTGTTGTGCTCTTGATCAGAGAGCAGGCGGATTGAGATGGCCTTGAGTTTCTCCGAGGCCTTGTTCTCCTCCGGGGTGTTGGTGCTGACGGCGAGCACTACTGCGTTCTCGGCTTTCCAGTCTGACTCACGCGCGTTGAGGGCCACCAACTGCTCGACGCAGTGCGGGCATTGTTCTCCCAGGTAGAAAACGATGATGATGTTCTTGCCCCGCAGGTCTTCGAGGCTCACCGTCTTGCCATCGGTATCAAGACAATCCAGCTTGGGTGCGGGGAAGGGTTCCCAGTCCAAGGAGCCCAACTTTGACTGGGCCTCGAGCGTGTAGGGGCGTTCGGCCGCGGGGGTCGCTGCGGCGGGAGAGGTGATTGCAAGCCCAAGCGCATCTACCTGCGTCTTCCACTTCAGGCCCGCATCGCACCCGGACCAGACATACGCGAGGCGGCTGGCGTACTCGGTGGCTTGCTCGCGGTTTCCTGACTTGAAGTGGGCTTGGGCAAGCCCGGAGAGGGAGAAGGCGTCATTGCGTTCATCGCCCAGGGCACGCTCGTAGGCTTGGATGGCCAGGCGATGCTCGCCGGCCTGAAGATACACATCTCCGAGCAGGCGATTGGCGGGCCAGGGTGTGTGGGGCGGATCGTTGGGATACATCTGAGCCTCGCGGTTCTTCTTCTCGATCGCCGCGGCTTGAGTAAGGAAGCGGGTGGCATCCAGAAGATTGCCTTCGGCGGCGCACAAGAGTCCCTCGGCGATGTTGAGCTCGATGGCGATGGGGTTCTCATCGGACCGCATGCTGCTGTTGTCCGTGCTCACGAACTTGGCCATCATGGCGGGTACGAGTTCCTTGAGTTCGGCGAGGCGAGCGCGGGCATCGACAGTCTTGCCCAGCCCGGTGTAGGCAAGGGTTTCGGCAAAGGCTTGGCGCACTTTCTCATCGTCGCGTTCGCGCCACTGAATCGTGCCGGGCTTCAAGATGTCTTCCCAGCGTTCGAACTTGATCAACGCGCGGATCTGGGCGGTCATGCCTTCCTCGAACGTGCCGTACTGGGGCTCTTCGCCTTGAGCGGGTTGGATCGGTGCCGACAGAAGGTCGCCTGCGCCCTGCAGGGCCGCCTCCACCATGCCCAGTTGTTCCTGGATGTAGCACAGGTAGTTGCGGTTGTGGGCGTAGTTCCAGGTTTCAAAGGGCAACGCAAGGCGTTCGTTCATGTAGCGAAGTTCAACGCGGGTGGCTGCATCCATCGAGAGGGCCGCCTCGTGCCACATCCCGATCTTGGAGTAGTTGTGGCCGGGCATGTGATTAGAGTGCCCAATGCCCGGGGCGATGCGTGCATAGGCCTGACAACTGGCGATGGCCTGTTCGGCAAAGACGCCATCCCAGTTGTGGATGCGGGTGTGGTGCGCTCCGGGGTGGTCGGGGGCTTCGCGCAAGATGTCCCGCACGATCATCTCGGTGCCCAGGGCGTTGCCCGAGCCGATAGAGAACAACGCAAAGAGCGTCTTGGCTTCGATATCCTCGGGGTGCTTGAGGACCAGTTCCTGGAGCTTGTGATTGAGAACCGTGAGCCGCTCGGGCCCCTCAGCGCGCATGGCCATGTCCCATGCTTCGATGTACATCCGTTCGCGGGGTGTGACTGAATCCTTGCGGCGGACGGCTTCCTTGAGAAAGTCCTTGTAGCGTTTGATCTCGGGGAACTCGGCCAGCCCGCTGGACCAGCTCAGCCCGGTGCGGGCCAGCCCCCAATAGGCCATCGCGCACTCAGGGTCGAGCTTGAGACACCAGCGAAAGGACCGCTCGGCTTCTTCGTACCAGAAGGAGTGAAGGAGCGCGTTGCCCTGATCAAACCACTCCTGCACCTCGGGGACCTTGGTGGTAATGGGGAAGTGGGCCTTGCCGATCCCCTCCATGCGCCACGGCTTCTGTCGAAGGCCGGTATCGAACGCGCTGCCTTGCTGGGAATGGCCCATCGAGTCACCCGCCGCGGCGATCCGCACGGCGCCCAGAACGACCAGAAGGATCAGTGGAATACGCGACACGTTCATAAATGCTCCGAGTTCTGCG
The DNA here is from genome assembly GCA_022843045.1 of Phycisphaerales bacterium. GTDB lineage: Bacteria > Planctomycetota > Phycisphaerae > Phycisphaerales > UBA1924 > BJHL01. Next base: position 6,164 of record JALHOJ010000047.1, read on the forward strand.
CGATGGGTCGACCAGGGCCGATGTGCCATCGCCGGCACCGACGTTCACAACAAGTGTGACGACTGCGTGCTGCTGGGGTGTGCGGGCAAGGCCGAGGAGAACCAGATGGGGTACGACACGCACGGAAGACGCTCATCAACCCCATCGGCGTGCTCGCCGAATCGATTGAACTTGCCTTGAATCAGGGTGACAGGATTCGAACCTGCGGCCTTGTGGACCCAAACCACACGCTCTACCAAGCTGAGCTACACCCTGGACGACCCATCGTAGGGATGCATCACCACTCACGCCGCGTGCGCGGCGGTGTTCGGAATCTCAGCCGTTCGCAGGCGCGATCCTCGGGTCGTTCGGGTCCTTGCGTGCGATTTCGGCGACGCCACGCAACCCCAGTTTCGAAATCGCTCGTGGACTCACGCTGAGGTGAGATCGTCTGCTAGACGCCTCGTAGGCAACCACAATCCACAGTCGGTCAGCATGAGTTTCGACAACGTGACAACCATGCTCGATCAGGTCCGCCGCTTGTGCAGCCTCCTTGCGCACCTTTGCGATCTTGTCGTGAGTTGCAATCGCGCGCAATGCGGAAACAAACTCAGGATCGCCAACACGAGCAGCCGCCTCGCACGCGTACTTGCGCACTCGAGCCGACTTGTCGCGAAGCCCAGCCGTCACCAGCGCGATGCTCGCTTCCGCTGAGGAAGTCAATAACCAAATCAGCCATCCCTTCGCCGGTGCTGGCGACTTCTCGAAAAGCCCCAGTGCAAACGCCACCGGTTCCTTGTGCTTCGACGCGATCAAGTTCGCAACTTCACAGGCCCAGACGGGCACGATGCTCCCGCCGCACGATAGTGCTTCGAGCACGAGTTTGCTCTCTGGAATCGCTGCCTTCTTGTCGATCCAGTCCATCGTGGCGACATACAGGGTGCGAGCGAGAGTTCTATGTTCGGCACTGGTTGATGACGTCCACTCCAACCCCTCCGGGCTTCGAAACCGAGCGACCGGTCCTGCACCAATACGAGCCCACGTTCGTTTCGGAGGGTTCTTGAATAGAAACTCGAAAGCGGCGTCCCATCGGGGATCGGGCTGACAGTGCTTCTTGACATACGCGCCTCGTTCAGCAGTCGAGAGATGCTGCGTTTGCTGCGCAACGTAGATGGCGCGAACAAGGTGGAACTTCACCATCGATCACCCCGCAAGTCAGTGCCGCGACTTCCGCCGAGTCCGCGACTGCCCGTTTCCCGCATCTTTTACCGCCGCGAGGTGCAGATACGACACCGTTGCCGCGCCCCTGCAAAACGATACGCAACAATGCCCCGATGCCCCCCGCCCCCCTCACCATCGAACTCCTGGACGCCACCCGCCAACTATCGCGCGACGACCTCCACTTCATCATCAAGCACGCCCGCGACGCTGGGACTTTGCTGAAGGTGGCCGGCAACCTCCGCATCCGCGTCGTCGACGACGAGGAGATGAGCCAGGCCCACGAAGAATTCAGCGAAGTCCCCGGCACCACCGACGTCCTGACCTTCGACATGCTCGCCGCCGAAGACATCGAGCGACTCGGCGAGGACCCGGCGACCTGGCTGCAACCACCTGCTCCGGGGATAAATTCTCAGTTATGGGGCCAAATCGACTGCCAGAGACTTGTTGAAACAGACATTCTGATCTGCCTTGACGAAGCCACCCGCCAGGCCTCCCAACGCGGCTACCCTTTTCGCAAGGAACTTCTCCTCTACGTCATCCACGGGCTGTTGCACTGCCTGGGCCATGACGATCACGAGGAAGAAGACTCGGCCCTGATGCACAAGGTCGAGGACGCGATTCTTGAAGCGATCGGCGTGGGGCCGGTGTTTCGTGATCGATAGATGGTTGTTGATCTTGTTGCATGGAATCGTTCGGAAACCAAACTGAAACCTAACGATCTCAACGCAGTCGGAAAGAAGGGTTCACCACGGAGAACACGGAGGACACGGAGAGGAAGAGTTGCCACGGATTGTCGCGGATTGGCACGGATCAGAAAAAGCCATGTCTTGAAATCCGCGTCCATCCGCGCAAATCCGCGGCAACTCTCCCGCTCCGTGCCCTCTGCGTTCTCTGCGGTGAAATGAATCAGCAAGTATGTCTCGCGAGCTTTGGATCCTGATTGCAATTGTCTCCCTCGCCGGGAGTCTGGTGTTGGCCGCGTTGGCTCAGTCCCTTCGCGACTGTTCGCGGACCCTGCTCGAAGAGATCGCGACCATCCGCAAGCGTCGGCGGGCTCAGGACCGGGCCGACAAGATCCTCAGCGACATCGAGGGCCACGCCACCAGCCTCGGGTTCCCGCGCATCTTGTGCAACCTGATGTTTGTGATCGCGATCGTGAACTGGATCCGCGAGTATCGCGGCGCGCTGGTTTCGACGTGGATCGAAGTTTCGATCGCCGTGGTCGCGGCGTCCTTCATCCTTTGGATCTTTGGGACGCTTATCCCATCTGCCATCGCCCGCCACGCCGCGGAGCAGACTGTCTATGCGTGGTCCGCGATCATCCGCCTCGCATACACGCTCGCCGCGCCGTTCCGGCCGCTGCAGCGCGGCATCGACGAGATCATCCGCCGGCTGTCGGGCAAGACCCGCGAAGACAGCGCTCAGGAGATCGAGCAGGAGCTGCTGAGCGTCGTCGAAGACGCGACCGAAGAGGGCAAGTTCGACGACACCGAGCGTGACATGATCGAGGCGGTGGTCAAGTTCCGCGACCGCACCGTCGCGCAGGTGATGACGCCCCGCACCGAGATGGAAGCGATGCCGCTCGTCAACGACCTGTCGAAGGTGACTCAGACCATCCGCGCCATCGGGCACTCGCGCATTCCGGTGTACGAGGGCGACCTTGACCACATCGTGGGCGTGTTTTACGTCAAGGACCTGATGAAGTGGCTCGCGGGCGATGCGGTCGTGCATAACCCGCCTGCGAATCACTCCAAGGACACGCCAACCGCCGCCGCGCCCACTCCCGCCGCTCCTCCTGCCACTACGGCCCCCACCGGCGGCTCCCGCGGCGGCCGCACGTTTGATCTTCGCGCGCTGTTGCGGCCGGCCACGTTCGTCCCCGAAACCAAGACCATTCGCGAACTGCTGCCCGAGCTCCTCGCGAAGCGCACTCATATCGCCCTCGTCGCCGACGAATACGGCGGCACCGCCGGGCTCATCACCATCGAAGACATCGTCGAAGAAGTCTTTGGCGACATCCAGGACGAATACGAACACGCCGACGAGTCCGCCCCCGAAGTCAAGGTCGACCCCGCCGCCCGCAGCGCGGAAATCGACGCCCGCGCCAGCATCGAAGACGCCAACTACGAACTGCTGCGAGGCCTGGGCTCGACCCTCCCCGACTCCGACGAATACGAAACCGTCGGCGGCTTCGTCACGGTGTCGATGGGCCGCATTCCTGAAGCAGGCGAAACCCTGCAGTTCGAAGGCGGCACGATCTTGATCCTCGCCGCGGAGCCGACGCGGGTGACGCGGGTGCAGGCGATTTTCCAGGGCGGGGCTGGCAGCGATGGGGCGCGGACGACATTGCCCGAACACGCTTCCGCCAAGTAGGCCCGGCGTCCCGCCGGGCAACGAACGCTCAGGACAACAAACCACCGTGCCATCGAAGTCGGGCTGCCTTGAGACCGACTTCGATGCGAACGACCCCAACTGACGCTCACGTCGAAGTCCTCGCAGAGCCGAGGACTTCGATGGCACGCATTCAAGCCGACTACCAAATCCGCCTTCTCGCCGCGATCACTCAGTCAGCCCATCCACAGCCAGCCGCAAAGCCGGCAGGCTGTGGCACGATACCGTTGCTCGCTGGAAGTCGTGCCACCTGCCGGCGATGGGGCGAGGACGACGCTGCCGGAGCACGTTTCAGCGAAGTGACAAGCCCCTCCCAGAGGGAGGGGTTGGGGTGGGAGAGTCCAAACGCAGCTCACCACCTTCCCGCGCTCATCATTCCACGAGCAGGAGCCACCGCCGGCCACAAATCGACAGGCTGTGGCACGGCACAGCTGAACGCTGAAGTTATGCCACCTGTCGATTATTGAAGGTTACTAATTGCCTCGTCGAGATCCTTCAACTTCGCCATTATTTGGGTTACATTTGTCTTCGCGTCCGCTGGATCAGGTTGAATGGTCACCGCACGCACTGAATTGTGAGCGAATGTTCCCCTTTGTGTTCCTAGGCCATCAAGTTTCGAGATCAGATCCGCGTCAATGTCGGCCACGCGAAAGCCCAGGCGCAGGAGCATGTCGAGGACATCTGCAGCCTTGACTCCGTTATTGCTCTTGAGTGAAAATCCCGTCTCGGTTTGACACCGCTTCAGGCGGCAATCTATGTCACGATCCGCCCACGTTTTGTTGTCGTTTCCATTGGTCGGGGCGGTGAGTGAGCCGATCGTTCCGACCCACGTGACTTTGTGAAATGCGAGGAGCCCCATGAGTACCACGCTCGGAGTACGAGACGCTTCCCACGCTGCCACGCGGCGAGCTACCTCGTCTTGCACTCGTTGCTCCAAGAAGGCCTCAATTTCCGCGTGCACAAGGAGAACGTAAGCACGCACGCAGTCATGCTCGGCCGGGGTGTACGTCAAGTTCGCCTTGGTCGCGGGCAGCATGTGCGAACCAAGGTCATCCACACGCCGCTTCAAGTCGTTGAAGAGTGCGGTTGTTGGCATGGGTGTTACTTGAGTATGAGACGCTTACCCGTTAACGTCGGGACCTGCAGGCTCAGCCCTGTAAGGCGGCCTAGCTCCCGACCGAAAGTCGAAAAGCGAGTGTGAACTGCATCAAGCTTCTTTGTCGTGATCTGGAGCGAATTGCGAAACGCCTCATCGTCTTCACACAGATTCTCAAACATTCGTTTAACTTTCGCGTGTTTTCCGGAGATTGCCTTGCGGACGTTCGGACTGCTTAGGTAATAAGTAAAGACATCGAAGATGGTGCGGTTGAACCGGCGTTCGTATTCCGAGTTGGCCCAAAGGGAAAACAGCGCGCCATCCGGGAAGATCTTAATCGACTCGGTGATCGCCTTTTCTAGTTCATCGGCGCTCCTGATTATATCTGCTTTACTAGTGTTCCAACGCCCGTTGAGTTTGTTGCAGGTGTCATCCAGGAACACTTTCATGTTGCCGCGATATGACTCCATAAACTCCTTGAAACCATAATACCGGATCATCAGCTCAACATCTCGCATGCGAAAGTCCGGCTTTGTGATTCTCAAGCATGCCTGAATGCCCTGGCTATCTGCCGATCGTGCATTTATGAATGCCAAGAAGAGGCCCGGGTGCAGCGCCTGGCGGAGCTCCTGCGGCGCGAGTGGCACGCTCCCAGTGTTGAGCCGGAGAAAGACCAAGTAAAGGAAGTTCTCGTCCGGCCAGTTCTTGACTACGACCGCACGAATGGGTTGATTCCGGAACGCTTCCAGATGGTCCGCAAAGCGGGAATCAAGTTTCAGTTTCTCATAGGTTTGGCCGTTGAGATCCTTCAGTGTTGGTAGACCCTCAAGCGCCAAGGGGAGTGTTCTAGGGTCTCCTGGGGTGCCAGCAAACTGCTGAAGCGCAAGCAGCCTTTGCTTGCCGTCAATAACAATGAAATGACCCGGCTTGCCCTTTTTCTCTGCCAACACGATCTGCGGAATTGGCAGCCCCATCATAAGCGATTCAATGAACTTGCTCTTTCGTATCGCAGTCCATGCCTCTCGCCTTTGAAACGAAGGGTCGAGTTCGATGGTCTTCCGCTCGAAGAGATGGATGATGGTCTCAGTAGTCCAGTCCGTGCCAGTCACCACAGCTCGGCTGTGTTCAGGCTTCACCGGTTCGAGATCGTCCTCGCCCTCGGCACCAGGCTCCGAACCATCCCAGATAGTATCTTGCGACTCATCAGGTCTGACTGCCTGATATGAATCACCGAGCTTCTTCTTCTTCTTCTTCTTCGTCTTCTTCATAGGGGAACCTCCATGTAGGGTAGCAAGACGAACACGGTAACGGCAGGTGCCCCGATCTCCCGGAACGTGACTCCCGTACCACCTGATTCGCTGCCGCTGTGGGTGGCGAAGGTTCTTGGTGAGCGTGATGTGCGCGCGGAGTGGCGCACAGGGCGTTCGCCTCCGCTTGCGCGGAGGGCCCGTTGGCCGCTGGTGGGGGCGGGCTTTGGTTGTGGCTTGACAACTGGGGGCGTGGCGTGGCCTTGGGGTGCTTTGCTGTCTTGCGACAGCGAGGCACACTCCGGCACGCTCCCGATTGACGGGCGGTGGATTTGGGTTGCGCCTTTTCTGGCACCCCTCGGGGGGACGTACTCCCCCAACGTGTGAAGTGAAGAAAGCTCGCGGCACCCGACGAGGATGCAACGTGCGATCAGCCGCGTCTTCACACGATTCCAACGACCGTGGCGGCTCTGTGGCTGTCCGGCTCGCTCGCTAACTTGCGGTGGCACGCGGGACGGGGGAGGTCGGGAAGGTGGCCTTCGGGGTCATGCCTGACCTTTGAAGTTCCGCACCCTTGCTCACTCGTCCGCCGAAGGCCGCAAGGCGCGGGGCGGGGAGGACAGATTGGGAGTCGCCGGAGAGGTATAGCGTGCGAAAGGGGGATCAGTTGCGGAAGTTGCGGGGATGACCGCTTTGTTGCGCGCGCCGGTGGTTGTTTGCGGCAGAAGCGCGCACAGGAATGGACTTTGGCCAAGGGCTAGAAGCCCTTGGGACTCATGGGCTGGAAGCCCACGCCACTGCGAGCGGCTGGTCGCGGCTGGGAGACGCGACTGATTCACGCTTTCCAGGCCGAGTTTCCGATATTGGCGGGTCTATGCCGCGCCCGCATCAGGTGATCGTTTTGTGTGTTCTCACGCTGCTCATGCTGGGCGTGATCATGGTCAATTCGGCGGACGTCGCTGTGAAGAGCGTGTCGGCGGAGAACCCGATTGCCCAGTCGGTGACGGTGGGGGGGATGCTGACGAGCCGGGCGGTGATTTACGCGGGGCTTGCGATCGCCGCCATGATGGTGGCGGCGATGCTGCCGATCCGGCGGCTGGCGTGGGCGGCGGAGTCGGGGCGGAGTCTGCTGGGGAATCGGGGCGGATCAGGCAACTGGGTTGGGCTGCCGGGAGTTTTTGTTGGGTGTTTGTGCTTGGTGGTGTTTTGTGCCTTGGTGTATGTGCCGGGGCTTGGGAAGGAAGTGAACGGGTCGCATCGGTGGCTGAACATTCCGGGCGCGGGGGATGCGCTGGGGTTTCAGCCCAGCGAGGTTGCGAAGTGGTCGCTGGTGGCGCTGATTGCTTGGTACTGCACCCGGCGGCGCGAGCACATTCACAAGTTTTGGTTTGGTTTGACGCCCGCGCTGGTTGCGATTGGGATGGTGTCGGGGTTCATTGTGGTTGAGGACCTGGGCACGGGGGTGCTGATCGCGAGCGTTGCGGCGTTGGTGCTGCTGGCGGGCGGGGCGAAGTTCTGGCACTTCCTGATCCTCATGCCGTTCCCGCTGGCGGGCGTGGTCTTTGCGATCATGACGAGCGATTACCGCATGAAGCGGATTCTGGCGTTTCTGAATCCGTACGAAGACCCCGAAGGCATCGGGTATCACAGCGTGCAATCGCTGGTTGCGATCGCGGGGGGCGGCGTGACTGGGAAGGGGCTGGGCGGGGGGATTCAGAAGCTTGGGTACCTTCCCGAGGACCGCACTGACTTCATCTTCGCGGTGATCTGCGAGGAGTTGGGCGTGCCTGGTGCGGCGACGGTGGTGGTGTTGTTTGCGACGCTGCTGTGGGCGGGCTACTTGGTGATTCGGCGCGAGAGCAGTCCGGTGCTGCGGCTGTTCTCGCTGGGCGTGCTTGCGACGGTGGGGTTGCAGGCGGTGATCAACCTGTTCGTCGTGACGGCGATGGCTCCGACCAAGGGCATCGCGTTGCCGCTGATCTCGTATGGTGGGACGGGCTGGATTCTGACGGCGTTCTGCCTGGGCTTGGTGGTGGCGGTGGGGCGGTCGCAGGAGGAAGAAGTGCCGCTGGGGCTTGCCAGCGATCTTCCCGTGCTGACGCGTTCGAACCAGCCTGAAACTTCCGCCGCGTAATGAGCAACATGATGAGCGGCATGGCCAGCGGCGATCTCCATGTCATCTTCGCGGGCGGCGGCACGGGCGGGCACATCTTTCCCGCGCTGGCGATCGCTGAGGAGTTGGTCGCGCCTGCGAGCGGGGCGGGCGGGCGCGTGACATGTTCGTGGCTGGTGTCGCAACGGCCGCTGGATGCGAAGATTCTCGGCGCGGCCAGAGTGGGCGAGCAACCTGCGGCGTTTGTGGCTCTTCGGGCTCAGCCGCTGATTCTGCGGCCGCGCGGGTTGTGGCGATTTGTGAATTCGTGGGGTGCGAGTGTTCGGGCGGCGCGGGCGGCAGTGGGGGCGGGGGGAGGACAGGGCGGGCGCGTCGTGGTTGCGGCGATGGGCGGGTTTGTAGCGGCGCCGGCGGCGATTGCGGCGCGGGCGGAGCGGGTGCCGGTGGTGCTGGTGAATCTTGATGCGGTGCCTGGGCAGGCGAATCGGCTGATTGCGCGATACGCGTCGCGGATCGTGAGCGCGGCGCCGGTGGAGGGGGCGAAGTTCGCGACGTGGGAAGTGATTCCGCCGATCGTGCGGCGTGGCGCTGTGTCGACGCTGTCGCCACAATCCGCGCGGCGGGCGCTTGGGCTGGATCCGGATCGTCCCACGCTCATGATTACGGGCGGGAGTCAGGGCGCGGGGAGCATCAATGAGTGGATGCTTGCTCTGCTTGCGAGCAGCGAGGGTCGCACGGCGCTGGCGGGCTGGCAGGTGTTGCACCAGACCGGGCCCGAGAAGGCAGACGCGCCCAGCATCCTTGCGAAGTTGCACGATGCTTATCAGCACGCTTCGATTCGTGCGGTCGTGACTCCCTTCGTCGATGGCATGGGCGCGTGGTGGGCCAGCGCGACGCTGGCGATCTGTCGCAGCGGCGCGGGCAACGTTGGGGAGGTGTGGGCCAATCGTGTGCCTGCGGTCTTCATGCCGTATCCGTATCACAAGGACCAGCACCAACGCATCAACGCGCGGCAGCTTGAAGGCTGTGGCGGGGCGGTGGTGTGCAGGGATCATGTCGCACCTTCCGAGAACGCGCGCTGGCTTTCGCCGACTGTGTGTGCGTTGCTCGCTGATGGGGCCAAAGTGGCGGCGATGCGAACGGCGTTGGAGAAACTTCCTGCGGCGGACGGCGCGGCTCGGGTGGCGGCGTTGCTTGTGGCACGGGCTTCCAGCCCGTGAGTCTGTCGGCCTTCCAGGCCGACGGAAAGCCGCCGGCCGAGAAGGCCGGGAGACTCACGCCCCGGAGGGGTGTGCTACCTGAGGGACGTGCTACACGCTCGATTCCTATCCTTGCAGCCTCATGAACACGACGACTGATTCGGGTGCTGCTTTGGAAGGAAAGCCCTTGTCGAACGCCGGGAATGGCTCAGAACTGGACGCATTGATCGCGCGGGAGCTGCCTGCGCTGGTGGCGATCCGGCGGGACTTCCACATGCATCCTGAGCTTTCGTACCAGGAGCAGCGCACGAGCCAGATCGTGGTGAAGGAGCTCAAGGCGCTGGGGGCGCAGGTGAAGACCGGGTTGGGGAAGGGGACTGGCGTGTTGGGGTACCTGCCTGCGTCCAACCCCGCCGATGAGGCTCGGTTTGTGCAGCAGGGGGGCGCGATTGGTTTGCGTGCCGACATGGACGCGTTGCCCATCGATGAGCGCACCGACCGCGAATACTCCTCGCGCACGCCGGGAGTCATGCATGCTTGCGGGCACGATGGCCATACGACGATCCTGCTGGGGGCGGCGAGAATCCTCGCGAAGATGCATCGCCCGCGGCCGGTTGCGTTTGTGTTTCAGCCCGCGGAGGAGGGCGGCGGCGGTGCGGAAGTGATGTGCAATGAGGGTGTGCTGGAGGGCGGTGCTGGGCGAGGCATTGGCGCGAAGGTCGGCGCGATGTTTGGCTTGCACGGCTGGCCCAGCGTGGAACTGGGCAAGGTTGCCACGCGGGTGGGGCCGCTGCTCGCGGCGACGGATGACTTTGAGGTGACGATCAAGGGCGTGCAGGCGCACGGTGCGTATCCGCACCTGGGCAATGACGCGATTCTTGCGAGCGCGCACATCATCACACAGTTGCAGTCGATCGTCGCGCGCAACGTGTCGCCGCTGGACTCGTGCGTTGTCACGGTCGGCGCGATCCACGCGGGCACGGCGGACAACATCATTCCCGAAGGATGCACGTTCATCGGCACCATTCGCACGCTGCTGCCCAAGACGCGGACGCTGGCGCGGGAGCGGTTCTTTCAGGTTGTGGAGCACGGGGCGCGGAGCCTGGGGTGTGTCGCGCAGATCACGTGGAAGCCCGGCTATCCCGTGACCTTCAACGACAAGGCTGCCACCGAAAAGTTCTTTGCCATCGCCCGCCCCGCGATCGGCTCCGCCAACGTCGAAGAAACCGACCATCCGACGATGGGCGGCGAGGACTTCAGCTACTTTGGCCAGCAGGTGCCGGCGTGCTTCTTCCTGCTGGGTTTGCGCCCGCGAGGGAGCAACGGCGAACTGCTGACGTGCCCGTCGCTGCACCAGCCGGAGTTTGACTTCAACGACGAAGCTCTGCCGCTGGGCATCAAGCTGATGTGCGAACTTGCGCTCAAGGCGTGAACGCGGGCGGCTACGCTCGCCCATGAAAGGTGTCCCTCCTCAGCAGCCGCAATCCCCCCGCCCCGCCGACCCTGTAGCGCAGATGCAGCAGTGGGCCCAGCGTTTTGCGACGCAGGTGAACGCGAATCTTCAGCACCTGAACCGGCAGGGCCTGGACTTTCGGCGGCGCATCTATTCGCTCGAACTGCGCCAGCGGCTTGCGGACGAAGGCCGCTCGCTGCGGATGCCGCTGTGGTTTCAGGGCCAATTTGGCGAGGACTTGCTGCTGTATGACATTCTGGGTGAAAAGCCAGACGGACTGCTCATCGAGGTTGGAGCGTTTGACGGCAAGAACCTCTCCGTGACGTATGCGATGGATGCGATTGGATGGAACTGCCTGCTCATCGAGGCCATTCCGCAGCGAGTCGAGCAATGCAAGACCAATCGCCCGCATGCGCGGGTCGTGCACGCCGCGCTTGCTGAGCCTGGTTCGCCCGCCGAGGTGGAGTTCACGGTCACCGACGACCATTGGGGCGGCATGCTCAGCTACTTGACGACCAACGAGCAGCACCAGCAGGCCGTCAACTCGCCCAACGTCAAGCAGACCAAGATCCGGGTGCCCTGCACGACGATGGACGAACTGCTCAAGGATCACACGGGCGAGATCGCCGCGGCGTCGATCGATGTTGAGGGGGGCGAAGTGAATCTGCTCAAGGGCTTTGACCTGAACAAGCATCGGCCGCGCGTGCTGCTGATTGAGGATCAGGGACAGAAGGACCCTTCGCCTGTTGGCGAGTACATGAAGACGCAGAATTATGAGTTCATGGGCTGGCTGCCGCACAGCAGGATTTACGTTCGCAAGGACCTCAAGGAACTGATGAGCCGGGTCTCCCAGCGAGGCTGACCTCGCGGCGAGGCGCTCAGGACATCATCAGGAAGTTCTTGAGCAGCTTTGGCCCTTCGAGCGTCAAGAAGCTCTCGGGGTGAAACTGGACGCCTTCGATCGGCTTCTTGGTGTTGTCCGCCCAGACACGGCGCAAGCCCATCACGACGCGGCGTGTGGGGCCGGTGGGGTTGTTTGCGTCGATGGGTTCGTCGACCCACGCGGAGACTTCCCAGCCATCCTTGCCTTGCTCGCGCTTGGGGATCGTTTCTTCGAGGACGACCAGTGAGTGATACCGCGTCGCCTCGAAGGGATCGGAGAGGCCCGCGAAGACGCCTGTGCTGTTGTGGCGTATTGGGCTGGTCTTGCCGTGCATCGGGATGACGTGGCGCGTGACGGTCATGCCGTGGACGTCGCCCATGGTCTGGTGCCCCAGGCAGACGCCCAGGATGGGCACCTTGCCCGCGAAGTGCGTGATCATCTCGCCCGAGCAGCCGGCTTCCTTGGGCGTGCAAGGGCCCGGCGAAATGATGATCTTGTCGGGTCCGCGCCCGCCTTGCATGGCCTGGGCCTCGCGGGCCGTGATCTTGTCGTTGCGCACCACCAAGAGGTCGCGACCCACCACCAGCGACCGATCGATCTCGCCCAGGCGCTGGACGAGATTCCACGTGAAGGAGTCGTAGTTGTCAATCAGCAGGATCATCCGAGGCAGGGTACGCAGAGCCATTCATGCCGACGATGCAGCGCATCTTCGTCGCCATGGGACTTAGTCGGCGAACCAGCCGAAGGCTCGAAACAAGGCGCGGGTCGGCGGGATGATGGCTTGCTCGTGCAGGGCGTCGAAGGGTGCGAGGCTGTCGGTGGCGAGCCAGCGCACTTCGTCGTATTCCCAGTTCGCCGCGTGCGCCTGGCTGCTGGCTTCTTCGAGTGTGCCGACGTCGCAGGCGAAGACGATGTCGTCGCTCATGGCCTTGTGGTCGCGGGCGATGGCGAGGGCCTGGCCGCTGGTGATGTGCAGGCCGGCTTCCTCGTGCACTTCGTCGGCGAGGTGGCGGAGAATCGCGTCGTGGTCAAGGCTGGTGACGGGCGCGGGCGGGTCGTTGAGGCCGCCGCTGGGGCCCAGTTCCCACATGCCGCCGTAGACGCGGGTTTTTTGCGAGCGACGTCCCAGCAGGACCCACTCGCGACCAGATGCGTCCTTGGCGAGCAGCACGGCGGTGACGGAGAGGATCCGCACGCCCGTTGCGACCGCGGGCTGCACCGCGAGGCGGGCGAAGCGATCTCGGCGGACGAGGATTTCGAACGCGGGTTCGTCGTGCGAGCGATTCGCTGCACCGTCATGTCGCAACTCATGCGGCACTTCATGCGGCAGGTGCACCACGCTCAGAATCGGCCCGTCGAAGTACCGCGGGTTGCTCGCGACCAGCTTGGACCACGCCGCGTCGACCGCGGCGGAGTTGGGCGTGCGGGCATCGCGCGTGATGCAGACACGCAGCGCGCCGTCGACGAGGCGGATGGGGATGATCTCGGTCTGCGGGATGCCGCGGTAGGCGATCATGTCTGCGGAATCAGCGGCCGCCCAGGAGCGAACCCAGGCCGCCCATGTCGCCTAGCCCCGCGGGCAGGCCCATGGCCTTGGCCTCGTCGTCGAGCACGGTCTTGACGCGCTGCTGAGCCGCGCTCATGGCGTTGTTGACGGCCTCGACGATGGTCGCGCCGGCGGCGAGGCGGGTCTTGTCGTCGGTTGCAATGCCGCGGGCCAGCGCGGGGCTGATTTCGATGGACAGGACCTTGAGCTCGCCCGAGACGGTGGCCTTGACAGCCCCGCCGGCGGCTTCGCCCGTCACCTGCGTCTCGGCGCAGCGTTCCTTGACGCGAGCGACGAACTTGTCCTTGTTGGCCATCAGTTTGCCGACGGCGCCGAGCATTTTCATGTTGTCGAGCATCGAATAGTCTCCCAAAGGCGAGCGCCCACGGCCGCCGGGTCAGCGTAGGGGACGGTCGGTCTGATTTCTGATACTCTACTGCATGCCCACCCGCCACGTCGCGCTCTATCCCGGTTCGTTTGATCCGATCACGTTTGGGCATCTGGACGTGATTGGGCGGGGCCGCCGGCTGTTTGACGAGTTGATCGTCGCCATCGGTCGCAATCCCGGCAAGAACCAGCTCTTCAGCAGCGACGAGCGGGTCGCGATGGCGGAGACGCTGATCGCCCAGATGATGAAGGACAAGCCCGAGGGCGCGCTCGTGCGGGTGGAGGCGTTTGAAGGATTGACGGTCGACTTTGCCCGCGAGATCGGCGCGAATGTGCTGCTCCGCGGCGTGCGGAATCTGTCGGACTTGCAGTATGAGATCCAGCAGGCCGTCACCAATCGCGAGGTCGCGGGTCTTGAGACTGCATTCGTGGTCGCGGGGTCGAGCTTTGCGTATACCAGCAGCAGTTTGATTCGTCAGATCGCCGCGCTCGGGGAGAATCTCGACGATGCGCTTGAATCGATGTGCCCGAGGATCGTGATCGAGCAACTGAAGATCAAGAAGCGTGAGAAGCATCCGCAGCTTGAGCGGCTTCGGGCGGCGGCGAAGGATGAGGGCTGATCAGTCTGGGCGAGTTTCGGCGTCGGTCCGGGCTTAGCCCTGTCCCGCCAGCTTCCGCACCGTCACGTCAAACGTCCGCACCATGTTGTTGTGCAGGCCATAGCACAGCGCGGCGAAGACGCCCGCGCCCACCACGCCGCCGATTGCGAGAGCCATGCGAGCGGCGCCCTGGCCGCTGCGGCCGATGGTGTCGGCCATCGAGTCGTTGGGGGTGGTGAGGGCGAAGACGTACGCGGCGGGAGAGAGGCCGGCCATGATCGGGCCGATCACGTTGATGCCGGTCAGGGCCTGCCAGGAGCAGAGGCCGACGATGCCGGAGATCGCGCCGACGACGCCGACGGTCCAGACGGTGCTTGCGAGCGTGCCCTTGCTCTTGAGGCTCCAGTGCAGGCCCACCATGACGCAGAAGGCCATGAAGGGAATGACCACGAGCGGTGCGAGCAGGCCGGCTTCGGGGAGGATCACGGGCGTGGTGACGGGCGCGCTGCCGGGAAAGGCGGGCACGGTCGCGGTGACGCCTCCCGCGCGGCCGATGCCGCCCGACAGCACATATGCGCCAGCCAGCAGCAGCGTGCCCAGCGGCACGATGAGCAGCGGCACGAGATACGCCACCAAGCCGCGGAGCTTGCCCCAGATGTACGCGCTGGCGGTAATGGGCGTGGTGAGCAGCAGGTCCAGGTGGCCCTCTTCACGCTCCTTGCTGATGGCGGTCGCGGCGGTGTTGATGGCGACGAGCGCGATGACGAGCAATTCGCCCCAGATGGTGGCGGAGAGAGCAAACTGGAAGGTTGAGGACGACATCTGGCCTGTGTGATAGAACCAGATCAGCCCGATGCCAAAGCCCAGACCCAGGGCGACGAAAATACAGCGGGCGATGATCTTCGCGGGGCTGGAGTTGCGGCTCGCGGCCTCGCGCCAGGCGATGGGGTTGTGCCAGACTGTGCGCGGAGCGCGATGGGTCGTGCCGTCGCCTTCAGTTTGGCCGATCGTCTTGCGACCGAAGAGCTTCTTCCAGATCGGAATGCCGTCCTCGCCTTCGCCCAAGTGCGTGAGGCCACCGAGGCGCACCGTGATGATGCTGGCGAGCATGAAGAGCAGGCTGATGATTGTGCTGCCCAGGCACCAGGCGGTGACGGGGGTTTCGAGCATCCAGCGGGCGACGCCCGAGTAGGTCCCTTCGGTAGCGCGTGGATATGTGGTCGGGTTGAGCAGGGCAGTGAGCGCGAGGAACGGATTGAGCGACGTCATCAGCGTGACGCCGTCGCCGTTGGGGCCGACGCCATTGCCCGCCCGGCGCAACGCCGCGTCAATGGCAATGGTCACGGCGAGATAGGACACGATCGCGACGTAGAAGACGAAGAACGCTCGCTTGCCCGCGAGGCGCGACACCGCAAGCCCGATGGCGATACTGCCCACGAGCAACGCCGCGGCTCCGGCGATCAGATAGCTTGCGAAGATCGCGGTGCCGGGCACGCCGCCGAAGTACTGCGTGAGCGCGAAGAGTGGCAGCGAGCAGAAGAGCAGTCCGAAGACGAACGTGAGTCGCCCGAACAGGTTGCCTAGCACCACCTGACCTGCCGTCATGGGCGTGGTCAGCAGCACGTCCCAGCTCTTGGGGTTGGCTTCCTGGCGGATGGCTCCGCCCATGAAGACCGGCGCGAGGACGCAGATCAGGGTGATCTGCAGGTATGCGATGTACTGAAAGCTCTGGGCGCCTGCCGCGGCGAGTTCCTGGTACGACAGGGTGCCCGCACGGGTGCCCAGCAGCAGCGACCAGAGCAACACGATGATGAGCGCGCCCAGATACGCGGCGCGCATGTACATGTGCTTGACGCGGCGGCTGCCGTTCTGCACAAGGCGTGCGGCGATGGGGTTTCCCGGCCCCAACCCGAGCAGGTATCGCACGAAGACGGGCATGGGGGATCATACGAACGGGATGTGAATTGGTTGGGGCGGGGTGGAAAAGCGCAGAACGAAAAGCGAGAATGAAGGCGGGCATCGAGGGCGAGCCGCGGCAGAAGGGGCTATCCGTTGTCGAGGCTGCGACAGCGGCATTCGTGGTTCGGCATTCGGCATTTGTTCCGTGAGAGCGGCGGCGGTCGCGCAGACACGGATGCGGAACCACGAATGCCGGTCCACGAAATGAAAATGGGGCGCACGCCAAGGAGGGGATACCGGCGGTGCGCCCCGAGGAGGGAGGGACTTGGTTGTGGCGGGCAGCGGACAGAAGTTCGATGCCATCCAGCCTGATCCGAGACGCCTTCAGGCGTGCCTTGGGGCGAGCCGGATCATGCTCTCTTATACGTTTCTTAACGCGCGGCGGTTCGGATTTGCGAAGTTAGAAATTCCAGCAGTTCCGCGTGAGAAGTTCCGGGATGCTGGGGAACCAAGTCGGCCTCCACCGGGGCACCTGCATCGGTGTCCAACTGCTTCTGCAGACGGCGTTGTGCGGTAATCACGGTCGAGTGGTTGGGCCGCCCCATCGCGCGGGCGATCTCCGGGAAGCTCTGCGTCGTAATCTGGCGGCAGAGGTGGGCGCAGACTGAGCGGGCAAAGACCACGCGCTTGTGTCGACCCTTGCCCGCAAACTCGCCCACATCCACGCTCAAGGCCTTGCAAACCTGCTCGATGATGGTGCGAATCGCAATGGGCCGGCGGCTGGCGAGGTTGCCCATTCCTGTCGCGCCAGCGCGAGACTGGATCGCCTGGTCTTCGATGCCCAGGGCCCGCCGGACCATGGTCGCGCCGATCTGGCCGTTGGGCTGGGTCGCGTCGGGCAGGAGGCGAGCCATCGCTTCGACCTGGTTGAGCAGGCCTTCGAGCTCGCGGACGCTGCCGCCAAAGCCGCCCAGGCTGCCGATGGCCCTCGCGCTGCGCTGGGTGAGCACCTCGATGGCTTCGACGTCGAGTGAGAGCAAACGCTTCGCAGCGAGATGGCGAAGCAGATCGCGGCGGAGCGCGGTGTCGGGCGTTTCCAAACGCACGACGCAGCAGGCGAGGAATCGCGAGATGAGTTTCTCGCTGATCTTCTTGATCTCGCGCGGGTGCTCGTCGCTGGCGATCAGGATTCGCGCCCCGGAAAGGCCCACGGCGTCGAACGTGTGCAGCAGTTCCTGCTGGGTCGCGTCCTTGCTCGTGAGGAAGTGGACGTCATCGATGCAGAGCAGGTCCACGCCCCGGTACATCTTGCGGAAGCCATCGACGCGGTTGTTGCGAACAGACTGGATGAAGTCGTTGGTGAAGTTCTCGCCCGTGACGTAACGCACGTTCGCGCCGGGGTTGGCTTCGAGGAACCGCGCGCACGCGCCTTGCAGCAGGTGCGTCTTGCCCAGGCCGCACGCGCCATGCACGAAGACCGGCGCGCCGCCCGCGGGAGCCGGGTTCTCGACCAGCCGCGTCACCGCTGTGAGCGCGAGGCGATTGGCGTGCCCGGGCACGAAGTCGGCGAGGCTGTGGCGGAAGAGTGGCTGGGGCGTGGCTCGCCCCGACGGGCGGGCACGAGTGACGGGAGCGACAACCGACGCGTCGCGCTCCGGCTGGGCCATCGCAGCGCTCGCGGCGGGGGCGGTGAAGACGCTGCGATCCACTTCGAAGCGCAGGCTGGTCGCGCCGGTTGCGCGGAGGAGCTGCTCACCAAAGCGCCGATCGAGCAACTGGGCGAGGTAGCTGCTGGTGACGGTCACGAGCAAGGCATCGTCCCGGCGGGCGATGCGAGTCTGGCCCAGGAAGTAGCGCTCGAAGACCTCTTCGCCCAACTCGACGGCGAGGCGGCGCAGCAGATCGCGCATCTCGCCCGCGGACGCGGCGTGCTGCGCGGGCGAAGGCGAACCCGCACCCGGGGAGGACGCACCGGGCGCGAGCGCCTGAGGAAGCGCGGAAACATCCGGGTCCGTCAGGACCAACGCGGGCCCGCGCTGCGGGACGGGGGCAGTCTCCGTCCTGCTGATCGCACCGGGCGCTCGCGTTTGCGAGCGATCGATGCGACTGCGCGACTCGGCATGACGCGACCCGTGGGTCGCGCTCCTGCCTTGGGAAGTCTCGGAATCAAGCGCGGCCTGCGGCACGAAGCTGTCAATGGACACTGCCCTGGCTCCTTGGCCCGACACTCCGGTCGAGCGGTAAGGCGGGGAATCCTCGCCGGCCTCCGCCGACGGGCTGGGAGTGCTCGCAATCCGCGGCCCTCACAACCTCCCCAAGGGGAATGCTTCTGTTCCGAGTCCTTCACACCCCGTATCGAATGAGCGAGGGATAGCGTCGCGAAGCCTTGGAGGGCATCGTGAGAGCCACATACAACGCGGACAACGTGAGTCGCCGCGAGTGCCTTGCAACATCCGAACGAGCGGTCGATCCATGACCGATTCCTCGCGCGTCAAAGACATCGTGCGCGAGGTTCTCTCGGGCGCTCGCCGCGTCGTGCGGATCGCGCCGTTGAGAGCACAGAAGATAGACGAAAACGCGACGCGACGCCATCCCCTTGGGTGATCATTTCTGGCCGATCGCGCGCTTGCACAGCAAGCAACGGTACTTGCGCGCCGGAGAAAAGTTATCAACGCGCGAAGGGCGGGCGATGTGTCAAGATTGTGCAAAAGTGGAAGGCGCGGGATCGATGCGATCCGTTCGCGCGCAAGCGTTGCCAATCGCTCCACTTGGAATTACGGATGAGATTTCCTCCTGAGCCCGCGCTTGACGGTGCGAGAATCGAGAGGTCACGGGCTGACGCGGCGCACCAGTGCGCTGCGACGTGAGAACCCGCGAAAGTGGTGCGACTCGTACAGCCGCACGGCGGGCAGATTGCGTTCATCGACGGCGCACGCCATGCTCCACGCGCTGTTGATCGTCGCGCACACGCCAATGCCGTGGCGCAGGAGCCGCACGCCCAGGCCCTTGCCGCGCAGTGCGGGCGAAAGCCCTATGTACACGAGTTCGAAACTACGTTGATCCGGACAAGGGCTGAACAGAGCGCAGCCGTGCGGCTTGTGGTGCATCGTGACGATCCACCACAGGCTGGGGTCGAAGATGCCGGTGGACTTGTGGCTCAGCAGAATGTCGGCGGTCGCGCGAAGGCCGCACAGTTCCGGACAATCCAACGTGTCGACGTAGCTCGCGTCCATCGCGGCGATCAGGGCTTTGTCAGCGCTGACGCCGCGAGTGGACTCCTGTTGTTCCCACGCGCGATAGGAGACGACGTCGACGCCCTCAGGCCAGGTGACTTGCGCGAGGTCGGTGCCAAGCGACCACTTGGCATCGCCCGCGCGGGGGGCGCGGCGCATGTAGAGGAGCGTGCCCACCGAGGAGAACCCCGCATCGAGGAACGCGTCCACGGACCAGCGCTCGTCGACGTTGGGGAGGGATTGCACGATCGCGATGCGGTCGGTGCGTTCGCTCGCGACGCCCGCGCACATCGCGCGGAGAGCCGCGGCCCGTTCGGCTCGCGCAAGGCGTGCCCCGCCCAACTCGCCGGTGCGTACCGGTTCGCTCAGGAAGACCATGCCCGTGCGCCCCGCCCCGCCGACGACAAGGCACGCCTGACGCACGCGGAGCGACCCGCCCAGCCCTGCGCGGTCGACCGTGGCCCAGCTCCAGCGGAAGTCCACGCCATGCTGCGCTCCAGTGGCGATCAGGCGATCCGCGGCGTCGTCGAGGTTTGGGTTGGCCTGGCTGACAATCCGGCGGGCGATGTCGTGGCGGAGGTCTTCGGTGCCTCGGACGACGGTGATGTCGGGAGGCAGCTCGACAAACTCGGGTTGGGAGCGGGGCGGGACGGGCAACGGGGGGAGTTTAGGTGGTGGGGACGAATTGAGGAATGGAGCGAGCGGGGCGATCGGGAGAGGAAGGGCAGGGAAGAGTGACCGCGGATTTTCGCGGATTGCGCGGATATAGACAGAAACCCATGTCTTGAGATCCACGTCAATCCGCGCAAATCCGCGGCCACTCTTCTCTTCGTGTTTTCCGTGAACTCCGTGGTGAACTCGAAGGCACGTGGCGTGCGACGCATCCTGACGGGCGTGTTTCGTGACGCAGACGCAAGTTCATGCGCCGATGTAGCGGGCGTAGAGCGAGCGGGCGCGGGCGGGGTCGGTGGTGCCTCGGACGATCGCTCGGCCGTCGGCGAAGATGGTGAAGCGGGTGGTGGGCAGATCGGCGGGATCAAAACGCAGCATCACGCCCGAGCGGGCGACGCCGCCCCAGGGTTCAAGGCGCTGTGCCAGCAGCGCGAGGTCGAGGGCGGAATGCCCGGCGACTTGCACGGAGTTCTGACCGCAGAGTCGGGCGAGTTCATCGTCGGCGGGGGCGTTCAGGAAGTCGAAGACGCGCTGGCCGCAGCAGGGGCACGCGGGATCGGGCCTGGGGATCGCGATGCGCGTGCGGCGGTTGGTCCAGAGATCGAAACTGAGGACCGAGTGTGACAAGCGAGCTTCGTTGCCCGTCAGGATCTTGATCGCATCCGCGACCTGCGCTCCGGCGACGATCTGCACCGCTGGCGCGAGCACGCCTGCCGTGTCGCAGGTCGCAAGGCTGCTGGGATCGGGCGGCGTGGGCAAGAGGCAGCGCAGGCATCCGGTCTGGCCAGGAATGAACGTTGCTTGCGTGCCCGCGCCGGCGACCACGCCTGCGTAGCAGAAGGGAATCTGGAACTTCACTGCGATGTCGTTGAGCAGGAAGCGGGTCGCGAAGTTGTCGGTGCCATCGATGATCAACGAAGGCTTCGCGCCAGTGGCTTGGTCGCAGCCGAGCAGTCGCAGCGCG
Source organism: Phycisphaerales bacterium (assembly GCA_022843045.1). Lineage (GTDB taxonomy): Bacteria > Planctomycetota > Phycisphaerae > Phycisphaerales > UBA1924 > BJHL01. Next base: position 27,046 of record JALHOJ010000047.1, read on the forward strand.
TTCGCGCTGGTGAGGTCGGCCGCGAGCGGGCGGATCGCGACTTCACTGTTGATCGCGGCGAGGCGAGCCGCGGCGGCTTCGACCTTGGGCAGGCCCGCGCGAGCGTCGGCTTCGGTGTACAGGCATTGGCGCTGCAGGTTGGTCAGTTCGACGACGTCGCGGTCAAGCAGCGCGAGGCATCCGCCCGCGGCGGCCAGCCCCGCACCCGCACGCGTCAGCATTTCGGTGCTTGCGCAGCCAAGGGCGCCCACGCCCACGATGACCACGCGAGCGGCGGCGAGGCGGGCCTGGCCTTGGTCGCCGATGCCCGGGAGGACGATTTGGCGCTGGTAGCGCGAAGGGGTCACGCCTTACGCCCCCATCAGCGTCGCGAGCAACTCTGGCACGCCTTGGCCCTTGGTCGCGATGGTTTCCACAATCGCCCGCCGGCCGGCGATGTCGCGCAGGTCGCGGATCAGTTCGTGTTCGCCCGGGTGGTCGGCCTTGTTGGCGACGAAGACGTTGGCGATTTCGAGCAGGCCGGCCTTGTCCATCTGCACGGCGTCGCCCATGCCTGGCGTCAGGACGACGGCGGTGGTATCGACGAACTTGCGGATGCGGGTTTCGTTCTGGCCCGCGCCGACGGTTTCGACGAAAAGCGTGTCGACGGTGTCGGTGCCTTCGAAGGCCCCGCCGATGAGCTCGATGATCTCGGGAAGGGCGTGGTAGTCCTCGCCTGAGATCGAAAGACTGCGGTAGTACACCGCTTCGTCGAGGTTGTTGAAGTCCACGCGGAGGCGGTCGCCCAGGAGCGCTCCGCTGGTGATCGGGCTCATGGGGTCAAAAGCGATGACGGCGCAGCGGCCTTGGAAGCCGCCTTCGCCTGCTTTGGCCCGGCGTGCAAACTCGCTCACCATCTGCGCCACCAGCGTGCTCTTGCCTGCGCCGGGGCTGCCCGTGACGCCCACCACGCGGCGGGGGCGACGGCGCTTGGCAGTGGGGCGGATGGGCTGATTGTCGTGGATCAGCGAGATATCGCGAGCCAACTGCGCGGCGGGCGTGGCGTGGGCGACGACCTGCTGACGCAGCTTGGTGGCTTCCGCGACGGCTCGCACGATGTCCTCAAGGCCCGTGCCGGTGGTGAAGCACTTGGCGACGCCGGCCTCCGCGAGTTTGGGGAGATCTTCCTGGGGGAGGATGCCACCCATATAGACGGGCAAGTCGGGGCGGCCGAGCTTTCGGAGTTCGTCGACGAGCTTGGGCCCCAGCACAAGGTGGCTATTGGACATCATCGACGCGCAGATGACATCGCAATCTTCGTCGCGAGCCGAAATAGCGAGCGAGCGGGGCGTCTGCCACAGGCCCGAATAGATGACGTGCACACCGGAGTCTCGCAGGGCCCGGGCGATGACTTTGACGCCCCGATCGTGGCCGTCTAGGCCCATTTTGCCGAGGAGCACGCGGGGGCGATGGGGAAGGTTCGCGCAGCGGTCCTTGCGCTCGAACTCGGTGGTGGGGGTGTTGAGGGTGTGGGAGGGCATGGGGAAAGCGACACAGCGAGAAAGCGATAGAGCGAAAAAATAAGGGGTGCGAGGCATTGTATCTGGGGAAGGGGCAGGTGCGAAGTGTGTTTGAGCGTGGCCGTTTCGGCTTCGGCTTGCCCTGTATAGTGCAAAGTCGGGACGGGCCAGTATCGCTGTATCGCTTCATCGCTTTATCGCTGTATCCCTACTCCCCATGCACCCCCCCTCCACACCAGCCCCCTCGCTCAACCTCGGCTACGGCCCCGCGACGCTCAATCGGCAGGCGTTGGTGTATACGTGGCTGGTGGCGCTCTCCGCGACGACGCTGGTGGTCGCGAACATGATCGGCGTGCGTCTGTTTAGTTACGGCTTGCCGTTCTCGTACTCGCTGCCTTGGGACCCGAAGACCACGATCACGTCGATTGATCACACCTGCGGGCTGATTCTCTTTCCGCTGACGTTTCTGATCACCGACTTGCTCAATGAGTACTTCGGCAAGAAGGCCGCACGGCGGGCGGTGGTCATCTCGTTCGCGATGGCGCTGGTCACCTTCCTGGCCATCAAGGGGGCTGACGCGATGCCTCGCCTTGATCAAGCATGGAACATTCCAGAAGCTGCTTTCGACGCGATCTTTACTTCGGCTGCAGCGGTGATGTTCTTTGCGTCCATGATGGCCTACTTCATTGGGAACATCTGTGACATCGCGATGTTCGCATGGATCAAGCGCATGACGGGGGGAAAGCTGATTTGGCTCCGCGCGACCGGCAGCACGGTGGGCAGTCAGTTGATCGACAGTTTCGTGGTCTGCTATCTCGCGTTCAAGCTCGGGCGCGAGATGTTCCCGGATCCCAACCTCGTGCCCATCACGTGGGCGGAAGTGATCAAGTTCGGGCTGACGAGCTATCTGCTCAAGTTCGTGATCGCGGTGTCGCTGACGCCCTTGATCTACGCGGGGCGCGCGTTCATCAAGCGGGTGTGGGGGTTGCAGCCGCTGCCGCCGGAGTGAGGAAGAAGAGAAGCAGAGACGGAGAGACGAAGTGGAAGGCGGCGGACGCGTCGTCAAGCGTTTGGGAGGGAGTTCGTCAGGTCCCACAACGAGCGGGGCATGGGTAGGGGAGCTTGCCGCGCGGGGCGCGGGTTGCTTGTGGGCTTTATGTCGATCCAGGGTGTGGGGCCGTCCCAGTTTGCGATGGTGCACGCCGGCGCGTCTGCGTCCTTTGTCCAGTCGTGGGCCCGCAGCGCGATGTCGGGCGTGTTGCATTCGAGGCTCAGGTGCAGCAGCAGCACGTGGCTTTGCGGGGCGATGTCGCGCACGAGCTTGGCCGATTGTTGATTCGAAAGGTGTCCCGCGCCGCCCATGATGCGATCCTTGAGGAACTGGGGGCGATTGCTGGCCAGTTGCATCCGCGGGCAGTAGTTGGACTCGACGGCGAGCACGTCCACGCCCTGGAGGTGCTGGATCAGGTCGCGCGTGGGGCTGCCGATGTCGGTGGCGAAGCCGAGAGAGGTTGGCCGAGCCGCTGCGTCCGCCGGGCGTTGTTCGATGCGAAACGCCGCGGTGCCCAGATCATCGTGGGCATTGAGCACCGGTCGCACGACGACGCCCGGAGCGATCTCGAAGTCGTCGTTGAACAGATTCGTCCGCAAGTACGTCAACCCCGCGCGATCGGCCCGTCCGCGGTGCGAGCGGTGCACGTGCACCGTCGTCGCTTCGGGCATCGCCGCGAGCCAGCCGCTGTGCCAGTGATCATGATCCAGGTGCGTGAGCAGCACGCCCTCGATCGGCACGCGCGCAAGGCCGACCTCCGCCAGCAACGCATGCGTCTTTCGGGGCGAGAGCCCGGCATCGATCAGAAAAAGTCGACGAGCGTCTCCATCATCTACCACCAACGCGGACGCGTTGCCTCGGCTGCTCGAAGACAAGTTGGAAAGCTGAAAGCTCACAGCTGAAAACTGAAATGAACGGGTTGCGATACCACCCAGACGATCGTTCGCGCTCAACGTTCACGTCACTCCAAACCAAATCCGCGCCAATCCGCGAAAATCCGCGGCCACTCTTCTCTCCGTGCAAACTCCGTGGCTCCCCGTGGCCCTCCGTGGTGATTCTCACGCGTGGGCCGGCTCATCCTCTTCGGCCATTCGCGCCGGCGCGATGCCGCGCTTGGTTGGTGCTGCCAGGAAGTCATAAAACTCCTTGACGAATGCGCTCTCCTTCGAGATCGGCTCGACCGCCGCCAGCATCGCCTCGCGCGGTTGGCGCACGCCCAGTCCCACGCGGAACGCCTTCCGCAGCAGTGTGATGTCCTCGCGCGGCACGCCGTTGCGGCGCAAGCCCACCGCGTTCAGCCCCGCCACCGTGTTTCTCGCTCCGGCGATGCAGAACGGCGGCACGTCCATGGCCACCGCGACCAACCCCGAAATCATCGCCAGTCGCCCGATCCGCACGAACTGATGCACCGCCGCCGCGCCGCCCATCGTCACGTTGTTCCCGACCGTCACATGCCCCGCGAGCAGCACGCCGTTCACCATCGTGATGTTGTCGCCGATGACCACATCATGCCCCAAGTGCGAGTTGACCATCAGGAAGCAGTTGTCGCCGACGGTGGTCGGATGCTCCATCTTGCTCGCGGCGTGAATCGTGACGTGCTCGCGAATCAGGCAGTTCTTCCCGATGCGGACGCCTGGCGTGTCCATGCCGATCTTGAACTTGACGTCCTGTGGCGGAAACCCGATGCACGCGCCGGGATAGAGCGTGGTCCCTTCGCCGATCTCGACAGGACCTTGGATGGTGACACCGTTGAGGAGGGTGACTCCCGCAGCGAGCTTGACGCGGCCATCGAGGACGCAGTGGGGACCGATGGTGACGTTGTCGGCGAGTTCAACGTGCTTGCCGAGAATGGCGGAGGAGTGGACCGAGAGCATGCAAAAGTGTAGAACGAGCGGGCGACTCGAAGAGTGAGTCGCCCGCTCGATTCGAGAGGAAGATCGAATGCGGATTGTCGGGTCAGGACTTCAGGAGTCGGCGCGGCATCACGTTCCGCAGGGCGTGCAAGGGCCTTCGCTGAAGACCAACAGGAAGGCGTCCAGGTCGCAGGGATCAAACAGCGATCCATCGTTGTTGAAGTCAACGTCATTGCAGGTAGCGGATTCGGGAATGCACGCTCCCTCGCTGAAGACCGAGAAGAAAGCGTCGACATCGGTGGGGTCGAACAGGCTGCCGTCGTTGTTGAAGTCGATGGAGTCGCAGACCAGAGTGTCCGCGTTGCGAGTGACGCGATACGCGGTCGCCCAACCGCCTCCAGCAGGGTTCCACAGGACGCCCTGCGGCATCGCGTAGACGATGCCCAGGCCTGACGCGTCTTCAAGCGAATCGGCGAAGAAGCAGTTCTCGATCCCCTGCGAGAGCGGACCGCCATTGAGCAACTGGTTGATCGTGATGATGCCCCGCGCGGCGCTCCATGCGAACGCGCGCTGAGCCACGATCTGGGTTCCCTGATACTCGAGGAAGTAGCCGGTGAGCACGCCGTCGTTGCTCATGCCCAGCGGAAGTGCCACGGCATCGCCCGCGCTTGATTGGTTGAAGACGAGGTTGGTCTGGGTGCGGGTTGTGGTGTCGTACACCCACAACGTGCGACCGGAGCCAATGTCAAATTGGTCTCGCCCGTTGTAGCGGTACGAAACGCCAAACACACTCCCCGCCTCAGACGCGCCGTAAATCTCGCTGCGCTGGAAGCTATCCGAACTGGTGTGCAGCGCGTCGAAGATGCCAAGTCGAATCGTCTGCCCCTGCGAGAAGCCGGGAGAAGGCGGCAGCCACACCCAGTTAGATTGGCCCGTGCGATCAAAGATCGAGTTTCCCAGACGATCGGAGTATCCCGCGATCGCCCCGTTTGGAAGCGTGAAGACCGGGAAACCGTCGCGCTCGCCATTGGGCCCGGTGTGTTCCTCATCCCGCAATCCGATCTCGAGGCTGCCTTCGGTGGGCGTCCAGGACCAGGAGCTGCGTCCGTCGATGAAGCCGCCAAGATCGAGGAAGAGTTGGGAGTAACCTGCAATCCGCAGCGGTCCTGTCACGCGATACGTCGTGGGCTCTGACCGCTGAAACCCGTCCGCGCGGGTGTGGTCGGCTCCCCTCAGGCCTATCAGTTCTGGCGTCGTCGTCCCGGCCCGAGCGATCCACGCGTCGCGGCCGACGTCCGCAGTGGCATCAAAGAACGTCCACGAGGCTCCGATTCGGTCGCCAGCCTCGGTGGGTGAGGTCGTATACGCGTACTCAGTCCCGTCAAAGCCGAGGTAGCGTTGGCCCTGCGGACCGATCCGCTGCGTGCCCGTCGCCTGCGTCCACGACCACGCGGCTTGGCCCTTCTCGGCGCCGAACGCATCGAAGCGATAGGAGATTCCCACGACCAGCCCGGAGTTGTTCATCGCGCGGGGCTCGTGGCGCTGAAAGCCGTCGAACGGTCGCACATAGTCGGTGCCGGGCAAGTCCAGGATCGTGGGATTGCTTCCAGCAATCTGAATCCACGCGCTGGACGGCGGCAGCACGCCCGCCAGCAGCGTGTCTGGCTCGTAGCGGCGTGACCAGCCGATGACCCGTCCCGAGTCATCGATGCTGATGGGCTGCGAGTATTCCTCGTTGACAGGACTGCTGAACAAGCCTTGCGCGAGGTTGCCCGTCAGGCCTACACGCTGGGTGCCCAGGATCGGGTCCCAGCGCCATGCTGTCCGACCGTTCTCAAACGCTCCGTCGTAGCGAGTCGAGAACCCGATGGACTGACCGAGGGCATTGACCGAGGTGTTTCGAGAAGCGGTCAATCCGACTGCTATTCCGACATCGCTGTTCTGGACGCCTTCGCTGCTGGTGTGGATCGCGTCGAAGAATCCGATGCGGCGCAGGGGCTGTGACAAGGTGCTGGCCCAGGCCGTGCTGCCAGTGAACTCGCTGCCTTGATAGCGCTCGGAGATTCCCACGATCAGCCCGTCGCTCGCGAGCAGCGAACCACGCGCGGGCGATTGCTGCTGACCGTCATTGCGAGTGTGAATCGCGTCGGTGTAGCCCAGTCGCTGGGCTGTCCATTCGTTCTGGGACCATTGGGCGAGCGCGTGGTTGCCGCTGGACGAAAGGCCCGCGAGCAAGAGAAGGGATCGAATCGAACGTGCGGTGGTGGACATGCGAGGCTCCAGAAAGTCGCCGCATGAGATTCGACCACCGATCGAAGCAGTTTCAACATTTGGCAAGTTTCTCTCAGAGAATTTCTACTCGGCTCATGTTTGGGCCGGCCTTGCTACTATGTTTGCATGATGAAGCAGCCCCGCCGCGATGGTTCCGAGGGCAAGAAACATGCCGCCGCCGTTGCTCGCCCTGCAAGAGTCAGCGGTACCACCGGGAAGGGAAAGCAGCACCAGCCGTTGCGGGTCGTGGCCGAGCAAGCCAAGCTGTTGCGCGATGTGATTGGCGAGCTTTCCAGCCAGGTGTTGCCGGGTGAGGCCCGCGGTCGGGATTGGGTCTATCGCTTGGGGCTTGACAAGTCACTCGTCAGCCGTGTGGTGCGCACGCTGCGCAGCGTGGATGACGGCGAGCTCGTGCGGCAGATGCCATCGAACGCGGGCGTGCGGCTGGTCATCGAGGCGTGCGTTCGTGCGGGGGCGAAACCAGAGACCTCGGCGCGCGCTCTGGAGGCGCTCGAAGGGCTTGAGCGTGCGATCGCGCTGATGCCGGGTGGGCGTGCGGGCCTTCGCAACGCGCTGGCGGGTGCTGGCGTGTCGCAGCGGGCATCCATGGAGCGCGAATCGCGACGGATGATGGTGCAGGCGATGAGCATGCTGTCGGGCATGTGGGTTGACACGCGCTACGCGGTGGTGGCGTTGGCAAAGTCAGTTGAGCCCGGCGCGTTGGATGTCGGGATGCTCACGTACTTGTCGGGCCTGCATCGAGCCCGGGCCGAGACGCCGGTCCTCCTGATGCAGCTCGCCGGGAAGATGCCGGGAGATGCCGTGCCAACGCGGACCCGCCTCGATGGCGGCGTCTTTGATGATGATCCGCTGTCGTGTCTGCTGCCCGAGTTCTCGTCGAACATCGCCCAGGCCGTGACGGTGGAGCGGCGTGGGCACAACTACAACCTGCTGCTGGGGCCCAGCGAGCCCCCGCTCGCCAAGTCGCTCGATGTGGCCATGGGTGTGCGCTACGCGCGTGCGATGGCGGATCGGCGCAGCGAGAAGCAGAACTTTGGCTGCATCCAATTGGTGACGCGTCGCGCGACGCACCGATTTGTCGTGGACGTGCTTGTCGAGCGGGGTGCGTTGGAGGGAGTGCCGCCCAGGTTGATCTTCTCGCTGGACCTTTCGGGCGTGCGGGATTGGATCAACGGCCCCGAGCCGGACGGGCGCGAGACGCTCCAGTTGGACGTGACGCTGGAGCCGATGGGCAGCGGCTTTGACCGCTTGGGCAGCGAAGAGGCGGATAGCTTCGTGCCGGCTGGCAAGGCGACGATGGAGCGGCTGGGCTGGGACGCGGATCGATTCGATCGATACCGCTTGGACCTGGTGTACCCGATCCCGCAGGTGTGTGCGGATCTCTGGTTCACCATGCCGGAAAGAAACGGCAACGAAGACGCCGTGAAGACGACCTGAAGTCGCAACCAAGCCGGAAGCACTCTCGCGACCATCCCCGCTCACACGCCGCAGAGCGTGCAAGGCCCTTCGCTGAACACCAGCAGGAACGAGTCGATATCGCAGGGGTCGAAGAGGGAGCCGTCGTTGTTGAAGTCCACGTCGTTGCAGGTCGCGGCGGCCGGGATGCACGGGCCTTCGCTGAAGACCGACAGGAACGCGTCGATGTCGGTGGGGTCAAACGAACTGCCATCGTTGTTGAAGTCGATGGAGTCGCAAGGCCCGTTTCCAAACTGCGGCGACGTTGCCCCCGCGAAGCCGCTCGCAACGGTCGCCGACAACAGCCCGCTCCCTTGCACCACCGGCGTCGTCGTGCCCGCGGGGTCGTTGAATGTCAGGAGCACAAGCGTGTTTGCGTCCACCAAAGGCTCTGCAGTAGGCGTCGAGAACCCGCCTTGCGCATACCGCGCGATGGATGAGATTCGCACCCAGTCCATGTACCCGATGAACGACTCGTGCAGGTCGTTGCCGAAGATGTATCGGAACGCGCCCACGCTCATCCGGCTCCCGGCAGTGTTCCTCCCTGCGCACGTCGCGGGGCGTTGGTCCACACGCACGCCATCGATGAACAAGTTGTATGTGCCCGCCACGCGCATGAACGCAACGTGGTGCCAGGAGCCAAGGCTGAGCGGGTTCCCGCTGGCACGCGACGCGTCACAGTTGTTGTTCCACACCACGCCAATCGTGCCGCCGCCGTTGGCCGCCAACGCCTTGTCCTCCTGCGCGTCGAGCTGTTCCGCATAGATCCGGCCTTCGGATGCGGCGGTGGTCGCCGTCGCATAGACGTACGCCTCGATC
>JALHOJ010000048.1 GCA_022843045.1 Phycisphaerales bacterium
CATGCTGGGCATTCTGCTGCTGGATCGCAAGGTTCGACTGCCGCTGTTTGTGCTGTGGGGATTGATGCTGTGGCTGGTCTTGCACCTGGCGGGGGGCATGATCAAGGTGCCCAAGAGCTTTGTTGACGAGGGAATGACCAATTACACGCTGTACAACGTGCGGCTTGCGCCGTGGCTGCCTCGGTACGACCAGTTTGTGCACGCCTTCGGATTTTTCATGAGCACGCTGGCGGGGTGGCGGGCGATCTTCGTGGGCAGCGGGCGGACGCTGCGACCGACCTTTGGTCCGCGGGTCGCGGCGGGGCTGATCGGCATGGGCTGCGGCGGAGTCAACGAAGTGATCGAGTTCATCGCGACACGGATCATGCCCGAGACCAACGTGGGCGGATTCGTCAACACCGGGTGGGACCTGGTAAGCAACATGGTCGGCTGCATAATCGCGATGCTGCTGATCCGGGCGATGCACGAGAAGCTGTTCACGGGGCCGTGATAGCCCGCGTCGATCACGTCCCGCGGATCATCTGCATGATGTTCGCCGGGTTCAGCTTGGCTGCCTGGGCCTTGATCTCCGGCTCCTTCTGGGCGTAAATCGTCTTGGCGTCCTCGAAGAGGCGGCTGAATTCCTGCTGCAGGGCGCTCATACTGAGTTTGCGGCCGCTGCTGTAGTAGCTGTTGGCGACCTTGCCCAGGGCATAGGTCGTCGCGAAGGTGACAGCAGCGCCGGTGGCCTTTTCGCTGATCTTGCCAGCGGTCTTGCCCATCCACTTGCCCAGCAGGCCCCCCAAGGCCTTGCGGGCGTAGCTCTCGACGAATTGGCCGCCCATGCCCAGGCCGACAGTGGCGATGAACTCCTTGATGTGTCCGGCGTCGAGTTTGTAGCCGTAGTGGCTGCCGATCTTGTAGACCATTTTGGTCTGCAGGGGCACGATGGCGAAGGTGGCGATTGACTGGGGCAGCAGTTCCAAACCAGCGTTGATCGCGCTGTACGTCATGATGGTGTCATCGACTTGCTTTTGCACTGCGCCAGTGGGCGCGGGGGCGGAGGGCACGGGCGGTGGCATCGCGGCCGCGCCGGCGGCACCGACTGCCGCGGCGGTCGCGCCGGTGACGCCGGGCTTGACGCCTTCGAGCGTGAGGTCGACCATCTCGTCGGTCTGACGGATCGTGTCGCGGGCTTTGGTTTCGTTGATGTTCAGGATGGTGGCGAGGCGTTGCAGGAAGGCCTTCTCGCTCGCGGTGGTCGAGCCGTCGGCGTTACAGACGCCCACGGCCATCTCGAAGGCGTGCTCGCGGTGGGCGGGTTCGAGAATACGCGAGGCCTCTTCCTCGACGGTGCTGCGCTTCATCGCGACGCGCTGGTACACGGCGTCGCTGATGGGGCCCATCTCTTCGAGGGCCTTGCGGAGCGAATCACGCTCGACATCAGTCTGGGCACCGTCGGCCCACGCGGCAAACAAACACACGGCGGCAATCGCTTCACGTTCCATCGTCGTCATGGGACAAACCTCCGCGAGTAGTTTGGAAGATTGACGGGGCGGTTTCAAACGGGCTGACCGTGCTGGACTGTAAGGGGGCGTTGGGCTTTTGAACGCAGAGGAAGACGGAGAGGAGAAGATGAGAAAAACGGAGAGGATCTTGGGTTGAGTTGGCGGGCGCTTATGCCATCCACACTTGTCCACGGCTGGCTTCCTCTGTAGCTTCTCTGTTTTCCTCTGCGTTCAAAGGCGTTGGACGCTAAAACCCCGCCGCGTGCCCGTCTTTGCGGCTTTCGGAGGCGCCTTCGTAGACGCCCGAGGGCAGGCGGCGGATGGCTTGGTAGCCGCCGAAGACGGGCGTGCGGGCGGGCTTGATGGAATGGCCTCGCAGGGTGAGTTCGGCGAGAGTTGCTTCAGGAAAGCCCGGTTCGAGGTTCAGTATGCCGCCGTCGGTCATGGGTTTGACCATACCGGCGGGTTCGGTGGAGCCGTCGTGGTGGATGCGCGGGGCGTCGCCAGCCTGTTGCAGGGTCATGCCAAAGTCGATGAGGTTGATGACGATCTGGGCGTGGCCCTGGGGCTGCATCGCGCCGCCCATGACGCCGAAGCTCATCCAAGGTTCGCCGTCCTTGGTGATGAAGGCGGGGATGATGGTGTGGAAGGGGCGTTTGCGCGGGGCGATGGCGTTGGGGTGGCCTTCGATGAGGGCGAACTGCTCGCCGCGGTTTTGGAGCATGAAGCCGAGGGTGGCGTCTTGGCCGGATGCGAGGGAACCGTCGGAGTTGACGCGTGTGGGGACCATACCGCTGCCCATGCCGCGGTAGTTGGATTGGATGAGGGAGACCATCATGCCGGAGGCGTCGGCGGTGGTGAGGTAGATGGTGTCGGCGCCAGTGGGTGGAGCGGTCGGTTCGACCGTCAGCGCGGCACGGGTCATGTTGATACGGGCGAGTTGCCGGATTGCGTAATCGTCGCTGAGCAGCTGTGCGACGGGCGTCGCGACGAAAGCAGGATCGGCGTACAGCCGGGCGCGATCTTCGAAGGCGAGTTTCTTGGCTTCGACGAAGGCGTGAACATAGTCGGCACTACCCCAGCCCATCGCGCGGAGGTCAAGGCCTTCGAGGGTTTGGAGGATTTGCAGGGCAGCGATGCCCTGTCCGTTTGGGGGCAGTTCCCAGACGTCGTAGCCTCGGTAGTGAGCGGAAACGGGCTGGACCCACTCACCACGATGGGCGGCGAAGTCGGCGGCGGTGAGGACGCCGCCTTGAGAAGCAAGGAAGCGTTCGATGACTTGAGGGATGTCGCCGGTGTAGAAAGCGTCGCGGCCTTCGCTGGCAATGCGAGTCAGCGTGTGAGCGAGCTGCGGGTTCTTCCAGAGTTCGCCCGCTGCGGGCGTGCGGCCTGAGCCATCGACGGTGAACTGCGTGGAGACGCTGGGCCACTTTGCGAACACTTCTACGTTGCGTTTCCAGCCCGCGGCGATTTCGGGGGCGACGGGATGGCCGTCTTGGGCGTAGCCGATCGCGGGCGCGAGGATGTCACGCATAGAAAGCTTGCCGAAGCGCTCGTGGAGGGCGAACCAGCCGTCGACGCAGCCTGGCACGGTGACGGGCAGAGGGCCTTGGGCGGGAATCGCGAGCGGCGCGGCGGGGTCACCCGAGGGCGTCAGCGCCGCGATGCGGGAGCGCATGCCTTCGAGCGTGATGGTGCTCGCGGAACGGCCTGAGCCGTTGTAGCCGTGCAGGGTGTTGGTCTTGGGGTCCCAGACGATCGCGAAGAGGTCGCCGCCGATGCCGCAGCCGGTGGGCTCCATAAGACCGAGCGCGGCGTTGGCGGCGATGGCAGCGTCCACCGCGGAGCCGCCCTGTCGCATCACATCAAGGGCGATCTGGGTTGCGAGGGGGTGGCTGGTGGCGGCGATTGCGTGGGGGGCATAGACCTCGCTTCGGGTCGCGACTGGAAGGCTTGCTGGCGCGGCGGCGTCGCGGGCGTCGGGGCCTTTGGGAGCGACGGTGCAGCCGGCGGTGACGGCGAGTTGGATGGACATGAGGGGGAAGAGCGATCGAGCGGCTCGCATGGACGAGCGTACCCACGAAACGTGACGGTGAGAGAGCGGCGAGAACCTCGGCGAGCAGCGAGGAGCCAGCCAAGCGCGTGGTGGTTCGGTGCGTTTCTGGACCACAGTCGACTTGGCTCGGTGTTCGTTGTTTCGCTGCTCGCTGCGGTTTGACGCTCCCCCACGGTCGCGTTTCGTGGGTGCCCGCGCTACCCTCGGTCCCTATGAGTTCCAGTCGCTCCGTCGTCACCAATCGCAAGCTGGGCGTCGTACAGAAGTGGTCGCACACGCTGATTCCCACCACGCGCGAGGCGCCCAAGGACGCCGAGGTGCCCAGCCATGTGATGCTGCACCGGGCGGGATACATCCGGCCTGTGGGCGCGGGTATTTATGACTATCTGCCGCTTGCTTGGCGGGTCTTGCAGAAAATCCAGGACATCGTGCGCGAAGAACTGAACGCGGCGGGGGCGAGCGAACTGCTCATGCCCGCGCTGGAGCCGTTTGAACTCTTCAAGGACACCAAGCGCGACGAGACGTATGGTGACAACCTCTTCCGCGTGAAGGATCGCAAGGGCCGCATGAACGCGCTCGCGCCCACGCACGAGGAAGTGATCACCGACCTGATGATCGGCTGCATCAACAGCTACAAGCAGTTGCCGTTGAATCTCTATCAGATTCAGACCAAGTTCCGCGACGAGGCTCGCCCGCGCGCCGGCCTGCTGCGCTGTCGAGAGTTCATCATGAAGGACGCGTACTCGTTCCACACGACCGTGGAGGGGGCGGGCGGACTCAACACGACGTACGACGCGATGTATCGCGCGTACACCAACATCTTCACCCGCTGCGGACTGGACTTCAGCGCGGTCGAGGCAGAATCGGGCCCGATTGGCGGCTCAGCGAGCCATGAGTTCATGGTCAATTGCGTCAGCGGCGAGGACACGATCCTCAAGTGCCCCGTGAGCGGCTACGCGGCGAACGTTGAGAAGTGCGAAGTCGGGCCGCGGCCCGCGCCCAGCAAGGGATACTTCGCGGGCGAGCCGACGGGCACGCTGGAAGAGCATCACACGCCCGGCTTGCCCGGCATCGACGACGTCGCGGCGTTCATGAAGGTGAAGCCCGAGAACATGCTCAAGACGATCGTGTTCAAGGTCGATTCCACTCCCGAAGACCTTGCGAAGTATGGAGAAGAGTGGATCGTCGCTGTGGTGCGGGGCGATCATGACGTGAACGAAGGCAAGGTGCGCGATGCTTCAGGCTGCAAGGTCAAGCTCGCTGACATCAAGGAAGCCGAGGCGAAGGGCTTTGCCATTGGCTTCGTGTCGCCACGCGCGGTGGTCGGCAAGAAGGGCGTGCTCATGCTCGTCGATCGCGATGCCGCGGTGGGCTTTGACGACAAGAAGGGCAAGTCGATGTTCTGGGTGACGGGCGGAGACAAGAAGGACTACCACGTCAAGCACTTCAACTGGCAGCGAGACCTTGGCAAGGACCCGATGGACGCGGCTTCGCACCTGTCGGATAAGGGTTTCCCCACCGGCAGCCTCCGCGGCGACGACAAGTACCTGATGGTCGCGGACATTCGCAATGCCCTGCCGGGCGATCCGAGCCCCCGGGCGGCGAACACGGCGTTGGTCGCCGGACGCGGCATCGAAGTCGGGCACATTTTCAAGCTGGGCACGAAGTACAGCCAGGCGATGGGGCTGATTGTCGCGGACGAGACGCAGCAGAAGCACCCGGTCATCATGGGCTGCTACGGCATTGGCGTCTCGCGAACGATGGCGGCGTGCGTGGAGATGAGCCACGACGCCGACGGCATCGTCTGGCCCGCGCCGCTCGCGCCGTATCACGTGCTGATCACGATGGTGGACATCAAGAACGAGGCCCAGCAGACGCTCGCCGTGAAACTCTCTAAGGAACTGAGCGAGCAGGGCGTCGACGTGCTCTTGGACGACCGCGACGAGCGGCCGGGCCCGAAGTTCAAGGACGCGGACTTGATCGGCATCCCCGTTCGCATCACGCTGGGCGAGAAGGCGATGGCGACGGGGGGCGTTGAGTTCAAGCTGCGCAAGAGCAAGGACAAGGGAGAGGTGGTGGCGATTGATGCGGTGGTCGCGAAGGCGATCGCGGCGATCAATGGGTGAGGTCCGTGCGAAATCGAACCCAAGGCCTAGAAGGCCTTGGGACTCATGGGCAGGATGCCCATGCCACGGGAGCAGGCCGTAGACTCCGCGATGCTTGCACTCATCGCCCTGGGCGTGATGGCCCTGCTTTGCGTTGGCTACTTCGCCTATGGGTCGCTCGTGGCCCGGCAATACTCGCTGGACGATGCTCGCGTCACCCCCGCGGTGCAGAAGGCCGACGGCGTGGACTTTGTGCCCGCCAAGCCGTTTTATCTGCTGGGGCAGCACTTTTCGGCGATCGCCGCGGCGGGGCCGATTGTGGGACCCATCGCCGCGTGCACGGTGTTTGGGTGGGGGCCGAGCCTGCTTTGGATCGTGCTGGGCGTGATTCTGATTGGCGCGGTGCATGATTTCTCTGCGCTGGTGGCGTCGGTGAGGCATGGAGCATCGTCGATCGCGCACGTCGCGAAGGAACACCTGGGCAAGCGAGCTTGGCTGGTGCTCACGGCGTTCATCTACGTCGCGCTGTTGTACGTGATCATCGCGTTCACGGACGTCACGGCGCAGACATTCCGGGGGTTGACTGACGAATTGCTCGCCCGGCCCGAAACGATCAACAAGGGCGGCAGCGTGGCGCTTGCGAGCGTGCTATATCTGTCGCTCGCGCTGCTCATGGGGGTGATCCAGCGGTTCACGAAGCTGCCGGGATGGATCTATACCGTCGTGTTCGTGCCCGCGACCCTCGGCTGCGTGTACCTGGGCAGCCAACTGCCCAACGTGCTCAACATCGCCGACATTCGCGTGTGGTACGGCGTGATACTCGCGTACTGCTTTGTCGCGAGTTTGCTGCCCGTGTGGTTGTTGCAGCAGCCTCGGGGGTATCTGGGCGGTTGGATGCTGTACCTCGCGTGCGCCGTGGGGCTGCTGGGGATTCTCTTCGGCGGGTTTGAGATCAAGCGCGACGCGTTTGAGCCTGTGGGGAGTTACGCGAAGTTCTTTGCGGGCGGCGAAGGCGCCCCCCCACTGACGGCGCTCGTGTTTCCGTTCCTGTTCGTCACCATCGCGTGCGGAGCGTGCTCGGGCTTCCACGGCCTGATCTGCGGCGGCACGACGAGCAAGCAGATCAGCAAGGAATCGCACTGCAAAGCGATCGGATTTGGCGCGATGCTGCTGGAGGGGTTGGTCGCGGTGGTCGCGCTCAGCACGATCATGATCGTGGCCAAGAGCGAAGCCGCGGGGCGCACTCCGGGCGTCATCTATGGCGATGGGCTGGCGATGTACATCACCAGTTTCTTCGATCGCGCGAGCGTGCGTGATGGGACATGGATGTCATCGCCCGTGTTCGTGGTCGCGGCGACCTTTGGAGCAATGGCGTTCAGCACCTTCGTGTTCGACACGCTGGACGTGTCCGCTCGCCTGGGACGATACTTGCTGACGGAATTGACGGGCGTCACAAGCCGCTGGATGGGATACGCCGCGTCGCTCGTGACGGTGCTGATCCCGCTGGTCCTGCTGCTGGGCCCCGCGAGCGCGAAGACGGGGCAGGGCAGCGTCCCCGCGTGGCAATTGTTCTGGACCCTGTTTGGAAGCAGCAATCAGCTGCTCGCAGCGCTCACGTTACTGGGCATCACAGTGTGGCTGGTGCGCACGGGCAAGCGCTGCTGGTACGTCGCGGGGCCGATGGCGTTTGTGTTGGTGGTCACCGTGACCGCGCTAGGGTTGCAACTGTTCGCGGGTGTGCGGGAAGTCGGGCGGAACGGGTTTGCGTGGTCCCCCGTGATCGTCAACGCGACCGCGGCGTCGCTGCTCCTGGGATTGGCCGGGATCTTTGTGGTGGAGGCGTGGCGGTCCATCAGACACCGACCCGCCGGAGCCGCGTGAGCGAATTGCCTAGGCAGAGGAGCGCCTTACGACCTGGCGACCACCAAGATCGTCGTGTCATCCTTCGCAGGCTCGCCGTCGGCGTGGTCTTGGACGGCCTTGCGGACGCGGGACAACACTTCGCTCGCCGGAGCACCGCCGGCACGCGTGAGTACCTCACGCAGGCGAGCCGTCCCCATGAGTCTGCCTCGCGGATCGTGGGCCTCGAACACGCCGTCGCTGACCATCACGAGCGCGTCGCCCGAATCGAGACGCGCCGACGACGCGAGCGGGCGATCATCCATCTCCCCGATGCCCAGCGGCGGCAGCCCGACTTCCAACTCCTCAACGTCGCCCCGCCGCCGGACCACATACACCGGACCGTGTCCAGCCGATACAAGTTGCACACGAAACGTGGACGGCTCAACACTGGCGGCCGCAAAGGTAATGAAACGACCTTCAGTCGACTCCTCGCATATCTGAGCGTTGAGCCTTGCCATCGCTTCGGGCAAGGGAAGGACAGAAAGCAACACCCGTGCGTATGCCCGGCATGACGCCGCGAGCAGGGCGGGGCCGACGCCATGCCCGGTCACATCACCCATCCCGCAAAGAAATTCGCCGGATTCACCCATCCCCCAGTCGTAGAAGTCGCCGCCCGCAAACTGCGCCGGTTCGCTGAAACCGGCGACATCGAGGCCTTGCATGATCTGACCCGGGCGAGGCGTGAGGGACTTCTGGATCGCGCGAGCGACGTTGAGCTCTTCTTCCATTCTCGCTGCGCGAAGGCGTTGCTCCTCCAACTCCATCTCGTTCGTGACGTCCCGCGAGCAGCCCATCAGCATCATCCTGCCGGTCTTGGGGCTCACAAACGGAATGTCGTGCTGCCGCAGCCACCCGCGAGTGCCGTCCGAGCGAACATAGGGGAGCTTATCGGTATGGCGAGGCTTGCCTTCGCGCATGATCTTCTTGCAGACGTCTTCGAAGAACTTGCCTTGCTCGGGATTGGGATCCACTTCGTGCAGGCGGCGGCCGATGAGCTCTTCCCGCGTATTGCAGCCGAAGTACTTCACGGCCTTCATGTTCGCGTATCGGAAGACCATCTCGTCGTCATGGACGTAGAAGAAGTCAGGCAGGATGTCCAAGAGCTGCGCGACGAGTTCGAGCTTCTCGGTGTCGGTCGGCTCGCGCGGCCCGCGAGCGATCCGAGGCTCGCCGGCGGCAGAACTTTGCGGCGTACCGCCCGAAGAAGTGGAGTCCGCGTCAGCCATGGGCGATTATTCGCGTGCCGAACTGCTGACCCCGGTTGGCCCCTCCTGACGCCGATACGCGATCAAGCTCGTGCCCTTGAGGTGCACCAACTCGACATCCTTCGCAAGCTCGTTGAGCGCCTTATACACGCCGCGGGGCTTGTAGAAGCCGCGGTAGTCATGCCACAGCACCATGCCACCCGGAGCGACCATCTCGAGGGCCTTGCGACTGTCGCTGACAACGTAGGAGTAGGCGTGCGAACCGTCGACAAACACGAGGTCGCACTTGCCCGCAAGGCTTGTCTGATCGAAGGCCTTGCTGTCGCCGTAGTGCTGACGAATCTTCGATTCCTCGGGCGTGTTCGAGTACACAAAGCCCGCCGCGGAGGATTCCCGCAGCGCGGCTCGCGTGTCGTGCCCATCGTCGCCCGCGCCGCCCGCATATTGCCCTTCCTGACCCTGCGCGAGCGTCAACGTGTGCACGATCGCGTCCGCAGGGGAGTTCATGGCCAGCAGGTGCGTGGTCTTGCCAGTGCACGTGCCAAATTCAAACATGATCCGCGCACGCGTCGCGAGCACCGCGAGAATCCATGCCTCCCGATCGCTCGTGCCCCCGTGGACGCCCATCGACGATGAATACCGAACCACCGTCTCGAGCGACGGCCCAAACGACGTCAACCGAAAAATCGGGTCAAACCCCTCTGGACTCACGCGCCTGATCGGCCACTCCACCGGCCAGCCGCGATGCTCGTGCTTGGCAACCAATCGCGCGACCCGCGCCGTCGCCGCAGCCGCCACGCCCACGCCCAGCCCAGCGATGATCCAAGGCACCATGGCCGATGTTACTCTCCTCCCAGGCACGGGCATCCTGTCCGTAAGCCCTAGGGCCGGCCAGGCCCTCGGGCGCACCAAGCCGCCCTGCCCCAACTACCAATCACTGCGTGCCACCACCCAGATTCGTCAGCCGCCGATCCGATTCGCTCGGCCGCACCGTTCCGCACAACGCAATCAAGATTGTGCTGAGCGCCGCGGTGCTGGCGTTCAGGGTGGTCGTGTCAAACGCCCCGGCGACCACCAGCCCCAGCAGCGCGAGCGCTGGCGCACTTGCATATGTGCCCAGATGCTCGCGCAAGCCCACCACGCCGCGCAACCCGGCTGAGACATGCGGCCGCAGCCCCGCCGCGATCGCGCACAACACGGCGGCAAACAACAACAGCACCCCCACCACCCCCTGCGTCGCGAGCGTGTGCAGCACCGTGTTGTGCGCGGTCTTGAGGTGCTCGAAGCGGTGTGGAGATACCTTGACGCCCTCCCTCTCTGCGTAGGTGCGAAGGTGCGCGTTGAAGCCGCCCGGCCCAATCCCCGCGATCGGATGGCTCGCCGCCGCGTCGAGCGCAGCCCGCGCCGCGAGGATGCGCCCGCCCACGTCAGAATCAAGTTCGCCACGCACCCACGCGGCCCGCGCTTCGGTCCCAAGCCGCAGCATCCGCTCGCGGGCACCGTCCAGCACGAAAACGCAGCCGCCGGCAAGCCCCAGCGCAATCAACACACCGACGATCACCCGCTTCGATCCGCCCGCACCCGTCGCTCTCACCCGCAGCATCACCGCCGCGAGCACAACCAACCCCGTCAACGTCAGCCCCGCGATCCAGGCCCCACGCGTGCCGGTTGCCACCATTGCCAGTGCGGTCGCAACGCAGGCCACAACCGCCATGACGCGCACCCGCCCCCCGCCAAACACCGCTGGCCCCAAGTGCAGCCCCAAGCACGCCACCAGCATTGATCCCCCGACCGCCGGCTGGTGCCACCACCCGCTGACTCGCGCCGCGGGATCGGGCGCGGGCGGGTGCGACCAAACCAACTGCTCCACCCCCCACGCGTACCCCGCGAACTCGAGCAGTTGCGCAAGCTGCGCCAGCGCGAACCCCACGCCCAACGCAGCAATCATCCACCGGCGCCGATCCATCACCGCCCACAGCACCACCAGCGCGGGCCCCCACCGCTGATACGAAGCCTCGTGCACGCCCGCATCCGTGAAGCCGTCTCGCCACGCAAGCGCCCAGACCCAGGACGCCCATGCAAGCAGCAAAATCGCCGCCGGCTGGCGGACGGCATCGCCAACCCCGCGCCACACAAATGGCAGCCGCGTCAGAAAGCACACCGCCACCGCTATCCCACCTAGTTCCACCGCCGCCATCGGCCCCACCACGCCCGAGCAGAGCAGCAGCGCAAGGCAAATGTGAAACGGATAGCCGAAACGCCCCAGCTTGTGCGCAAATTGGGTCTCGTGCCGGCGTTGTACTTCATCCGCGTTCAGCCACGGTGCCCAAACCCACGCCAGCACCCCCCTCGCCCGTCTTTCGGGTGAACGGTCGATGGGCGTGTGGTCCTTCGTTGGCAAGGTGTGGTCTCGATGGCCAGGGTCCGACGTGTCCGTACGACCGCAACGCCCGCCAGAGCAATGCTAGATCACTCGCGAGGCAGATAACCGCATCCTGTCAGGCACGTACAGACGAAGTCACTCCGACGTACGCTCCTCGCCGCCCCTCCCATGACTTTCCTCCTCGAAACCATCAAACTCGGCCTCACCAGCCTCCGCCTCCACATGCTGCGGAGCATCCTCACCGCCCTGGGCATCATCCTGGGTGTCGCCAGCGTCATCGTCATGAGCAGCCTGGGCGAAGGGGCCAAGCGCGCCGCGATGGACCAGATCGAGCAGCTCGGCGCCCGCAACATCATCGTGCGCAGCCAAAAGCCGCCCGAAACCGCCGTGCAGCAAGGCGGCAACCAACGCTCGTTCGTCAGCCGCTTCGGCCTGACCCGTCAGGAACTCGAGAACATCCGCGCGAACTTCCCCAACGTAGAACGGATCGTGCCGCTCAAGTCCATCGGCGGCCAAATCCTCCGCAACGAGAAACGCATCACCAGCCAAGCCTGGGGCACGACGCCCGAACTGCTCGCGGCCATCAACCTCACCGTCGCGCGTGGACGCTATCTATCGCAGGCCGACATGGAGGGCCGCGAGATGGTCTGCGTCATCGGCGACAGCGTTGCCGAGCAGATGTTCCCCTTGCAAGATCCCATCGGCGAAACCCTCCGCATCGACCAAAAGGTGTTCACCGTCGTGGGCGTCCTCAAGCGCGTCGGCATCGCCGGCGGCAGCGGAGCCAACCTCGTCGGACGCGACCTCAACCTCGACATCCACGTGCCCCTCAACACCGCCCGCGAAACCTTCGGCGACGCCGTCTTCCGCCGCCAGAGCGGCTCCTTCCAAGCCGAAGAAGTGCAGATCAACGAAGTGATCCTGACCAGCGTCTCGCGCGATGCCGTCCTCAGCGACGCCGATCGCCTCCGCCGCGTGCTCGAAGTCCGACGCGCCGGCCTCACCGACGTCGGCATGTTCGTCCCCTACGAACTCCTCGAAAGCGCACGCAAGCAGGCCATCACGTACCAAATGGTCTTCGGCTCCATCGCAGGCATTGCCTTGCTCGTCGGCGGCATCGGCATCATGAACATCATGCTCGCCAGCGTCACCGAACGCACCCGCGAGATCGGCATCCGCCGCGCCCTGGGAGCCACCCGCAAGAACATCCTTAGCCAGTTCCTTGTGGAGACAGGCGTGCTCAGCACCGCTGGCGGCGTCATCGGCGTGGGCATCGGCGTGGGGCTCTCGCTTCTGGTCGGCTGGGCGGTCGCCAAGCTCCCGAACATGCCCTTCCTGGGCGGCATGGTCCAGCAGGGAACCAGCCTCCCCACTCAAGTCACCCTCTGGTCCATCCTCGTCAGCTTCGGCGTCGCCGTGCTCACGGGCCTGGTCTTCGGCATCTATCCCGCCCGCAAAGCCGCCGCCCAAGACCCCATCGTCGCCCTCCGCCACGACTAACAAGTGCCACGGGCTTCCGCCCCGCCCCGTAGCACGGGCTTCCAGCCCGTGAGTCTCCCGGCCTTCCAGGCCGGCGGATCTCCTGCGCATCCACCTGCGTAGGCTTCTGTGTCCATGCCCACTTCGAAAGAACACTTCGCCCAGCGATCCGCGGCCCTGCGACAGGAACTCGTCGTTCAGGGCAAGCGCGTCCAGGCTCAGGTCGAGGCCAGTTTCTCCTCGCTTTTCAGCCGTCAGGCTGAGTCCGCCAAGCAGGCCATCTCGCTCGACGACCCCATCGACGCGGCCGACGTCGCCATCGAGCAAGCCGCCGTCGCGCTGCTGATCGACGCGACCCGCCAGGGTGCCGAACTCGCCGAGCGCGACCTCCGCGACGTACTGACCATCGTCAAGGCCAACAACGAACTCGAACGCATCGCGGATGTCGGCGTCGACGTTGCCGAACTGGTGCCCAAGCTCGAAAAGATGGGCCCCGCCTTCCCCGATACCTTCCGCGTCCTGACCAACAGCGTCGTCGGCATCGTCCGCGACACGCACCAGTCACTGGAAAAGAGCGACCCCCAGCTCGCGAACATCGTGCTGCAGAGTCAGCACGCGGTCTGGGCCTTCAAGGGTGCTCTGGTCAAGGAAACCGAACTCAAGGTCGCCAAGGGCCAGCTCTCAATCGAGTTCGCGTTCATGCTGCTCGAAGTCGCGCAGCAGTGCGAAGTGATCGCCGACCACTGCACCAACATCGCCGAACAGGTGATCTACCTGACGACGGGCAAGATCGTCCGCCATATGGATACGTGCTGGGTCGAAGTGCCCAGGCAGGGGTGAGCGAAGCAAAGAGTGATAAGTGCGAAGTGAGGAGTGATGAATGAAGACGCCGCGTGCTGCGGATTCATCACTCCTCACTTCTCATTCATCACTTGTCCTCACCGCCTGAACGGCTGCGCCTTCATGTACATCGCGCACCGCCACACCCACTCCATCGGCCCCATCCGGAAGTACCGCAGCCACGCCGCACTGATCACCAGCTGCGCCGACCAGATGCCCAGCGCGAGCAGGAACTTCTCGCTGTCAGAGAAAGTTCCAAACTTGCCCAATCCCCACCAATAGAAGATAAACGTGCACACCAGCGTGTGCGTGAGGTAGTTGGTCATCGCCATGCGCCCCGCGTTGGCCAATGCCCGCAGCACGCCCATCGCCCAGCCCCTGTGCCACGCCACTGCGAACAGCGACAGCGTCCCGATTGCCGCGAAAACACCCGCGATCACCTGCAACGCGCTCCCCAGCCCAAGCCGCGGAATGCTCATGTTGTCCTGCAGCATCCACACCGCCAGCACCCCCGCAGGCCAGCCCACACCCAACCCTACCAGCGCAAGCCGCCCCGCCAGCGCAGCCTTGCCCTTCTCAAACACGCCCCACTTGAGCAACGCACTGCCCAACGCGAACATCCCCAAGATCATCCCGCCAAACCCCGCCAGCAGCGTGATGATCAACAGGAAGCCCCACGTCATCGCCCGAAACGCAAACGCAGAAGACGCCGGCCCATCCCGATACGCCTCCGTCTCCAGATCCATCCACAGACTGTTCGACGTCGGATCCCCGATCTTCCCCGCCTCTGCCGCCGCGAGGAACCGCTGAATCGGCGTCTTCGCTGGATCCTCCCACGCGGGCGGACCAACCGGCTCACCCGCCGCCTGCACTGAAGCCGCTTCGCCAGCAGCGCCCGTCCCTTCGGCCTTCAAGGCCTCCGCGCTTTCGCCGGACGGCGCCGCATCCACCTTCTGATCCGGCTTCGCCTCCGACGCAGCCAGCTTCGCCTTCGCCTCCTGCTGTTGCCCCCACGCTCCGAACCCGCCAAAGCATCCCGCCGACAACGCCGAGAACCCCAGCAAAATCGCCCCCAGAATCGCCAGACTCTTGGCCTTCCACTTCACCAGGAACAGCATCACCAACCCGCACAACGCATACAGGAACAGAATGTCCCCATACCAAAGCAACAGCGCGTGCCCCAACCCGATCGCCCCCAGAAATAGCAACCGCCGCAGCCCCCGCCCCGTAAACGCCTCGCCCCGCTGCTCGGCCCGCAGAAACTGAATCGTCAGCCCCATCCCAAACAACGTCGAAAACAGCGTGAAGAACTTCCCCTCGCAGATCGCCGTGACGAACAGATTCGCGAACCGATCCAGCCCCGTCGACCCCTCCTTCGGCGTCGGATCCAGCGCCCGCCCCAGCGGCTCGCTGAAGTACGTCATGTTCACCATCAAGATGCCCAACAATGCAAACCCGCGGGCCGAGTCCATCGCATTGATGCGTTCCCCCTCGCCCACGGGCGCCGCAGCCATCACCGGCGCGGCCGGAACAGGAATCGAAACATCGCGATCGCCAGAATGAGTATCCGCGTTCATGGTGCCCTGCTTTCGCCCCAGAGCGCGGGTCGTTATCACGAACGCCAGACCAAACCCCGACACCAAAAAGGACATCGCCCGCCGATTAAGGCGGGCGATGCGAAACCAACTAATTCACCGGACCCATCACACCCCGCACAACGTGCAAGGCCCTTCCGCATATAGCGTCAAGTACGAGTTGATGTCGCACGGATCAAACAGCGACCCGTCGTTGTTGAAGTCGATGTCGTTGCAGGTCGCCGTGTCCGGGATGCACGGCCCTTCTGAGAACACCGACAGCAGCGCCTCGATGTCCTGCGGGTCAAACGAACTGCCGTCGTTGTTGAAGTCCAGACTGTCGCAGCAGACTTGCTGCACCGTCAGCGTTGCGACCGTGCTGGTCGCGTTGCCGCAGGCGTTGGAGGCGACGCAGTCGTAGTTGGCCGAGTCGCTGGCCTGCACATTCGTCAGGTTCAGCGTCGCCGTCGCCGCGCTGGGGTTGAGGGTCGTGTTGATGTTGATGCCGTTGCGCCGCCACTGATACGTCGGAGCGGGCGTGCCCGTCGCGAGGGCCGAGAAGCTCACGCTCTGGCCCGGGCAGCGGGTCGCGCTGCTGGGGTTCTGCGTGATCGTCGGGCACACGTTGGACACCGGCGGCGTGCAGGTCGCCGGCAGGTTCGTGCGAATCGTGATCGAGAAGAACCGCAAGGTGCCCGTGTCCTGCGCCGCCACGTCGGCGATGTTGAACGTCCAGGTCCCGTTGGGATTCTGCCCGTTGAACGCGCTGAGCGAGCCCGACGGGATGAACGTCGCGGAGTACGGATTGCCCGCCGCAGTAATCGACTGGATGCTGTTGGTGCCCTGCTCGTCCAGGACGGTGTTGCACATGTTGTCGCCGTTGTTGTTCGCGCCGCCGGGCTGGTTGAACAGATCAATCTGCGTCGCCGCGGGGCTCGTCAGCCGCCCGCGAAGGTCGCCCACCCACGTGTGCACGATGCCCACCGTCGTCGAGCCGGGCGTTGCGCTGCACGCCGTGCCCGTGATCGAGAAGTTGACGTCCGCGATCGTGCCCGTAAGGCCCGACACGTTGATCGTCGCGTTCGCGCCCACGGTGTTGTTGTCAGGAATCGCGACAGCGACGCCGCTGTACGTAAACGTCTGCGGCCCGCTCACGCCGCCCGGGAGACCCGTCGCCAGCGAGAAGGGATACGTGCCCGTGCCCTGCGCGGAGTTGATGTTGAGCGTCAGGTTGATCGGCGCGCCGCAGACATGGCTGGGGCTGACGCTGATCACATACGCCGTGTTGTTGCTGCCCGTGCCGCCCGTTGCGGGAAGGTTGGGATAGGTCGAAGAGTTGGTTGTCACCGTGACCGTGGGCGTGTTCGAAACAAGCGTGCCCGTGACGCTGGTCGCCGCGATGGTGCCGCCATTGACCACAGGCACCGTCAGACGGATGCTGGTCTCGCCCGGATCGATCCGGCCGTTGTTGTTGCCGTTGCCGGTGTTGTCGGTGAAGGTGTTGGCGCCCGAGCCGCTCAGCGCGACGCCATTGACCGGCGCCGTGATCGTGAGCGTGCCCTGGCTGATGTTGTAGAAGATGTTGTTGACGCCCCGCACGCGGATGCGACCGTTATTGGTCTGGTTGTTGGGGATGATGACGTTCGCGGAGCCCGTGTTGGGCACGCTCGCAGCAACCGTGATCGGGAACGTGAGCCCGCCGTCCGTCGACAACTCAATCGCCACGTTCGCGCAGTTGACCGGCGCAATGTTCGTGTTCGCAACAGCCCAGGAAATCGTCCGAAGGCTCTGCGCCGACCACGATGTGCTGCCATTGGGAGCAGTCACCGTGAACGGACCCGCACCGCCCGCCACCGTCAGCGTGATGTTGGCCTGATTCACGCCGCCGCCGTTGAGGCGATTGTCGCGAATCGTCACCTGCCAGGGCCACGTGCGCGACAGCACCGGCAGCCGCTGCTCCGGATCCGTCGTGTTGTTGAGCACATTCGCGAGCGGCGGCACAAACCGCGTCGGGCTCGTGCTCGGGTTGATCGACCGCACCAGCGGGATCGCCCCGTCATCCGCCGCGCCCAGCACCGCCGCCGGCCCCAGCGCGCGTTCCTCCCAGCAGTAAGTCAGTGCGTCAGCATTCGGATCGTTGCCGGTCGCCGTCAGGAAGAACGGGGTGCGGCTGGGAATCGTGAAGTTCCCGGGCCCCGCCACCGTCGGCACGGAGTTGCCCGTGTTGGTGTTCGTCCCGCACGTGCTGCCGCCGCCCGAAGTGATGAATGTACGGATCGCCTCGTAGCTGGCACCATGGAAGTACGCATCCGAGTTGGGCTGCAGATCATCGGACCCGCAGATCCCCGCATACCCCATGATCGTTGAAGCCGAGCCGGGCTCATACGCGTTGGCCGCGCTGCGATTGCCGCCGCAGCTGCCCTGAGTACCATTGAACGTGTGGTTTGCGCCAAACTGGTGGCCCATTTCGTGCGCCACATAGTCGATCGTGAACGGATCATTCACGGGCGAGCCGCTGCCGGTCACGCCGCGCGCCTTGCTGCCCGCGCTGCACACTACGCCGAGCCCCGCGATCCCGCCGCCGCCCGTCGAGAAGACGTGGCCGATGTCATAGTTCGCCGAGCCGATCACGGTGGTGATGTTGTTCTGGTTCTCCGTCAACAGCGTCACGCCGTTGTTGTTCGTGTACGGATCCGTCGCCGCGTTCGTATACACGATGCTGGAGTTGTTCGCCACCAGCGTCAGCCGGATCGCCAGGTCCCGCTCATACACGCCCGTCACGCGGTTGATCGCCGTCACGATCGCGGACTGGCCCAAGGCCACAGTGCCGCCATGAAACGCCGTGTACTCGCCCGTCGCCGCGTTCGCGAGCCGATACGTGCGCAGTTGCGTCCCGCTGCTCAGCCAGTCCGAGCCGATCGGCGCCCCGTCGCCACCCAGATCAACGCCCGCCACGATCTCCGGCCCTTCGCACGCCCAGGCATGCCGAGCCTTCAGTTCCGTCTTGAAATAACTTGTGTAATGCACCGTGTCATCGCGGCTGAACGGATCGATGTACCAACTTCCGTTCGCCGACAGCACCTGCGCGTGAAAGCCCTGCATCGTGATGTCCGCGCGAAGCGTCGCCGTCGGATCATCAATCCCCTGCCCCACGATCGTTCGAATCTCCGGAAACTGAGCCGCCAGTCCAGGCTCCATGATGGGCGACTCAAGCACGCTGAACGCCTGGAAGTTCCCATTGGGATCAGGCAGCAGCAGCACCATCGGATTCCCCGCCGCGGGAGTCCCCTCGCGCGGCGCAGCGAACAACACCGCACTCATCCCCGCCGTGTTCAGCACCAGCGCCTTCCCCAGCGCAGGCCGAATCCAAGGCTGCGCCGCCTCGACCGCCGGCGCATGCCGATCAACCAGCGTCCACACCCGCGACGTCGCGTTATCGCGAACCGGCGCGAACTGCTGCGCCCCCGCAGGCAACGCAACCCCGCACACCCCGATCAGCGACGCAGCAACCGCTGCGGCGCGGGCCAGGCCAACAACACGAGAAAACGAAGAGCCCACACCAGAGCAAGCACGACGAGTCACGCAGGACTCCTTTCTGACAAACGCACCATGGCCCCCCCAAACCAACCCACCCCCGCTTCACCTGATTGACCGGCACCGCGCGTTACCCGCGGCGTGGCTGCACAGACAGCCAAACGCCAGGCGTTGGCGAATGCCAACAACCCGGCGGCTTACCAAGATATCCGAGTCACGAATTCTCGCAACCACAATTGCAGCCCGAGAACACCAGAATTCGCACAATTGGTGACCTCCCTGTGCCGACCGCCTGATTCCCGGGACAGCAGGTCGCCGCAGCAACGGTCGTCAATGAGCAATGCGAGCCATGCCGGAAGTCACACCTCGCAAGTATGTCCGGGGGGAGAGGTTTGGAAGGCTCGTGGGCTTTGCCGAGGCACGCTTGGCCTGAAACCTGTTCCGAAACGATCGGGATCGCTCAGCACATCGCGAGGAAGCTGAGGATCGCGAGGATCAGGACGCGCTTGCGGGTGTCGTTGATTGCCATGAGAAGGGACATGAACGCCTCGTCTTGAATTGTTCCAGCGACTGCCTTCACTTCTGCGAAGGCTGCTGCTGGATTGGTTGTGAGTGCAACTCCCAACATGGGAGACTCCACTTCCAACGCGACCGGCTCCGAACTGGTGCCGACTCTGTTCATAGTTCAACTCGCGTGCCAAACTCCGCCGCCATGACGTGTGCATCAGTCTACCACGACTTGACCGGCTTTCCAAGCGAATCATCGCCGGAAGGTCGGTTCTGGGACGGTCAACGCGAACGGGCGGGTTGCGTGGAAGCAACGTGGTGATGTCGCCACGCGATGGCGGCACTCGCGGTGAACGAAGGCGGCATGCGTGTACGATGGCGGGCACGCGTCGGAGAACCGCGGCGAGAAGCGAGTTCGGGAGCCGCGGGCGGTCGACGCTTCCTGACGGACGCGTTTCGTTATGGGAATCACATGAAGTTCTTGAGTGCTTTGGTGTTGGCGGGGATCGTCGCGTTCAAGCCCGTTGCTCGGGCGCAGGCTCCCACGCCGCCTGCGGAGCTCGCCGCGGCGGCGGATCCGGATGCGTCCGCTGCGGCCCTCACACGGGCGATGCGTCTGTTGATGGAATCCGGCGGGCCGTCTGAGCTTGCGGTGCCGGCATCCGACACGCGGCGGTTTCATGTGACGCTGACGGACGGCGGGTGGGCGTTGGGTCGCGGAACAGGCCGAGCGTGGTCGGCAGCGCTTGAAAGCGCCAAGAGCGAGGCTCGCGGAGCGATACCGCGCGGGGCGGATGCTTTGCAGCAAGCGGCCCAGGAGCGGCGGCTGCGGGATGCGCTGCTGAGCGTTGAAGTGGGCGAGGAAGGCGTGCCGCTCGCAGTGCCGACGTTCTCTCAGGCGGACTGGGAAGTTCGCGCGGGGCTTGAGGGGCTGGTGGTGACTCCGCCTGCAGGCGCAAAGGTTTCGGATGGTTCGGGCGCGATGCGGCAGGTCGTGGTATTCCCCAGCGAGATGATGGCTCGCGGCGTCGCGGGTCAGTCGCCCGCGCAGGCGCTCGTCGCGGCGATCAGCGAAGCCACAGCAGACTCCACCATCGCTATGGCGGGCGTACCTGGCAAGGAACTGGGCGACCTTATCAAGGCAGGGTGGACTTTTGAGCGATTCAGCGTCACGCACGCGGTGGAACTCGTGAAGGGCGGACCTGCGCTCACGCTCACGCGCGGCGCGGCGTTGGTGCCGGCGAGCGCGATCACGCTCGAATCGCTCAAGGCGTGGAGACAGCGGCTGGCTGCACATCTTGCGACGCGAGTTGTGGTTCAAGTGCAGGAAGGCACCCGCACATACGCCGTGGACGCCGGGCTGAATCCGGTTCGGGGTGAGGCGGAAGCACCCAGCAATCGAACGCAGACACAGATGGTCGCATACGCGCTCGCGAAGTCGCACCCGCAGGTTGCGGAAGGCTTGCTCAGCACGATCGCGGCGGGCTATCAGTCTGAGCCTGCTTCGACCTATGCGGAGCACGCAACGTATGCAAGAGCCATTTTCGCCCTGCCCGTGGACGCCATAGAAGCGATCGCTCGCATCTCTCCTGTTGCGTTGGAAGATGCGTTGCGGAGCTTTCAACACGCCGTCAAGAAGGAAGGCGTGTGGAGCGATGATGTGCCTGTCTCGCAACGAGCGCTCGTGGCGTGGGGGATTGCAGGCGCGCAAGTGCACGCGACCATTCCCGTGACGGAAGGCCAATCAAACGCCTCAATTCAGCCTGCGGTCGAATCCTTGCTGACATCCGCCCCTCCCGCAGCCCTCGTCACGCACATGCCGTGGCTCGCGTGGGCGGCGGATGATGTCGCTCGATTCGAAGGTAAGCCCATCGGCGTTGCAGTGCTCCGCGAGATGCGCTCGCAGGTGTGGCAGGCCCAGATCGGCCCCGCCGTCGCGAAGGCCGAGGGAGCCGATCTTGAGGGGGCGTTCCTGTTTGGTTCAGGCGTTGAGGCCCGGCGCTCGATCGGTTGGCAGACGGCTCGCCCGCTCGCTGGAATTGCTCGCATGCTCGCCAGCGAGTCGTTCACGAGCAAGGACGAGCGGATGGGCGAGGTCGTGCGGCTGGTTGCGAGCCTTCGGTTCCTGCGGCAACTCACCATGGACGAGGCGAGCGTGTGGAACTGCGAACAGCCGGAGAAAGTCCTGTGGGGCGTGAGGAATGGGCCTTGGGATCGGCGGATGAGCATTGAGGCGAGCGTGATGACTTTGCTCGCGATTGACGAGGCGATTGCCGCGTTGGAGGCGATTCGCTGAGTGCCTGAAACTCTGCGGAGCCACTGACACGCTCCGCTCGATGTTCACGAGTTCGTGCCGGGCGGCAACGCCGCGGGTCCCACCGAAACCTGATCGCCAAACTCCCGCTCGAGCAGGTCCGCGTAGCCGCAATCAATCAACTCACCCACCACGGGCGAAAAATCCCGGCGAAGCTGCGCGATGGCCTCGTGGCCGCGGGCGACGTTGTGATCGCGCGAGACCAGGCTTTCAAACTCGATGAACGTGCCCAGCCGTTCGACGGTGTCGAGGTGGATTCGGGTGTTGCCCAGCATCCACAACTCTCGCTGCTTGCGGACGATCAGCCAAACCGGCATCGGCTGCTGGCCGAATCGCTCCAGCGCCTGCTCAGCGGAGAAGATCGTGAAGTGGCTGAGCTTGGGCGCGGCCCGATGGGCACGCTCGTAAAAGATGTACTCGACCGGCTCACCTTCCGACTCGCGGCGCTTGAGGCGACCGTTGGGAATCTTGTAGTACGTGTCCACCTGGCCAAACTGGTGGATGAACGTCGCCCCAATCGCCTTGCAGATGCCTCGTGCAAGGGCGATGTCGCGAAGCTCGGCTTTCATTTCGACGTTGTGCATCCGACGCAGGGTACGCGCGGGAAAGGCAGAATCACCACAAAGCCACGAAGAGCACAAAGAGGAAGAGAAAGAGTTGCCGCGGATTTGCACGGATCAAGACAGAGCCGTTCTCAAATCCGCGTACATCCGCGAAAATCCGCGGCTCCTCTTCACTCTTCCTTCCCTAGTTGCTTCTCCGAGCAATCTCCGTGGCCCTCCGTGGTGATTCCTACTTCTTCAGCCGCACCGGCACCTGAATCTCCGCCCACTTGCGGCTCTCAGGCACGTCGGGGCCGTTGTAGAACAAGCCACGCACGTCACCCGCTGCTTCCCACGTGGATTGGCTGGCGAGGAATTCACGGAGCTTGGATGCGCCCTCCTCGACGACGTTGCGCGAAGGCGAGCCAGTCATGCCGATGGCGAGAACCGTCACGGGCGGGGCATCGACGACCACCACGCGGCCGTCTTCGCCAGTAGGCCCAAGTTCCTGCGTGCGATACAGGAACGACATCGTCCACGAGCGGGGCGAGAAGTTCTGCTTGGCGTCGGCGGGCTCGCCTTCGGGCAGTTGCATGCCCGAGTAATCCATCTCGACAGGGCTGGTCATCGCGATATCGCGACGCTGGATGTGCATGAAAAGCGGCCAGAAGCCGCCGTTCGCAGAGCCGCGGCTGCCGCCTTCGCCGCGGAACTCGGCTCGCCGAACCATCGGGTAGGACTTGAGGTCGATCATCCCGGGCGGCGTGGGCGCGGGATAGCCCTCGGGGAGGTTCTCGTTGACGACGTGATCGCCCACGCGGTAGAAGATGCTGACTTCGCCCGAGTCACGCTTCACGCGAACGGGCTTTGCGACGATGGCAGGATCGCCTTGGATGCGGATCAGTTCGCCAGCGGCAGGAAGTGTCGCGACTGGAGTTGGCGTCATGGCTGGCGCGGCGGCAAGTGCCGGGGTCTGGTCCGAAGTAGCCATCGGGGCAGCGGCATTGGTCGAGTCAATCGGCGTGGCGACTCCGCCATCGCTTGCGAGCAACTTGCCCTTCGGGGCGTCGAGGATCGGGTCAGAGTGGCACGCGGCCAGCAGGGGGAGGGACAGAAGGCCAAGCAGCAGTCGAGGATTCATGGCATGGGATTCGAGACAGCGTGCCCTGCGGATGCGACTTCACAACCAGGCGAGACCGTATCTGTGCGGGGTGAATAATGATCGATGCTGATGCTTGCAAGTGATCCTGCGGCGTTTACCCCGTTCTCTCAGACCCACGCGATCGTCGCGGGGTCGCATGTGCTGGCGATGGTGCTGCTGGTCGTGCTGGGGCGGGCGTGGCGCGGGCGCGAGGCGGAACAATCGCTGCACGTCCTGTGGACGGCCTTCGTGACGATCGTGCAGTTGATCAACGTGGTTTTCTGGAGCACGCCGCCACGGCTCAATCCCGCCGAAAGCCTGCCTCTGCACATCTGCGACCTCGCGGGACTCATCGCGATCGTCGCGCTGATCACGGAGGCACGCTGGGCCCGGCTGCTGATGTTCTACTGGGGCATCGGGCTTTCGACGCAGGCGTTTGTGACGCCCGTGATCACGGATGCGCCGGAGACGATGCGATTCCAGTTGTTCTTCTTGAGCCATCTCACGATCGTCGCGACGCCGATCTATGACGTCCTCGTGCGCGGGTTTCGCGTGACGTGGCGGGACTATGCATGGGCGGTGGTCTTCACGCTGGCGTACGGCGGCGTGGTGATTCCGCTCAACATGCTCACGGGCTGGAACTACGGCTACGCAGGCGAAAGCGTGCCTGGCAATCCCACCATCATCGACAAGCTGGGCGCGTGGCCCCTCCGCTTGCTCTGGATGGCTGCCATCGTCTTCACGCTGTTTGCGATCCTGACCGCCGTCGCGAGAGCGATCTTCGGCGATGAATCTGGCGTCACTCGCCGCTCGCGACCGTGATCACGGCCTTGCCGCCCACGGTCTTGCGGATGTTCTCCGCCGCAGTGCGATTGGTGAACTTGCCGACCCGCACGGCCCACAGTTGCTGCCCATCGCGCTGGAGCGGCACGACGCGGGCGGTGACGCCGCGCTGGGCGAGAGCCTTGGCTTCGCGGTCGGCGGTGGCGCGATCGCGGAATGCGCCCACTTGGACGGTCAGATCGCGCGTGCCAGACGAGGTTGCTCCGCCGCCCGCGACGGCCCCGCCCCCCCGTTGCCGCTCGGTAAGCATCATGCGGAGATTGGCGTCGGACGCGAGCCGCTGCTCGGCTTGCTTGTACATCCGCGTGGCTTCGGAGGGGTTGTTGAGAGCGCGGTACGAATCGCCCGCGTACATCGCGGCACGGGCCGACTCATCGCCTGTCAGCTTGTTGCTCGCCTTGGTCAGGAGCCGCGCTGCGGTCTCGTGTTCGCCCCGGCCCTGTGCGATCAAACCCAGCGTCGCGCTGGACTTTCCCGCTACGCCCGGGTCGGAGTTGGTTTCGAGCGGGGCGAGCCAGCGGATCGCCTCGGCATCGCGATTGAGGGCGTGGGCGGAAAGCCCCGCAGTGAGCGCGGCTTGATCACGCTTGGCCCCGCGCAGTGTGCCCGCCGCTTGCACGGCGTTGTTGTACGCGTCGGAATACTGACCCGAGGCGTACTGAGCCACATAGTCGCCCGAGCCGGACTTGGTGGAGGTGGGCGAGGACGAGCAGCCCGCCAATGCCATCAAGGCCAGCATCGCGAACACGGAAGCGGACGAGCGGTTGAAACTGCGCAAAGGACGGTTCATGGCGGAGATCTCGATCTGTAATTGAACAACCCGGCGGCCTGCCGGAGATGGATTGATCGGCTTGCCGCGTGAAATCGGCGCAGAATTGGCCCGGTGCGTCGATGCTGTTGCGAAGTTGAAGGGATAGCGTGAAGAGGGCGGGGTATGATAGTGCTTACTAACAGGAGGCCGCGTGTCCGTTCACTTGCCGATCTTGCGGAATCTGCTGCTGCATCCGACCCGCACGTTTATCGTGGACGACAAGAAGTCGTACAAGGGCGTGGAACTGCTGATCGCGGCGCTCCATGTCGCGTCGGCGATTCGCGAGAGATGCAAGACTGAGACGGTGGGCGTGCTTTCGCCCACATCGGCGGCGTTTCCGATCTGTGCGCTCGCAGGCTGGATGACGGGCAAGACCGTCGTGCCCCTCAACTTCCTGCTCAAACGCGAGGAACTCGAATACGTGCTGCAGGACTGCGGCACCGACACGGTGGTGACGGTCCAGCCGATGCTCGACTTCATGGGCTACACCCCGCCCGCGAAGCACATCATCAAACTCGACGACATCAACTTCAAGTCGATGCCCGAGCCGATCTGGCCCGCCAGCTTTGCGGATGAAGACCTCGCCGTGCTGCTCTACACCAGCGGCACAAGCGGCAAGCCCAAGGGCGTGATGCTGACGCACGCGAACATCTGCGGCAACATCCGCCAGATTCGCAACTGGATCCCCATCGACAAGAACTTCGTCTTCCTGGGCGTGCTGCCGCAGTTCCACAGCTTTGGAATGACGGCGTTGACGCTGTTGCCGCTGACGGTGGGCTGCAAGGTGGTGTATACGGCTCGGTTTGTGCCTGGCAAGATCATCAAGCTGCTGCGCGAACATCGGCCCGACTGCTTCATCGCGATTCCATCGATGTACAACGCACTGCTGCACGGCAAGGACGCCGTGCCCGAGGATTGGGCCAGCGCCAAGTACATCGTCAGTGGCGGCGAACCGCTGCCGCAGGCTGTGTTTGACGGCTTCCGCCAGAAGTTCAACGTGACGATCAACGAGGGCTATGGCCTCACCGAAACCAGCCCGTGCACGAACTGGTGCAGGCCCGATGAGTGGCGTCCTCACAGCGTGGGCAAGCCCCTGCCTGAGTTGCTGCAGCGCATCGTCGATCCAGCGACCAGCCGCGTGCTGGGACCAAACCACGACGGCGAAGTCCAGATGCGCGGGCCAAACGTCATGAAGGGGTACTACAAACTGCCCGAGCAGACCGCAGGCGTCTTCACCGCCGACGGCTTCTTCAAGACCGGCGACATGGGGCGGCACGATCTGGACGGACACCTCTACATCACGGGGCGCATCAAGGAAATGCTCATCGTGGGCGGCGAGAATGTCTTCCCACGCGAGATCGAGGAGGTCCTCAACCGCCACGAATCCGTGAAGGACTCGGGCGTCATCGGCAAGATGGATCCGATGCGAGGCGAGTTGCCCGTGGCGTTCGTCGAGCTGCGAGAAGGCGCGACGTTCGACGAATCCGCACTCCGAACATGGTGCCGCAAGTCGCTGGCGGGGTACAAGGTGCCCGACGAAATCCGCGTGATGGAGGCACTGCCTCGCAATCCGACGGGCAAGATCATGCGACGAGAGCTCAAGAAGCTGATCGGATAGGGAGATTCACCGCGGGAAGCCACGGAGGTGGCACGCAGCGGAAGACAGAGTGGCCGCGGATTGATGCGGATTTGCTCGGATGAAGAAAAAGCCACCGGTCCGATCCGCGTCCATCCGCGAGAAACCGTGGCACCTCTTCTGCTTCGATTGGGTTCACCCGGACAGTGCGCTTGCCTGAAAGCGATTAAGCCGCCTTCTTGCCCTTGTCCTTCGCATCTGATGCTTCAGACGGGGCGACGATCACCTGCTTCGCAGGAACCTTGATGTTCGTCGCGCACGCCTTGCAGCGGACCGTCTTGCCGCGCAGGGATTCCGGCACGGCGAGCACCTTTCGGCACACCAAGTTCGGGCACATGATGCGGACCTGAGTCTGAGCCACGGGTCAACTATCGGGTGGGATTGATGGGAAGTTGAGACGCGTTCTCAGGCGATCCCAGAATCACGCCGGTTTTCGTGTCACAGAGCCCCATGAACGCCCACGCTGGGCTTTGTGTCCCAACGTCCATACGCTCAGCGGTGAGCCAGATCGCACGCATTCGGAGCTTGGGCATGGAGTTCGCCGCGTTTTCGGACGCTGAGAGCGGGGGTGCCCGCGCACCGGGTCGCTGCCACGCCGTCGTCGGCCTGCAATGGGGCGATGAGGGCAAGGGCAAGCTTGTCGACATGCTCGCCAGCGAGCATGATGCGGTCGTGCGATACAACGGCGGAGCCAACGCCGGGCACTCGGTCGTGGTGGCGGGCACGCGGTACTCACTGCATCTGGTGCCGTCGGGTATCTTGTACCCGGGTAAGGCGGCGGTGATCGGCAACGGCGTCGTGGTCGATCCGTGGAAGCTGATGGACGAACTC
Organism: Phycisphaerales bacterium; assembly: GCA_022843045.1. Lineage (GTDB taxonomy): Bacteria > Planctomycetota > Phycisphaerae > Phycisphaerales > UBA1924 > BJHL01. The sequence goes on from JALHOJ010000048.1 coordinate 27,191, forward strand.
AAGGGCCTGCGCGAGCGCGGCGTGAACACCAGCGGCCTGATGGTCAGTGATCGGGCCCACGTCGTACTGCCTTATCACAAGGTCGAGGACGGCCTGCGCGAGGACCTGCTCAACCGCGGCGCGGCCAGCGAAGGGGGCGGCGGACCCGAAAAGATCGGCACAACGCGCCGCGGCATCGGACCTGCGTACGCCGACAAGGCCCATCGCGCGGGGGCGGTACGAATGGGCGACCTGCTACGGCCCGAGTTGCTTCGCGAACGCCTGCAACTGGCCATGGCCGTGAAGTCGCCCATGCTGCACGGGCTTGGCATGACCAGTGAGCAAGAGCGCGATCTCGCGATCGAAAACCTCATGGCCCAATGCCGGGATGTGGGTCAGCAACTGGGCCCGATGATCCGCGACACGACGCAGGAACTGCACGCAATGCTGCGTGCCGGGAAGTCGATCCTGTTCGAAGGGGCCAACGGCACGCTCCTGGACGTCGATCATGGCACGTACCCATACGTGACGGGGTCCTCCACGATCTCCTCGGGCATCGGCACGGGCACGGGCGTGCCCGCGTCGCGGCTGACGCGGATTCTGGGCGTGATGAAGGCTTACACCACGCGCGTGGGCGGCGGCCCCATGCCCAGCGAACTGTCGGGCGAAATCGCCCACAACATCCGCGAGCGCGGACGCGAGTATGGCACCACCACCGGTCGCCCGCGTCGCGTGGGCTGGTTGGACCTTGTCGCCCTCCGCTACAGCGTCATGATCAACGGCGCGACCGGCCTTGCGCTCACGATGCTCGACGTGTTGTCAGGCTTCAAGGAAGTCTGCGCATGTACTGCGTACGAGATCGACGGCAAGCGCGTGGACTTCTTCACGCCCGACGCCACTGAACTCGCCCGCACCAAGCCCGTCTTCACCAGTTTCCCGGGCTGGAGCGAAGACATCAGCAATGTGCGTTCACGGCGCGAACTCCCGGCCAACGCGCGGGCGTATGTGGAGTTCATCGAGAAGGCCGCAGGCGTGCCGGCGGATGTGGTGAGCGTGGGGCCCGGGCGGGAGCAGACGATTTTGGGGTGAAACGGCGAGGCGGTGATGCGGTGAAGGTTGGCATTGCAGCGAGCAAGTTGGCGGGGAGCGGAGCCGTTGTGGGAGCGGTCGATGCTTCGCACGCGGACGCTCAGGCCGCCATCGCGGCGCTGCAGGGCCGCAACCCGCTTGCGAATCCGCTGGGTGTGCTGCCCGACGTACACCCGGCCAAGATTCCTGCACACATCGCGATCATCATGGATGGCAACGGGCGCTGGGCCAACCAGCAGGGGTTCCCGCGCGAACTTGGTCATAGGGCGGGCGCGGGGAGCGTGCGCACGATCGTTGAAGCGTGCTACGAACTGGGCGTGGAGGTCTTGACGCTCTACTCGTTCTCGCTGGAGAACTGGAAGCGGCCCAAGGACGAGGTTGACGCGCTGATGCAGCTTTGCATCATGTATCTCGAGGGCGAGCGCGACGAGATGATGCGCCGGAACATTCGCCTGCGCGTGATTGGCCAGCGTGAGGGGCTGCCCCAGCCTGTGCTCGACGCGATTGATCGCGTATCCGCCGCAACGGCCAAGAACACGGCTTTCACTCTGTGCCTCGCGATCAACTACGGCGCGCGGGCCGAGTTGGTGGACGCGGCGAGAGCATTCGCACGAGAAGTCGCTTCGGGCACGCGTGATCCGGCGTCGATCGACGAAGCTGCACTGGCGGACAAGCTCACGACCGCCGGGCTGCCCGATCCTGACCTGCTCATCCGCACCGCGGGCGAAATGCGAGTCTCCAACTTCCTGCTGTGGCAGATCAGTTACGCGGAGTTGCACGTCACGCAGACGCTGTGGCCAGACTTTGGGCTTAGGGACCTGCACGCCGCGGTGCGGGACTTCTCGCAGCGGAATCGGAAGTTTGGCGGGTTGTCACAATCCGTATGAAAAAAGTCCACGACGGTCAGACGGTGTTGAGCGTCGCTGACCTCGTTGACCTCGCGGCGCATCCAAAGCCCTCCCTTACGGTCGGGCTGCTTGCTTGAACACTTCAGCGGGCCTTCTCGCGACCCGAGCGACGCCGCTTCAACTCCGCATCGATGAAGTCCGCGATCTCGCCGCGAAGCACCGCTTCGTAGTCGCGAGATTCGTGGTTGGTGCGGTGATCCTTCACGCGGTTGTCGTAGAAGACGTAGCTTCGGATTTGGCTGCCCCAGCCTTGTTCGAGGCTGCCGCCGGTGGCTTTGGCGATCTCGGCCTCGCGGCGCTCGTCCTCGATTTGCTGGAGGCGGGCCTGCAAGACGGTCAAGGCCTGCTTCTTGTTCTGGGGCTGGTCGCGATAGGTGCTGGCGACGACCTGGATGCCGGTGGGAATGTGCACCAGGCGGATGGCGGTGGCGACCTTGTTGACGTTCTGGCCGCCAGGGCCGCGGGCTCGCACGAAGGGCTCGATGATGAGGTCCTTCTCAGGGATTTCGATTTCGTTCTCTTCGAATTCGGGCGAGACGTCGACAGTGGCGAAGCTGGTCTGGCGCTTGCCCTGAGCATTGAAGGGGCTGACGCGGGCGAGGCGGTGGCTGCCTCGTTCGCACTTGAGGTAGCCGAAGGAGTACGGACCCTTGATGTGGAGTGTCACGCTGTCGATGCCGACTTCGGCGCCGAAGCCCTTGTCAACTTCTTCCATCTGGAAGCCCATCTTCTCGCAGTAGAAGATGTACATGCGCAGGAGCATCTCGGCCCAGTCGTTGGCCTCGGAGCCGCCCACCCCTGCGCTGATGGTGAGGAAGCAGTTGCGGAAGTCGTGCTGGTCGCCCAGGAGCGATTGGAGCTCGATCTTCTCGATTCGCTTGGTCAGTCCAAACAAGGCCGCGTCTGCTTCCTTGAGCAGGTCGGCATCGCCCGACTCCTTGGCCATCTCGTAGCCAAGCTTGGCGTCCTCAAAGTCCTTGATCGCGCCCGTGAGTGGGTCGACCTGAGCCTTCAGGAGCTTGGACTCGGCGACGACCTTCTTCGCCTGCGTCTGGTTGTTCCAGAAGCTGTCGCCCGCCATCTCGTCTTCGAGTTGCTTGCGTCGCTGGAGCTTGGCGTCGTAGTTAAAGAGAGTCGCGGATCGTTGAAATCCGCGCCTCAAGATCGGCGATCACAGGAAGATGGGCGTCAAAGTGCATAGGGGCGGAGTATAGAACGCCCGCGAAGGAAGGACCATTCACACTGGTATCCTTTCGGGTGGAGATGCCACCCCTCATTCCGATTGACATGTGGCTCTCCCTCGCGAGCACGCCGCCCATCAAGCCTTCACCGGAGACCGTCGAGATCGTCCGTCGACTCTCCACGCTCCTGATGCTGGTCACGCTGCTGGGCATCGTGTTGCTTGTTGCCCTCGCGCTCATCGTCCTGCAACGGATGCGTGAGCGGTCGCAGGCAGCCATCGCGACCAAGGTCAAAGGCGAACCCCCGGTGTCCGCCTGGGAAGAAGCCGGGCGACGGCTCGAAGTGCCGCCCGTTGCGAGCCTCGAAGAGCCCGACGTGCGCACCGACGAGGAGCGTGATGCGGACTCTTCGAAGGCGCGCCGAGCCGAAGACGCGGCTCGCGGCAACGACACGCCGCCACCTTGGAAAGCGACGCCCTCGCCAGAGTTTTCAAGTTCGCTCAAGCCGTCGGAGCGACCTGTTGTGCTCGTGACCGGCGGGGCGAGGCGGGTCGGGCGAGCCATCGTGCTCGAATTCGCCCGCAGCGGGTTTGATGTCGCCTTCACCTACAACCGAAGCGAGAGCGAGGCGCAGGAACTGGTGCATCTGGTCTCGCAGTTGGGGCGGCAAGCCACCGCCCATCGCGTGAACTTCGATGACATTGGCGATGTCGAACAATTCGGCGAGCAGCTTTCGCACACCATGCCGCGGCTTGATGTGCTCGTCCACAACGCTTCGGCGTATGGCGGCACCCCGCTGGCCGAATTGGACGCTTCGACCGTGATGCGACACTTCCGCGTTAACGCCGCGACCCCCCTGCTGCTCACGGGCAAGCTGCGCCACTTGCTGACCGCGTCGCGCCTGACTGGTGGCGGGAGCGTGGTGGCGATGTGCGACATTCACGCGATGGGTCGGCCCCGCCGCAACCACGCTGCGTACCTCATGTCCAAAGCCGCGCTCACGGAGATGGTGTCGTGCCTGGCGCGAGACCTTGCGCCGCAGGTGCGGGTCAATGGCGTTGCGCCGGGGGTCGTGGCGTGGGAAGAGCCCGGCCCCAATCCACCAGAAGGCAGCGAGTTTGACAGCACGGGCTCGGACGATCGCCCCGCGCCGGGCCTGAAACCAACCAGCGAGGAAGAGCAACGAAGATACCTCCGGCGCGTGCCGCTGGGGAGATTTGGCGAGCCTGATGAGGCGGCCCGGGTTGTCCGTTGGCTCGCGACCGAGGCGACCTACGTCACAGGCCAGATCATCCGCGTGGATGGCGGCCGTTGGCTGGCGTGATGTGTGGCGGCGACTGATCGCGAATCTCGGAACCTCGCTCGCTCGAATGCAGTAGGATGACTATGCGATTCACCAATATGGCTGTGCTGGCGTGCGGCGTGTCCGCGAGGCTGTTGTCGGGGTGCTCGGGGAATACGGCTCCGTCGCCCAGCGCGTCCTCGACGCCGGCAAGTTCGCCCCAAAGTACCACAACCGCCCCCACCGCTGCCGCAACGAGCGGCGGTGCAACCACATCGACCACTACGACGACGGCAACCCCGGAGACCTCCAGCGTGAACCCATCGAGCAGTTCGCAACCATCCCAGGCGTCCTCAGGCCCAAAGACCGAACTCGCCATGTTCGGCGGCGGCTGCTTCTGGGGTGTGGAACACATCTTCGCCGAGGATGTGCCGGGCGTCATCGACGCCGTGAGCGGCTACAGCGGCGGACGCACCGAGAACCCGACCTACAAGCAGATCTGCTACGAGGACACCGGCCATGTCGAAGTCGTGCAGATCACCTTTGACCCCAGCAAGGTGAGCTACGAACAACTCGTCAACTACTTCTACCGCATGATCGATCCCACGCAGATGAACGGGCAAGGCCCGGATCTGGGCGAGCAGTACCGCAGCGTTATCTTCTACTACAGCGACGAGCAGAAGCGGATCGCCGAGAAGGTGCGAGTGGAACGGCAGCCCAAGCACAAGCGCAAGATCGTGGTCGTCGAAGAGCCCGCGCAGAAGTTCTGGAAGGCCGAGGACTATCACCAGGACTACTACGTGAAGACCGGCAAGCAGCCCTACTGCCACGTGCTGCGGCCTGAGTAGGGTGGAGCCGGACTTGGGGTGGAGCTTGGGGTGGAGCGGGGCTTCCAGCGCCGCGAATCTCGCATCAACGTCCGTACCTTGGTCCCATGGCGAAGCGCGGACCCATTGTGAAGACCGAGAAGGCGACGATGAAGGCGCGAAGCCGCCCGGCATCCAGGCAAGGGGCGATCAAGGTGACGCCCGCTCGTCGCGAACGGGCCGAGCGTCTGCTTGCGGCGCTGCGTGAGCACTATCCCGACGCCCACTGCGAGCTCAACTACACCACGCCCCACGAACTGCTGATCGCGACCATCCTGTCGGCCCAGACGACCGATGTGGGCGTGAATAAAGCGACGCCCGCGCTGTTCGCGCGGTTTCCCACGCCTGCCGACTACTCGAACGCCGCGCCCGCCGACATCGAGCCGTTCATCAAGTCCATCGGCCTCTTCCGCAACAAGGCCAAGGCCGTGCATGCCGCGATGACCACGATCGTCGAGCGGTTCGGCGGGCAAGTGCCGCGCACCATGGACGAACTGCTCACGCTGCGAGGCGTGGCTCGCAAGACAGCGAACGTCGTGCTTGGCAACGCGTTCCATACCAACGTCGGCTTCGTCGTCGACACCCATGTCGAGCGACTGAGCAAGCGCCTGGGCCTCGCGCCCAACGAAGCCAACGTCGCGCAAGTCGAAAAGTGGCTCATGGCGCAACTGCCGCAGGACAATTGGTGCGACGCCAGCCACATGCTGATTTTCCACGGCCGCAGAGCATGCAAGGCAAGGCCCGCAGGCGGCGTCTGCTGCGAGCACCCGATCTGCAAGGAGTTTGGGCAAGCCTGCGAGCTTCGTGGACCTGCGTAAACTCCGCGGACCGCCGAAACCCACCGGCCGTCTTGCCGAACCAGCGAGTTCGGATTTCTAGATGCAAGAAACATCCCAACTGTCGTACGCCATCGCATCTTGTTTCCACGATTCGTTTACCGATAGGCCTCCCGATATCCGTTTGGGACAGTGGGACATCCCATTGATCGTGGCACAACTACCGTCCGGAGTCACGATACGAATTTGGCCCTTGTCAAACAGTCAAGAAGCCTCCAATCTGGAGGTCCGTGCGTTGTGGGTGGTGTTGGAACTGGAGAACGGACGGTTCGATCCTGCTACGACCGGCATCACCTTCGATTCGGCACGATCAATTTACGCTGGTACGCCGATCAACACCTGCAAGTGGCTCCTCGATCACGGGCTGCCAGTACCGACGGATGGGCACCCCAAGCCAGTGATTGGCCGCATGACCGAGTCCATTGCAACGACCAACGGCATAGCCATCGGCGCTCGCTTTGGAGACGTCTGCGGAGGCGACTTCGCCACGACCATTTCGTGGCTTGCGAACGCAGAGTCCGGCGCAAGAGGAATTGCAATAGCGTCTGCAGGCGATGCATCGGTGGGAACTGCTGGGATTGCAATTGTCGAGTGGCGCGGCGTAGCGACCGCGAAGGATTTTGGAATAGCCATCGGGAACAATGAGTTCCAGCACGCACAGGCTGGCGACTTCGGCGTTGCAGTCGCTACGCGAGGTGGGAGCGCTGTGGTGGGCAAGTTCGGAACCGCGATCGTCGATTCGGATCACATCGTGAACGCTGCAACCGCACAAGGTGACACTGGCGCGGTCCTGGTTTTTCGATCACAGGATGGTCACAAGGTGGCAGTGGTCGGAATGAGCGATATCAAGCCGAATACGCCATACAAAATGGTGAACGGCGAGATCGTCGACGCGACCCCGAATTCTGGAGCGATTTGAAACTCGAAGACCCTCTCGCGCGGCGAGAGGGTCCTCTGCAATACACCAAGACCTACTAGTTTCACGTTCGTCGCTTACGACGCCCGCTTGGCTTCCATCCGCATGCACTGCATCTCCTTGTTCGTGCGCGGATCCTTCGCGAATGACTCGATGATCAGCGTGTCCTTGTCCGGGCGCGTGTGAATCTCACGCATCGTCCGCTGCGAGTTGGTGATCGGGCACGAGTACGTGTACACCCATTCGATCCGCTTGCCGCCCTGCGAAGGCGTCCCCACGCCCTGCATGATGCCCGAGCCCATGTTGTCGATCCAGGTGCCCACAAACTTCTTCTGCACGTTGTCATAGCCCATCGTCGAGATGCCGGTCATCGACATCCCTTCGCCCATCGGGCTGGTCACTTCCGTCACGGCGAAGCGGCCGTCCATCGACATCTTCGTCACCGCCGAGCCCTTGGTCACCATGGGCGGAGCGTCGGGCGCCATCCACATCGTGTTGGTCGTCGTCCAATTCCCCACACCGTCGGCCATCATCTTGTGCATCTCGCCCGGCATGCCAGACTGCATGTAAATCTGCATGTCCTGCTCGGGTGAAGTGGAAGCCAACTTGGTGCCGCCGCCCGCGCAGCCTCCCAGCACCACTCCCAACGACGCCACACCAACGACCACACCAATCAGCTTGCAACAGTTCATATGCATCTCCGGAACCAGAAACCCTCCGAGTCCACCTCTGCCATCGCACAAGGTACGGAACTCGTTCGGGTGACTATACCGGC
>JALHOJ010000049.1:0-27074 GCA_022843045.1 Phycisphaerales bacterium
GAAGGTTCGCGATCTGGTCAAGATCATGGAGGCCCTCAACCTCGTCGTGGCCGAGGCGGGCAACACATGTCCAAACTGCCAAAGCCGATTCATGCCGTCGCCGCGAAGCTGCGCGGCCAGCTCGTCGCCATCTCCGACATCACGCCAGACCCGGCAAACCTGAGAGAGCACGACGACCGAAGCATCGATGCGATCAAGGCCAGTCTCAAGCGATTCGAACAACAGAAACCCATCGTGATTGACCGCCGCGGCGTTGTGGTGGCTGGCCACGGCACTCTCGAGGCTGCAAAGCGTCTGGGATGGACGCACATAGCCGCAGTGCAATCAAGCCTGACTGGTGTAGAGCGGGTTGCCTACGCGATCGCCGACAACCGCACTCCTGAGCTCTCGCGTTGGAACACAGACGCCCTGGCCCAGGTCCTGGGCGAGATGCCCAAAGAAGCTGCCAACGCGGCCGGCTTCTCCGACGATGACCTCGCGGATCTGGTTGGCAAAACAGACGAAGTCAAGGCGCAGGACGACGTCGCTCCTGCCCCCACAGCCGAGGCCGTGTCCAGGACCGGCGATCTATGGGTGCTGGGCAACCACAGGCTGCTCTGCGGCGACTCGACGGAACCCTCCGACGTCGATCGGCTTATGGACGGCCATCGAGCCGAGTTGGTCGCGACAGACCCGCCATACCTGGTCGACTACACAGGCGTCAGGGCTGGCAACCGCGGGAAGGACTGGTCAGACCGCTACCACGAGATTGAGATAGTGGACGCAGCGGCGTTCTTCAAGGCCGTGTTCGAGAACGTCGTGCGGGTGGCATCTCCCAATGCCGCGATCTACTGCTGGCACGCCCACAAACGACTCGTCGAGATCATCAACGCATGGCGCTCGCTCAACATCCTGGACCACCAGCAGATCGTCTGGATCAAGCCCTGCCCCGTGTTCGGCTCCGTGTTCTGGCACTTCAGGCACGAACCATGCCTGATGGGCTGGCTCCAGGGCAACAAGCCGACCCACGATGGCATGCACGACGGGTCTTCAGTCTGGACCGACCAGGGCGCCAGCATCCCTCTGGAGCAGCTCACACGCCAACAGCTCATCGACATCATCAAGGCCGGCTCAAGTGCCTGGGAGGTCGATTGGGAGGGCAAGGGCAGGCCGGTGGGCAATGAACACCCCACTCAGAAGCCCCTTGAGCTCTTCGCCAGGCCGATGAGGAAGCACACGGCGCGAGGGGCCGTTTGCTACGAGCCGTTCTCAGGGAGTGGCAGCCAGATCGTCGCCGCCGAACAGGTCGGCCGACGCTGCTTCGCCATGGAGATTGAGCCCGTCTTCGTCGACGTCGCTGTGCGTCGATGGCAGGCCCTGACGGGCCAAAGTGCTAGGCTCCTCGCGACAGGTCAAACCTGGCAGGAGACAGCAGCATGTCGAGCAAGCCCAATCGACCTTGCGCCAAGCCCGGATGCAACGCCCTCACCACAGGACGATACTGCGAAGCTCACACCGCTGCCCAGCCCAAGCCCAAGGCGTGGAGGACGACAACAGAGTCAGCGACGAAGCGAGGCTACGGAGCAAAGTGGCGACGCCTACGCCTCATGATCTTGGCTCGCGATCCGTTCTGCCTCAGCTGCATGAAAAACCCGTCGACTGCCGTGGACCACATCGTGTCCAAGGCAGCCGGCGGGGAGGATGATCCGGACAACTTGAGGGGTATCTGCGGGCCTTGCCACGACGCCAAGACAGCAAGGGACAGCCAGCAGGCGAAGAGCCGTAAGAGGCTCGCGAACACCATCAGGGTTGGAGAGCCTCGACCGCCACGCTGGTGACAGCCGAGTAGGTCAAGGGAACTTGGGCGCTCCCGTTGTTGAACGCAGGATAGAGCTGGATGTAGCGAGCTTGTCCTGCCGGGACAGGAACGACCTGAGGCTGCAGAGGGATCGCCGGGAAGCCCTGCCCTTCCTCACGCGTGGGCGTTCCCGTGACGCCCAGCGTCACGTTAATGGAGGCGCCCCCGCCATTCGTAACGCGAGCGACAGCATTGCCCTTGGTGTTGGTGATGAGGTCACCTCCAGCACTGGCAGCAATGCCGCCAGGACTGGTTCCACTGATCGTTGCAGAGACGGGTGTGATGACAGCCATGAGTTCGCTCCGTTGCGTCCACGAGCCTTGTAGACGAACCTAGAGGCCTCTGGCAGGCCAATCAAGCCGCGACACACCGGGGGGGAGGGGGGTCAAAAAGTCTGGAGGTTGGCGGGGGACCGCAGTGGGGCCCGTTCTGTGCGCGCGCGCAGGTTTTGAAAATCCGCGCGTTGGCGCTAGGTTTCGGCATGGGACGACGTGGACCGCCTCCCCAACCAGGTGCACTCCTGAGGCTTGCTGGCAACCCGGGGGGAAGACCAATTCCTGACGAGTTGCCGCATCCGCCGGGCCTGCCTGAGGCTCCGGACTGGCTGGACGATCGCGGGATGGCCATGTGGCGCCAGCTCATCCCGAAGCTGAGCACGCTCGGATTGGCAAAGCAGGTCCACGCCCAGGTCCTCGCGCGGTACTGCGAGCTGCTCGTGCTCTGGGTGGACTGCGTTGCCTTTACGCGAAAAAACGGCCGCAGTTACGCAGTGCGGGCAGATCCGACGAACGGCGTGGATTCCGAGGGAAAGCGAAAAGAGAAGCCCGGCAGGATCTTGGGCTTTCGCAAGTTCCCGGAGGTCGACATGATGATCAAAGTGCACAAGGAACTGCTCATCATCGAACGCGAGTTCGGTGGCACGCCGGCTGCCGAGACGCGAGTCAAGATCGAGATCGAGCGAGCCGCCAAAGGAGACGTGGGTGACATCAAGTCGCGGTTCTTCGCGCCGCCCCAAAGTCGCAACGCCGCCTCCTAGCGATGCATTCGCGGTTGATGAAGGCGTGAAGTACAAGCGTCCTGGCAAGGGCGCGTGGTTCGACGTCGCCGCCGCCGATCGATTCTGCCAGTTCGTTGAGCTCTTCTGCGTGTACACCAAGGCGGAGTGGGCGGGAAAGCCCTTCGTTCTGGCGCCCTGGCAACGAGCGATCGTGCGCCAGTTGTTCGGCTGGAAGCGACCGGACGGGCTGCGCTGGTATCGCCGGCTCGATCTGTGGATTCCTCGAAAAAACGGGAAGTCCGAGATCACCGCGATCATCGCGCTCTATTGCCTCTACGCAGACCACGAGCCCAGCGCGGAGGTGTACGTCGTCGCCAACAGCAAGGAGCAGGCGGCGATCGTGTTCAAGGCCGCCTGCACGATGATTAAGCACTCGCCCGAGTTGCAGGCGATGTCGAAGACCTTCGACAGCGTCCGCACGAAGGCGATTGTCGTCGCGCAGACCATGTCCTCGATGCAAGCGGTCTCCGCTGAGCCCAAAAACAAGGACGGCCTGAACCCCTCATGCGTTGTGTTTGATGAGTTGCACGAGCTCACGGACCAGAAGCTCTGGGACAAGATGACAACGGCGGATGGCGCACGTCGTCAACCGCTCTTGGTGGTGATCTCGACGGCCGGGAACGACCGCAACTCGATCGGCTATCGCGAGTATTCGCAGAGCAAGCGCATCCTGCAGGGCCGCAGCCGGATCCGAGACCGCCTGGTGTACATCTTCGAGGCCTCGCCCGACGACGACTGGAAGGACCCCAAGACCTGGGCAAAGGCCAACCCGGGCCTGGGCATCTCGGTGAAGCTCTCGAAGCTGCAGTCGATGGCTGCCGAGGCGAAGGAAGACGAGGCCAAAGAGGCCGCATTCAAGCGGTATCACCTAAACATCTGGGTAGGTGCGAGAACCGGCTGGATCGAGGTAGAGCGATGGGACGCGTGTGCCCGCAACCTGGACTTTGGGTTGCTGCAGCAGTGCCCGATGTGGATCGGCCTGGACTTGTCGAAGCGCTCTGACCTGACCGCCGCGACGGGCATCTTCAAGCTGCCTGATTCGACCTATGCCATGATCTCACATGGCTTCGTGCCCGGCGAAGAGATTGAGCGAAAGGAAGAGCGTGATGGAGTGCCCTACCGGAGGTGGGCAAAGTCGGGCTTGCTCACGCTCACGCCCGGCGCGTGCGTCGAGTACTCCTGGGTTCGTGACTGGATTCTGCTGCACTGGGCGCGAAAGTTCGACGTGAGGGAGATTGCGTACGACCCCTACCAGGCGAACCTGCTGGTGTCGGCCTTTGAAGCCGTGGACCTGACAACCGTCGAGGTCATCCAGACCGTCAAGTTCGTCTCGCCGGCGACTGCGCTGCTGAAGGCCCTCGTCATGGGTCAGAAGCTCATCCACGACGGCAGCGATCTGCTTCGCTGGCAGATTGAGAACGTCGCGGTCATCAAGGACATCAATGAGAACGAGCGCCTGACCAAGAAGGCCTCGACGTCGAGAATCGACAACCTGTCCGCTGGCGTCACCGCCCTCAGCCGCGCTAGTGTCGATGGCGCTGCGCCGTCGGTGTACGAAACCCGCGGAGTCCAATCGCTATGAACACGATCATCTCCGGTCCATACCTGCCCGCGGAAGCCGAATCCCGCAACGCCCAGAATCCGCAAACCCAGTTGACGCCCGCCCAGCTCGTGGCGCTCCTAAACGGATCTTCGATCAGCGGACGGGCGGAGTCCGTGACCCCACAGGCCTCGATGCATGTCGCCACCGTCTGGTGCTGCGTCAACATCATCGCCAACGCGATCGCCCGCATGCCGCTCGTGCTGTACCGCCGAACGAAAGACGGCAGGGAGCGGGCTCGCAACCACCCCCTGTACGAGCTCATGATGCTCCGCCCAAACCCGACGACGTCGGCATTCGCGCTGCGTCACACGCAGGTGGTGAATCGCCTGCTCTGGGGCGACTCGTTCTCACAGATCGTGAAGACCAGGGTGGGTATCCCCCAGGAAGTCCGCATCCTGCCCAGCGCGGTGACCAGGACGCACGACGAGAGCGGGGAACTGCGATACAAGACCATCCGGGATGGCCGGGAGATCACGCTGCTCAGACACGAGGTGCTGCATGTGCCCGGCCTGAGCTTTGACGGACGCAAGAGCCTGTCGGTCATCCAGCACGCCCGTCGCACGATTGGCGCGGCGTTGGGCTCCGATGAATTCTCCGATGGGTTCATGGCCAACGGGCTGCGGCCCTCGGGGGTCCTGCGACATCCTGGCAAGCTGGGTGACAAGGCCGTGCAGAATCTCCGGGTGTCCTTCGAGAGCCTTTACGGAGGCCCTCGCAACTCCGGGAGGCCCATGATCCTCGAGGAGGGCATGGAGTGGGACTCCATGGCGATGCCCCTGGAGGACGCCCAATGGGTAGAAACGGCTCACTTTCGCGTCGAGGAGATCTGCCGCTGGTTTGGAGTGCCGCCCTCCAAGGTACACCACCTGATCAAGATGAGCTACAGCAGCTCCGAACACGCCGACTTAGACTTCCTCGGCGACACCTGCGCGCCGCTCTGTGAGGCCATCCAGCAGGAGTTTAACTACAAACTGCTGCTGCCAGAGGAGCGGGAGGATTACTACTTCGAGCACCACTGGCAGTCGATCGTCAAGATGGACAGCAAGGCCCGCGTCGAGTACTACCGCGGTCTCAGCGGTGTCGGCGCTGTCTCTTCTGACGAGATTCGCGACCGCGAAAACATGAACCACATACCCGACGGCCGCGGGTCGATCTTCTGGATCAACTCGACCAACATGCCCGCGCCGACACCCGAGCAAGCGGATCGGATCACCGAATCCTGGATCAAGAAGGGCGAAACCAAGTCCCCTGGCGGGGCCAACGGACCAGACGACAAGGGCGGGAAGCCCAACCCGTCCACCGACGACAAAGTTGCCCAGAGCTGAAAACCCCGCTAGGTTCGCATAGCTCCCGTGGACCATGGGGCTAAGCGATGAGCGACAAAGAACCAATCCAGCTCCCACAAATCGAACGCCGCTGCGTGTCAGGCATCGAGTTTCGTGCCGCCCCCGAGGGCAATCAGGACACGATCGGCACGATCGGCGGCTACGCGGCCGTCTTCGAGTCCATGAGCGAGGACATGGGGTACTTCTACGAGATTCTCAGCCGCGGGGCGTTTGACGAAGCTCTGAAGGCCGACACGGACATCCTCGGTCTCATGCAGCACGATCCCGACCAGGTCCTGGGCAGGCGGAGCAACGAGCATCTGCGACTGTCGGTGGATGACAAGGGCCTCAAGTACGAGATCGACCTGCCCAACACCAGCGCTGGCCGCGACGCTCTCGTGAGCATTCGCCGCGGCGACATCAACGGATCGTCCTTCTCGTTCTCGCTGTATCCCGGCGGGCAATCCGGATGGGAAAAGCGGGGCGACAAGCTGATCCGGAAGATCACCAAAGTCGCCAGGATCTTCGACGTCGGCCCCGTGACCTATGCCGCGTACGCCGACACAACGGCTGAGGCACGCTCGCTGAGCGCCATCCTGGCGGAAGGCCGCAAGGCTGTGACGCCGCCTCCAGACTTCGCTGATCGGGATCGATTCATCGCAGGCCACAAGCTGCGGATGGAACTCTGGACTTGACCCCGCCATCCGTGTAGGTTTCACCGAACGTGGACTGTTCATCGTCAACGGAGACAACGCATGCCCGCCGTCATCAAGATCGATCTGTCCGCAGAGGTCACCAAGAACCAGGCCGAAATGCGAAAGCGCCGTGACGTCGCCGACCAGATCGTCGCGAAGGTCACTTCGGAAAGCCGAGACTTCACGTCAGAAGAGAGGGCAGCGGTCAAGGAAGCCCAGGACGCCATCGTGAGTCTGCGTAGCCGCAATGAACTCATCGAATCGCAGATCAAGGCCAGCGAGGGCCTCGACGATCCGTCCGACGATCGAGGCCGCGAACGCGATCCCGAACGTCGCTCGCGCGATCCCGAGCGCCGCAGCGAGCGCGACCGTCGCCAGGACAGCCATCGTCACCGCGAAGAACGCCCCGAGCTCACCGACAAAGAGCGCCGGCACTCCGAGGTGTACGAGAAGTGGATGCGCAAGGGCATGGCGGGCCTCAAAGGCGATGAGCAGGACATCATGCACGGCAACCACATCGACCTGGGCAGCGACAGCCGCGAAGCCCGCGCGTTGTCGGCGGTCACCGGTGCGACGGGCGCGTTCACAGTGCCTGTGGGGTTCATGAACCGCGTCGAGGTGGGCCTGAAGGACTACTCGGGCGTGCTCCGCGCGGGCGTCGAGATCATGCGGACCGACTCGGGGATTGACCTGCCTTGGCCCACCGCCAACGACACCAACAACGAAGGTGAGCAGATCGAGGAGAACCAGCCCACGCCGGAAGGTCCTGACAACATCTTCGGTACGACCACGCTGAAGGCGTTCATGTTCTCGACGCGTCAGATGATCATCCCGCGGGTGCTGCTCCAGGACACGGGCATCGACATCGAAGTGCTGCTCGCCCAGCTCGCCAGCGAACGCCTGGGCCGCATCATCAACCGGCGGCTCACCACCGGCAACGGTGCCAACCAGCCCCAAGGCATCGTCAACGGCAGCACGCTCGGTCGCACCGCCGCCGCTTCGACGGCGATCTCGTACGACGAGCTGGTTGACCTGCAGACGTCGATCGACGAGGCCTACGAGCCTGACGCGGGCTGGATGTTCAACAAGTCCACGTTCGGCATCCTGCGGAAGCTCAAAGACAGCGACGGTCGACCGATCTGGATGCCCGCGATGAACAGCGGCATGGCGGGCGGGGCGCCGGGCCTGCTGCTGGACAAGCCCTACTACAAGAACATGCACATGGCCACGCCGGCCAGCGGCGTCCGCAGCGTGCTCTACGGCCAGTTCAGCAAGTACAAGGTTCGCCAGGTCTCGAGCCTCGCCCTAGTTCGCCTGGACGAGCGATACGCGGAGAAGTTCCAGGTCGCGTTCCTGGGCTTCGCTCGTGTCGACGGTCGCTTGCTTGATGCCGGCACCAACCCCATCAAGCACCTCGTTCACCCGTAAGGACCTCTCTCCACGAACCGCACCGCGAAATCGGTCCGGTTCGTTTCAATCTGGATGGCGGACCCCCATCAAGGAGCACGAAGATGCCAGCCTTTACCGAAGTGAATCAAGTACGCCTGGGCGCGGTGGGAGCCGCCTCCGCCGGCACCGCCGTTGACGGTGCGCCGTTCGACACCACAGGTTTCGATGGCGTGTTGATCTGCCATCGCATTGCGACCGCGAACGCAGGCAACTTCCTGAAGGCCATGGGCGGCGAGGTCGCAAACCTGTCCGACGCGGCCGACCTGGCTGGTACACGCTTGACTGCCGTCGCCAATGACCAGTTCTTGGTACTGGACATTCCCAAGCCTCGCAATCGCTACATCCGCGGCACCACGATCCGGGCCGGCGCAGCGACCGCGACCGGCGACATGCTGTACATCGGCTACAACGGCACGCCCCAGCCCGTGCTGAACCTGATCACCAACGTCTTGCTTTCCAAGATTGTGCAGTCGCCGTTGCCCGGCACGCCATAAGCAAACCCCTTTTTGCCTGCCCGCACAGCGCTGCAGCGCTGTGTGGGCGATTCGTCCGCACTTGTCTCAAGGAACAGACCATGTCCATCAACCGCATCCGAATCCAAGCCTCCGTCGCTGGCACCAACTTCTCGTACACCCCAGGCCAGGAGGTCGAGGTCGCAAACACGCCCGACGCTCAGAAGCAGGCTGAGCAGTTTGAACGGGCGGGGTATGCAACAGTGCTGCAGCGCTCCGGCGACACCGCCAAGGACGTTGGCGCCAAGCCCGCCAAGCGCGAACCGGCTGCCAAGCCGGCTCCCGCAGAGAACCCCTCGCCCGCGGCGAAAGCACCGCCGGAAACCGATCAGGACTCTGATCTTGAGGATGACGCGGAGCAGGACGAAGACAACGCCAACGAGCTGACGTACGAAACGGATGAGCAGGCTCAGAAGCAGGCTGATGCCGCGCCCGCCAAGAAGAAGAGCCCCAACGGCTCGTCCCGCAAACGCAACTGAATTCAGCGCCGGCGCGTGCCGGTGGCGCAGCTCCGACCATCGCACTCCGGCGGGTCCACGGTCGGGGCAGGTCGGAGTTGTTTTTTATGATCACCGTGATCAGCCAGCCCGCATCAGAGCCCATCACCGTCGACGACGCGAAGATTTTCCTCCGCGTCGTCGACGATGCGGAAGACGGTCTGATCACGTCGCTCATCAAGAACGCCAGAGAGTGGGCGGAGCGATACACCAGGCGAGCGTTCGTCACGCAGACCTACCGGCTGTCGCTGGATGAGTTTCCCGACGGGCCAGCGCCGATGGGCAACCTGATCTACCTGCCGGGCGGACCCGTGGCGTCGATCGATTCGATCAAGTACACCGACGCCAACGGCGTGGAGCAGACGCTGCCCCCCAGCGACTATGTGCTGGGGTCAGCAGACGCCCAAGCGTTCGCGTTCGTGAGGCCGGCGTTCTCGAAGGCCTGGCCGGGCACTCGCGATGAGCCTCTGGCGGTCCGCATCGAGTACGTCGTGGGTTACGGAGCCGCCGCGGCCGTGCCCGAGCTCGTGAAGCAGGCAATCCGCCTGCACGTGAGTTGGCACTTCAGGAATCGCGACACGGTCGCTGACAACGAGCAGTTCATGCACGCGCTGGAGATGAAACTCGCGGACGTCCGGATGTTCACCTTCGGCTGAGGAGCTTTGCCATGCCAGATGACTTCAAGGATTACACACCGGGCCTCGACTCGCCAGCGAACGACATCATCCCGGTGACGCCCAGCGACTCAACCGATCTTGATCCGCCGGCCAGGTCATTGCTTGTCTCCGTGAGCGGCACGATCAGGGTCACCACCTATGCAGGCAACGTTCGCGACATCCCGGCGTCGCTGGCAGCTGCCGGCGCCACTGTGCAATGCCGGATCAAGAGAGTGCACGCGACAGGAACCACGGCGACTATCTACGCGCTGATCTGATGCCGCAGAACCAGACCATCTCGTCCGGCGAACTGAACCGGCGGATCACGATCCAGCGGCTGGTCCCGACGCGCCATCCCACGGGCGAAATGATCGATTCTTGGGTGGACGTCATCAAGCCGTGGGCCAACTGGAAGCCCATGCAAGGCACGGAGGAGTTTCGCCAGGATCGACGGGCAGCACGCCAGACAGGAGTGTTCCGAATCAGGTTTGCGCAGGGGATCGACCCCAAGATGCGCGTGCTCTGGAACAACGTCGAGTATGACATCGAACGCGTCGAAGAGGTCAACTTCCGCGAGGGCCTGGATCTGTTCGTGGTTGCGAGAGACGTCCCCAGCGGAGGCCGGCCGTGAGCAGTGTCATTCGCACATTCATGGGTTCCGGCAGCTTCGCGTCGATGACGACGGAGACCAGGGACGTCGTGCAGAAGCTCGCGATGCTCCGCCGCCAGACCGGAAACGCCGTGATCCGCCGCGGGCTCCTCGCGGGGTCCCGTGTGATTGGCGAGGATGCCCGGCGACGGGCTCCCCAGCCCAACCGCAGTGGACGCCGCGGCAGCAAGAGCCAGCAGACGCGGATCGTGCCTGATGGGGAGTCTGATTGGGGCAGGTGGGCCCAGGGCAGGCTCCGCAAGGCCATCGGCTGGGAGACCCGCGGGGTGTTCCGCAACAGCTCGGGTGAGCCCATCGAGCACCGAGCCCTGGTCTTCATCCGCAAGCCCAAGACCGGCGGTCGCAACGTCCGCTCGTATGCGCACTTCGTGGAGCACGGAACCAGGCCCCATGCTGTCGGCAAGGGATCGATCGCGAGGCAGTGGAAGCGATCCACTCGGGAAGTCGTCCAGAAGGGCGGCGTGCATCCCGGTGCTCGCCCGCGTCCGTTCATGCGGCCGGCGTTCGAAGCCAAGAAGTTCGAGGCCTTCCAGCAGATCGTGAAGGTGTTTCGCCGCGAGCTCGATCTCGAAGTGGCGAAGCTATCGAGGCTGCGCGTTGCGAGGGGCAGGGCCGTGGCATGACCTTCGAAGAAGCTCTGGTCGCCCACGTCGCTGCTCACCCGGCCGTCACGGCCGCCGGCGTCGCGGATCGCATCTTTCCCAACTACCTGCCCCAGGAGCAGACCCTCCCAGCCGTCATGTACGAGAGGGCCTCAGGCCCGCGTACGCACTCGCACGACGGTGTGACTGGCCTGACCGACTCGGGCATGGTCTTTCACTCGTACGCCGCCACCAAGGGCGATGCCAAAAAAACAACCATGGCGATCCGACTTGCCTTGGACGGTTTCAAGGGAAGTATCGGAGGTGGAGAAATCCGAGTCGATCACGTGTTCCTCGAGGATGAGGATGACGGCTGGGACGACGAACTCGAGTGCCACGTCTATTCGACGGAGTACTCGATCCTGCACACAGAATGATCGTGGACGTCTGGAGCCATTGCAATGCCCCCAACCCAAGCACGCGGCGGATTCGGCACGAAGCTCTTCATCGATGATGGCGCGGGCACGTTCGTTGCCGTCGCCGAGGCCCTCGACGTTAATGGCCCTGCGCTGACGCTCGCGCTGGACGACGCGACGAACATGGAGTCTCCCAACGGCTGGGAGGAGAAGATCGCCAACGGCATCAAGGCTGCCGGCGACGTCACGTTCCAGTGCCACATGCTGCAGGACGACGCCAGCCAGAACAACCTCTACACGGCGCTCAACTCGGGCGCGAAGCGGAACATGCGGCTGGTCTATCCCAGTGGGACGAAGCGGTTGTCGTTCGCCGGCTTTGTCGCCAACATCGGGCACTCGTACCCGGTGAAGGGCAAGACCGTCAACGACGTCACGGTCTCGATCACGGGCCAGGTCGTGAAGGAAACCCACCCCTAAGCCGACCTGACCAGCGGCGAACTCGACAACGGAGGCATCCCAGTGTCACAAACCAAGCCCAGCGCAGCAGATTCGACCGATCTCCCGAAGGCCGACATCGCAATCGGCGGGAAGTCGTACGAGGTCCGGTTCAACGTCGCCACGATCGTCGCCATCGAGGCCGCGACGGGGATGACAGCGACCGCGCTGGCCAGCCTCATGCTGGAGTGGTTCCCCGACAACGCCCGCAAGGCCCGGCGTGCAGCCGACCTGTACGACATGAGCCTGGCATGCCGGTTCATCGCCGCGGTGACTCGCACGAACTTTGACGATCTAGTTGCCAGGGTTGGACTGGACGAGCCTCGGACGGTCCTGCTGCAGCTGATGGGGCCGTTCGTGGAGGCCCTCGGCCAGGCGATCAGAATCAGGGACACGCAACCCCACCCTACCTCGTCCCAGCCCAAGGCGACTACCAGCGTCTGAGGGCCTGGGCGAGGGTGGAGCTGGGGATGCCCGCGGCGGAGTTTGGCGAGCTCTCTCCTGGGGAGCTCGAGCTGATGATCGAGGCGTGGTACGCGCGGGAGCGCAGGCAGGAGATTCGCGCGGCCCAGATCGTGACGGTCTTGTGTAACGCGAATCGTGATCCCAGCCGCAAGTCCACGCCGTTTGAACTGGCAGACTGTTCGCCGATGCTCGAGGACATGAGGTCTCCGCCGCCGGACGACGAAGAGATGGAGAGCAAGCTCGACGCCTTGGCGTCGGCTCTGGGTTGATTGGAGCTTCGCCATGTCGCTGGGCAGGATTGAAGTCGATGTCGTCGCCAACACGGCTCAATACAACCGCTCGCTCAAGCAAGCCGCCGCCGAGTCCGTGACGTTCGGGGATCGCATCAAGTCGGTTGGTCGGATCGTCACGTCGTTCGGGAGCACGATCAGCGCCGGTGCGGCGAAGATCGTCAACCTCAAGACGGTCCTGGCGAGCGCCGCAATCGGGCTTGTCACGAGCAAGATGGTCGGTTCGCTGAACGCGGCCGCTGAGCACGTCGACAAGCTGGGCAAGGCAGCGAGGCGTTTGGACCTGCCCATTGAGGAGATGGCCGCGCTCGATTATGTCGCGGGCAAGGCGGGTGTCAGCTTCGATTCCCTCTCGAAGATGGCCAGTCGCGCCGCGCGAGAAGCGTCCAAGCTGGTCGAGAAGGGCGCCACCAGCACCCGGATCGGCGACATCACGGTGTCGTTGACGAACGCGAGGGGCGAGGTCAAGAGCATCGCCGAGCTGCTCCCGGACATCGCCCGCGGGATCGAGTCCGCAGGCAGCGCGGCGGACCAACTCAGGCTCGCCGAAAAGCTCTTCGGGCGCAACATGGGCGATCAGTTCGTCACGCTGCTGCGTGAGTCTCCCAACTTCATCAGGAACCTGGTCGCGGAAACGGAGCGTGCGAAGCGTCTGGGTGTCATCTACTCCGACGAGGACTTCAGGAAGCTGGACTCGTACACGGACGCGGTGTACGACGTGCAGAAGGCCTGGGAGGGCGTGCGCGTCGAGCTCGCGACGCAGCTCGCGCCGGCCGCGACGCAGCTCATGCTCGACCTGGCCGAGGACATTGCGGACGTCCCCGACGTCGTCGCCGGCATCCGCCAGGCGATCGAGCGTGCGAGCCAGGGCAGCGACCAGGACGGGGCCCGAATCGAGCGACTCGTTGGAGCGACGGTTGAGGTCCTCACCACCGGCGCGAGCGAAGCCGCACAGATCTTCGTGCGCGTGATCACGGAGGGGTGGCGATCCGCTGCGACGAACGCTGTGATCGGCTTTGTACAGGAGTACCGCTCGTTGCTCCCGGACTGGATGGTTGCCGCGACGGTCGGCGATCCCGTCGCCACGAGGCAGGTCGACATCGACCGGATCGAGGCCCGCAAGCGCAGTCTCATGGAGCTCGCTGCGGCCGTGGGGCGCGGCGAGAAGTCGGTCTGGACCAAGTTTGACCCAGAGTCGGGCGTCGAGTATTCGGTGCAGGGCACAGTCGAGGACCTGGCCGACACACTGCGCTCGACGGTGCGCGACATCATCGGGCAGGAAGGGTCCGTGGACCAGGCGGTCGAGGTCCTCGACAAGATGATCCTTGCCCGTCAGCGCGTGCTGGGTCTCTCGGACGGTGCTGTGGGACAGCAGCGGGCGGCTGTCCTGGATCAATCCGGCGCCAACATCTCCGAGACCGTGCGCGAGGCCATCGCGAACCTCAAGGCGGCGATCGCCGACTGGAACACGGCCAAGGAAGACATCAAGGTCGACGGCGGGTTCGTCGGTCCACCCGTGCCCGAGGAGCTGATCAACAGGCAGAGCATCGAGAAGACGTTCGCGTCTCTGCGTAAGGGCTGGGACAAGCTGATGGCAGAAGCCCGGGAGGCCGGGGCGGGCATCCAGCAGGCCTTCGGCGATGGCATGCGCGGGGCCGACGCCGCCCGAATCAAACTCTGGGTCGATTCGGTCGAGGAGGCCGAGAAGAAGATCACGGCGCTGAAGCAGTCCCTTGAGGACAACAACGCCACGATCGAGCGCGAGATCGCTGGCGTCCGAGAGCTTCGGGCCGAGGTTGTGCAGCTCGGCGTCGGTTACAAGCTCACCGAGGCCGACGTGGATGACCTGATCGTGAAGATCAAGAAGAAGCACGAGGATGAGCAGAAGAAGGTCGTCACGCTCTCGGAGAAGATGTCCGACGAGATCAAGAGCTTTGCCGCGGACGCAGGCCAGGCTTGGGCCGACTTCGCGCTCGAAGGCCAAGGCAGCCTCGAAGATCTCGCCAAGAGCTGGACCAAGACCCTGATCGCGATGGCGACGCAGTATCTGATCTTCAAGCCCATCTTCGATTACTTTGGAAATCAGTTTGGCGGCGCTTTTGGCAACACGGAAGCCGGAAAGACCGTCGTGTCGGGCGGGCCTGCAGTACAAGCGCGTGCAGGCGGCGGCCCGGTGCAAGCCGGAAGGCCCTACGTCGTTGGTGAGAAGGGTCCTGAGCTGGTCAAGTTCGGGAAAGACGGGTTCGTCTTCCCCCACGGCTCGGCGATCGGCATGCCCATGGCAGGCAAAACCACGGTCAACATCTTTGACCAGCGATCCTCCGGCGCTCGGCCTGTGGTGTCCGAGAACACTGGTCCGGACGGCACCCGACGCATTTCCATCCTGCTTCGGGATGAAGTCCGGCAGATGCTGGGGGACGGGAGCCTGGACAAGACCATGCGGCTCAACTATGGGCTCGCGCGAAAGCCGGGCTGATCCCCCTTGCGGATTCCCTCAGATTCGGTATACTACTTCCGGACTCGCCGGAGGTGCTGAATGAATCGAATCATGATTGTGGTGATGTTGGTAGCTGCCACGCTGGGGCTTGGTGGTTGCTTCTCCGCTGCGGACGTAGCGAAGATGGACACCGTAGAGGTAGCTGAGCACTACGGCCAGTTCAACGGCGTGCCAATGTCACTCATCGATCCCAAGCTTTTTGAGGGAGAACTCAAGAAGAGGCAGACTTTCACGGACGAGGAGTGGCAACGAATCAACAGCCGTGAGATCAAAGTCGGGGACTCTTGTGAGTTTGTTGCCGCTGCGTGGGGCAAGCGAAACCGTGCTGGATCGATCACGCTCGCGGATGGCGTTCGATCATGGTGGGAGTTTGACGTCGACAGCACCAAACCGGGCGTGTATGGCACCGTGTACTTCCACGGCAGAGTCGTCGCCATCGAGCGTTGATTTCACTTTCAACTTAGGAGTTTGCATGACCGTACCAAAGCGTGTGGCGGATCGGGTGTCGGCGTCACTGAAGCACTTCCAGGCCGTCCTGGCCCAACAAAAGGCCCGCGATGTCTCAGAAGCCGACACTGTGACGGTGGTGAAGGACCTTCTCTCCGAAGTGTTCGGATACGACAAGTACGCGGAGCTGACCAGCGAGCACAGCATTCGCGGAACCTTCTGCGACCTGGCAGTCAAGATTGACAACCGGCTCGCGTTGCTGATCGAGGTGAAGGCCGTGGGCGTCGAGCTGAAGGACCAGCACGTCAAGCAGGCCGTGGACTACGCGTCCAACGTTGGTTGCGAATGGGTTGTTCTCACCAACGGCATCGACTGGCGGCTTTATCACGTGCTGTTCAAGAAGCCAATCGACAAGCAGGAGATCGCGCACATCAACATGTTGTCTGCCTCCGCGAGGAACGTCAGCGACATGGAAAAGCTGTATCTGCTCACCCGCGAAGGATTCAGCAAGTCGGCCCTGGCTGACTATCGAGACCGCAAGGACGCGACGAGCCGGTTCATGCTGGCCGCGATCATCCTCAACAGCGAGACAGTGATTGCCGCGATTCGTCGCGAGGTGAGGCGCGTCAGCGACATCTCCGTCGACGCTGAAGTGATTGATCGAATGCTGCGCGAGGAAGTTCTTAAGCGAGAGACGATCGAGGGAGATCTGGCCGACTCTGCGTCAAGAAGGGTGAATCGCAACTCCTCGGATCGATCAACCAAGAAGCCCGAGAAGTCAGACGATGCTGCCGCCTCTAGCCACGCGGATCAAGCGCCGCTTTCCGATCAACACCCTGTCGGGTAGGATGCTCCGCCGCGGAGTGGACGCCGCGGCGTGAGTACGAACCGTGGCCGACATCATCTGGCCGGCGGGCCTGCCTCAGGCCCCGCTGGTCCGAGGGCACAACCAGAAGGACGAGAGCCGGACCCAGCGGACCAAGATGGACGTCGGGCCGGCCAAGCTGCGCCCTCGCGCCACCGCCTGGGTCGAGCTCATGGCCATCGAGCTCGTCCTCACTCGGGCCCAGGTCGCGTTGCTCAAGACCTTCTTCCGCGACACCTCCAAGGCCGGCTCCCTCGCCTTTGACTGGAAGCACCCGGAAACCGCGGCCGCAGTTGAGATGCGGTTCACCGACGAACCGACGTTCTCGCCCAGGGCGCCTCGCCAGGCGGCCGCCGCCGAGTATTGGACAGTGAGCTTCGGTGTTGAGGTCCTCCCCGCGGCCCAGACCGCCCCGCCGCCGCCTCCCCCGCCTCCAGGCGACGAAGACCCCGGCGCGTTCGTGTACGCCGAGGGTGATGGCTCCGGCGGCGAGCTGCTGGGCGGCATGGTCGCTGCCTTCCCCGAACCAGACACCGTGTTCCCTGTCGACGACAGCACGCCGTACGTGTTTGTCACGCCCATCACCACCGGCGAGAACGACCAGGGCGGTTTCGTGTACGCGCAGGACGATGGCTCGTCGTCCTCCAGCTCCTCACCTGGCCCGGGCGATCTCGCGCCCGGCCCCGGCGGCGAAGTTGAACCCTGAGCACAAGGAGACGAACATGGGTACTCGCATCATGGTCAGCACGAACGCCAACATCGCCGCGGGGGCCGGCACGCCCAAGTCGATCTTGGGATACACCGCACCCAGCGGCATCGCCGCCAAGGTCCTCAGGGCAGGCCTCAGCTTCGACGGGACGTCCAACACGGACGCTCGAGCAAACGTCGACTGGCTCAAGCGATCAAGCACCGCAGGCACCTCTACCGACATCTCAAGCGAGATCGCGGTGCTCGAGGGCAAGACCACAACCCTTGGCTCGGCTGCTCAGAACTACTCCGCAGAGCCTGGCACGGATGGCAACAGCCGCGTGATCCGCCCCGAACTCCAACCGCCCAACAGCAACAAGGATGGGTTTCTGGTCAATGTCTCCTTGGACCCTGCCGAGCGGTTTCACCTTCGCGTCTGGAACGCATCAGGCCGCACGGTCCGCGCATGGATGGAAATCGAACTGGGCTAATCGATGCCGCGGCCGCTCTCCATCACGGCGCGTCAGGCAATCTTCGCCGCTCAAACCGGCGAGGTTTTTCTCATCCTGTGCACGCTCAGCCATCCGTCGCTGGCAGAGCCGATCAGGGTCGTGCAGAACACCCAGGACATCACCCACCAGGGCCAGACCTTCCAGCGATTCCCCTTCGAAGTGACGCTGCCGGCGGAGAACGACGAAGCTCCGCCGGCAGCACGCATCTCGATCGACAATGCGGATCGCACCATCATGCAGGCCGTGCGATCCCTGACGCAGCCCGCTATGACGGTGGAGCTCAAGGTCGTGCTCGCGAGCTCGCCCGACGTCGTGGAGGTTGGCCCCTTCGAGTTCAAGCTCCGCGACGTGGTCGGCGATGCCGGCGTGGTCTCAGGCTCCCTGATGTACGAGGACCTCCTGCGTCAGCAGTATCCCGGCGACGACTTCACGCCCGGCACGACTCCGGGTCTCTTCTGAGGAATCCGGCATGGCCCGCCTCCAGACCGAACCGCCCGCCTGGGCATCGTCCTACATCGGCATCCCCTTCGAGGATCGCGGCCGCACGCGCGAGGGGATTGACTGCTGGGGCCTGGTCAAGCTGGTGTACGCAGAGCGCCTGGGGGTGATGCTGCCGGACCTGCCCTATCGCCACAGCGCAGAGTCTGCGGTCATCGGCAAGCTGGCAAGGGATCTCACCCGCGGCGAGTGGAAGCCCACCAACGACCCCAAGGTCGGCGATGTCCAGCTCTTCCGCATCGGACGCCACGCCGGGCACGTGGGCCTCGTGGTGGGCCAGGCCCGGATGCTGCATGCGATCGAGGGGACGCTCTCCTGCATCGAACGGATGGACCTCGGCGCGAGTCGGGGTGTGTGGGAGCCCCGGCTGCTTGGCACCTACAGGTTCGACGGTCCTGTGACGCTCACAGGGCAGACTGTGCCGCTTGCCGGCCCCAGGATCGATTTCCAGATGCGCGCCGGCGCGACAGTCGCCCAAATGCTGCAAGCGGCTGGGATCGAGCCCACGCCGTTCCTGACGGTCTTTGTGGGTGACGTCGAAGTTCCGCACAAGGCTTGGGATCGCGTCCGCCCGCGTGCAGGCCGGCACGTGCGGGTGGCCTGCATGCCTCGAGGCGGAGGGCAGGGCGGCGGGAAGTCGACGCTGAGGATCGTCGCCTCGATCGCCGTGATCGCCGCCGCCGTCGCGGCGCCGTACGCCTTCGCAGGCACACTGGTCGCGGCAGGCACGCTTGGAGGCGGCTTGCTGGCTGCTGGGGTGGGCCTGGCGGGCCAACTCCTCGTCAACGCCCTGATCCCCCCACCCAGGAACCTGCTGAGCGAGAACGCCGGCTCGTCGATCAGCGCGTCGATCAGCGGGGCGCGGAACGAGATTCGAAAGTACGGCACGGTGCCTGTCGTCATGGGCGAACATCGCATCGCCCCGCCGCTGGGCGCCAAGCCCTACACCGAGATCATCGGGGACGATCAGTACCTTCGCATGCTCTTTTTGCCGGGCTACGGCCCGCTGGAGTTCGAAGACTTCAAGATCGGCGAAACCTCCCTGGACGAATACGAGGGCGTTGAGATCGAAGTCCGCCAAGGCCGGCCGGACGATCCGCCGATGACGCTGTTCCCAGGAACGGTCATCGAGGACGGCGAGTCGATCGAGCTGCTCCAGATCAACAGCTGGACGACGCGCACAAGCGCCACCGAAGCCGAGGAGCTGTCTATCGACATCAGCTTCCCCGCAGGCCTCGCTCGCGTCGAGAACGATGGCTCGCGCCGCAACTTCACAGTCGCCCTCGAGGTGGAGTGGTCCCCGGCTGGCGCGAACGCCTGGACGCCGATCAACGGCGCATCTCCGGACTTCACCCGCGGCCTGGACTTCATGTTCAGAGAGCCCGAAGCCACGCGGGAGGGAACGGGCAACCACCAAGCCACGGTTCTGTGGGGCGGGTCGTTTGGTCCGCCCCGGCCAGCCTACTTGCCCGAGAGCGGATTCTCGTGGGAGGTTTCGGGGTATGTGTACGCCCCCACCGCCGGAGTGTACAAGTTTGGCCTGGACTGCTCTGATGCCGGCGACGTCGCAGTCGACGACACGATCGTTGCGAGCTGGTATGGGACGCACGCGACGGCCGGCGCGGGCACGCCGGATTTTGCGGCCCACTCCGGAGAGATACAGCTCTCTCGAGGTTGGCACCGCCTGCGTGTTCGCGTCGAGTCTCGCTCTGGCACGCCCGCGGTCGCGCTGGGCTGGCAGCCACCAAGCGGGGTGTGGGAGGTCGTCCCGCAAAGCCGACTGTCCTCCAGGCCGATCGGGCCAATCGGTCAAGGCAACCAGCGCCTGACATACCGCTGGTTTACCGTCGTGGGCTACCAAGGTTCGCTCAGCGTCACGGCCAGCCGAACCGACCAAATCCGCCGATCACTCGCCTGGGCCGTGCCCCCTGGTCAGTACGACGTCCGCGTCCGTCGGGTAACTCCGGACACCACCGACACGAACATCATCGACGGCGCGTTCTGGACCGCGCTGCGGACGATTCGATCCGAGGATCCAATCCGCATCAAGGGTGTCGCCAAAATCGCCCTCCGCATCAAGGCCTCTGAGCAGCTTCAGGGCGTGCTCGACGACTTCAATTGCCTCGCTCGTTCGATCCTGCCTGACTGGGACAAGGACCTGGGCCAGTGGGTCGAGCGTGCCACCAGCAACCCGGCATCGTGCACCCTCGCCGTGCTCCGAGGCCAGGCCAATCGTCGCCCAATCCCAGAGAGCAGGATCGATCTGACCGAGTTTCAGGCCTGGCACGAGGACACGCAACGCCTGGGGCTGCAGTGCAACGCCTACATCGACTTCAAAGGGACGGTCTACGAGCGAGCCAACGACGTCGCCTCGACGGGCCGGGCCAGGCTGGGCCAGCGCGAGAACAAGTACTCGCCGATCCGAGATCGCGTCCAGACAACACCGGTCCAGCACTTCACGCCCCGCAACTCCCATTCGTTCCGGTTCCGCAAGGCATTCGCGGACCTGCCCCACGCCCTGCGGATCGAGTTCATGAACGCCGCCAAGGGCTATCAGCGCGACGAGCGCATTGTGTACGCGGACGGCTACAACGAGGACAATGCAACGGTCTTCGAGTCGATGCAGTTCTTCGGCGTGACCGACTCAGAGCAGATCTGGAAGCACGGTCGCTATCAGATTGCGGTCGGGAAGCTCCGCCCTGAGATTTACGAGCTGGGCACCGACATCGAGAACCTGGTCTGCTCCTGCGGAGATCTCGTGCTGGTGACGCACGATGTGCCGATGTGGGGCCTGGGCTACGGCCGCATCAAGGCGCTGGTCACAGACGCCAACAACAACCTCGTGGGTCTGTCGATCGACGAGAAGCTCGCCATGGACGCCGGCGATCAGTACGTCGTCCGCGTCAGACTGCAGGACGGTTCGTCCTGGCTGCGGCCGCTGACGACGATCGAGGGCGCGAGCTCGTACCTGCAGCTGCAGAACCCCGTCTCTGCCAATGACCCCTGGCCGGACGTCGGCGATCTTTTCATGTTCGGCCGTTCGGGGACTGAGACCCGTGAGCTGATCGTCAAGGGCATTGAGATCGACAAGGACCTTGGCGCGACGCTCACGCTGATCGATCACGCGCCCGCGGTGCACCTGGCGGACCAGGGACCGATCCCCGAATATGACTCGGGCATCTCTCAGCCAACGGTCTGGAGCGATCGCCCGGACACACCCATCATCGAGAGCATCCGATCAGACGATCGTGTGATGATCAGGGATGCCGACGGCTCGCTGCGGGCGCGGATGCTGATCACGCTCCGTCGTCCCAGCGGCAACAGGGCGATCCCTAACTCAGCCCAGGTTCGCATTCGACCCGTGCCGGCGGACGGCACAGAGCCCGAAGGCCCATGGACGCACCTGCCGCTCGTGCCCATCGACGACAACCAGATCTCAGTCACCGAGGTCGAAGAGGGCGTCACCTACGAGATTCGGCTTCGAACCGTCACGGCGACCGGTTTGGCGTCGGCTTGGGCGGAAGCCGAACACACGGTGATCGGCAAGGTATTGCCACCCCCCAGGGTCGAGAGCTTCGACGTCGTCCGGCTGTCTGATGGCACGCGTCGATTCTCGTGGGTGCTGGGAGTGATCCCGCCCGACGTCGCCGGCGTCGAGATCAGGTACTTCCCCAAGGACCAGTCTGAGGGCATCCGCTTCGAGGACTTCCAGCCATTGCACTCAGGCGTGCTCGAGGGCGCGTCGCCCTGGGAAACCAACGCCCCGCCGGCGGGCTCCTGGACGTTCGGCATCAAGATGGTGGACACCAGCGGCAATCGCAGTTTGAGCGCGGTGTTCATTGATCGCGAGTTGGGGCCGGCGCGGCAGGAAGGCGTCGCGGTGTCTGTGGACTGCAAGCTCGAGGGTTGGCCCGGGACAAAGACCGATTGCCACGTCTCCAACGACCGCACGCTCATCGCCCGCGGGCGCGAGACCTGGGACACTCTCGCATTCCCCTATGGAGTGGCAGCTTGGGACAACTGGTCGCGTTGGGTGATGGACCCCGCCACGCCGATCACGTACGAGCATGTCACGGTCGATGCCGGCTTCGTCTTTGACTTTGAGCCTGGCGTCTACCTGCTCGCCGACGGCACGGCCGCTGTGGACTTTGACTACTCCGTCGACAACATCACCTGGGCCGGATGGGCGCCCCTGGCGTCGTTCGCGAGCCGAACAGTGCGGGCCCGGTTTGTGCGATTCCGCGTAAGAGTCGTCATCAACGCCGCCAATCCCATTCCCAGGATCCGTGAGCTGGTACTACAGCTCCGCGCACAGCAGGTCGCGGAGGAGGTGCAGGACCTGCAGACCTCGGCTCTCATCCCGCAACTGCGTCTTAGCCCTGGCGACGTTCGCGTTCCGGTGAGCCCAGGAGCGTTCGCCGTGATCCGCACGGTGGCTCTCTCGTTCAACGGCATGGGAGCGGGCTGGACCTGGGAACTGGTCGATCGAGATATATCTCCCGGTCCGCGTGTTCGGCTGTTCAACCCCAGCGGCCAGGCAGCCGACGCGACAATCGACGCCGTCGTACGAGGCCTGTGATTCAGTCTTCGAAGTCGGGAGTGGCCCGGAGGGCTTGAGGTGGGAAGTATCAACCGATGCCATGGCCCTCCACCCCAGGATTCGGAACCACGAACACCGACGCCGGATCGGACAGCCCGTCTCTGGCGCGTGTTGACATCCACAACGCCCTGTTGGATCTCTCCAGCGTCATTGCTGGTCGAGGCCAGGCCAACGGTGTCGCGCCGATTGACGCTGGCTCCAAGGTTCCCACCGCCAACCTGCCGGCGGGCGTCGCCAACGGCGTCGCGTCTCTGGACGCGAACGCGAAGGTGCCGGTCGCTCAGCTCGCGTTGTCTGCGATCGCAAAAGGCCTGCAGGCATACTCGACCGCAGGCACACACTCGTGGACGGTGCCAGCGGGCGTCACGAAGGTGATGGTGCTGATCGCGGGCGCTGGCGGCGGGGGCGGATACGGCGCAAACAACGGCACCACGGACAAGCACGGCGGCGGCGGCGGTGCTGGCGGGGTCATCTGGGCTTTGCTTGATGTCCTGGGCGGGGACGCACTCTCGATCAGCGTTGGTGCCGGCGGCGCGGGAGGCCTCGGACCCGCGAACGCCGACGCGGCGGCGGGGGGCAACACCGCCGTGACGGTGACTCGAGCGTCCACTCCCATTGGAAGCCTGCTTGCTCGAGGCGGGGATGGCGGCAACGGCAACGGGACGCAGCCCGAAGGCGGTGACGGCGGGGGCGCCGACCCGGTCAGCGGGGCTGCCGTGATTGGCTCTGCGCTCATTGCCGGCGGCACGGGCGGCACGGGCCAGACCCAGCTCGGCGGCATGGGCGGCTCGAACTTCTTCACTGGCTCTGCGCCAACAGCTTCGGGCAACGGCTATGGCGGGGGCGGATACGGCTCAGGAACCGGAGGGCCCGCGTCGGGCTTCACCGGCAAGGACGGCGGCGCCATCATCTTGTGGTAAGGAGTTCCATCATGCGTGCATTGTGTCTCGTTGTGTCGCTTTGGCTCGCGCTCTTGACGGCGCTCGTGCCTCCCACGGTCGCGTCAGAGATTGCGACACCTCCGCCCGACGCCGACTTCAACAACGACGGGGTCCCCGGCACGCAGCAGGACGTCGATGACTTCCTGAGCGTCTTCTCTGAAGGGCCCTGCAGCACAGGCAACTGCGACGACATCGACATCAACCGGGACGGCAGCAAGTTTGATCCCGAGGACGCCGACTTGTATGTGCGACGCATCCGATTCGGCTATCCGCTCGTCATGCCCTGGCGGCCGCTCGAAGATGAGAACGGCTATCTGATCATCCCCCCACTTCACCCGGACGATCGCGAGATTCGCGTCTCGTCCAGCCTGGGCTCAGACACCAACGACGGCACGAGCGCGCCAGTGCGCACCTTCGTGCGAGCTGAAGCCCTGCTCCGCCGCGGGCACGCTGATCGGTTGCTGCTGCGATGCGGCGACGTCTTCGACGAGCAGCTCACGGGCACGCAAATGGAGGGCAAGCGAGGCTCCTGGGACAAGGGCGGGTTGTCCCGCAATCGCCCGATGGTGATCTCGTACTACGTCGATCAGCCTGGCCAGCCGCTTCCCAAGATCATCTGGCGGAACAACAACCCCGACGACAACTCCACCACGATCCGACTGCAGGGAGATCGATTCCCGGGCTTTCTGTGGTTTCACGGGATCGAATTCGAGGCACCAGACAATCCCAACGCCACTCACGCAGCGATCTCCGTGTACGCGCGAGCTACGGACATTGTCATCGATGCGTGTCGCTTCGTGGGTGGCAACAGCCTCGGCAACTTCGACGGCATCCAGCCGGGAGGCCTTCGCAACGTCGTGGTCTCACGCTGCTACGTCGGGTTCACCAAGCCCCAGGGCGGCGCGCATGCCGGCGGGGCGTACTTCGTTCGTGTCGAGGGCCTGGACTTTTACAGGAACGTGCTCGAGCACGTCGGGTTTGACACTGTCCGTGACGTCAACTCGAAGTTCAGCCAGGGCTTCTATCTTGGCAGCAACGAGACCGCCCTCGAGCTTCCGTTCGTCTTTCACTACAACCTGATCATCGAGCCTGCTCACGCCGGCCTGCAGCTCCGAGCGGGCCTCTCCTACGCAGTGATGAACACAGTCCGTTTCGCGCCCATCGGCATCTCGGGTGGTCATGCGATGGCGGCGCCAAACAACCCATGGCGCGGCAACATCTCTTTCAATCAGTTCGAGGGCTGGAGAGCGATCCCCGCGGCCGCCCAGGGCGAGTGCATCCGCGTGAGCCGCGGCCCCCAGGATGGTTCTGGTTGGGCAGGCGTCTTCGGCAATGTGTTCATCGACCCACGTCAGACGATTGTGACGGAGCAGCCCCTGGGCTCGATCGTCATCGCCGGCAATCGAACCGTCTTCAGCAAAAACTGAGCTTCGTCAGATTCAAGGAGTCCAAGCAGTGGCATATGTGCGCGGGGATGCGGCGGCGGCAGCAGCGAACCTCAACGAGGTGGCACTCTGGATGGGCGACAGCCTCAGCCACATCAACACGGCTGCGCGGGTGTTGAGCGGCCTCACCAAGCGATCCGAGCTTCAGTTCGGGCTGCTGGGTTGCATGCCGACGATTGGAGCCAGCGACACGCAGACGGGCCAGTCCCACTCCAGTGTGCCAAACAACGTCACGGCCGTCAGCCCGGGCCAGAACTACCCAAGCGGCTACCCGCAGGCCAACCGCAACAACTTCACAAGCACCAACATGATCGTCTATGCCGCAGACCAGGGATTTGGCGGTGGCAATCAGAACTCCTCGTTTCGTCCCGCATCGTTTGCCAACGACTGGATGACGGGCAACCTGCGTGTAAGCGAGCTGCGGACCCAGTTTGACAACGGTCTCGCCGCAGCCCAGATGCGTGTCACCAATCGTGACGGCACGCAGGTCATCCAGACACCCACGAACCATCGCACCGGCGTGGACGGGAGCATCGCGTTCCAGGAGACTGCAGCGTTCGCGGCCGGCACTGGCGCCAACAGCATCGTGGCGCAGATTCAGTACTGGAACAGCCCCTCGCCGACGGACGAGACCGGGCTCGCGAGTAATCTGCTGCTGCGAGTGCTGCGTCGCGACGGAGATTTGTCTGGGCGATTCGGGTTCTTGTTCGCGGGACATCCTGGCCAGAAGGTGAGCGGCCACGCGTACTCCGATGGCGGCGTGGGGGTTGGCGATCCCGACCTGGACCCGCTCTGTTACGGCGATGCCGCCCTAGTCGCCCTGTACCAGAACTATCCGATCAAGAAGATCGTGCTGATGGCAGGGCAGAACGGAACTCCCACAGTGACCCAGCTCAACGCCTGGGACGCTCGCCAGATCGCCGCGATCACCGCCGCGGGGAAGAACCCTGCGGACTTCAAGCGGGAGCTCATCAGCACGCACGACGCGACACAAGGCGCCCTCAACGTGTACAACCCAGCGACCGAGCAGGTGAAGTACAACAACATCAGAGCGGTCTACGACGCGTTTGTCGCCGCGAAGGGCGCGAACTACTACCACGTCCCGATGGGACTCGAGTGGAGGGAGAAGTACGGCAACCTGCCTGCGTGGGGCGACACCTACTTGTCCGGCTTCTTCGACGGGACAAACTACGACTACATCCATTTCAAGGACGAAGCGGCCACTATCCAGTGGGCTGCTGACTACATCGCTCTGATGCTGCGAGGACCGGCTCCCTCGAGCACGGCACGCAGTCGTCGCGCGATGTCCATGGGGATCGGTCTGAGCATCTACGGAGCGGCGGGTTCAGGTGGATTCTCGGGTTGACCCAGGCCGCTTGCCTGGAAGTCGCAGCGCGGGAAGTATCAAGCATGAACCGAAGCACCATCATCGTGATTGGGTTGGTCGCTTGCTCGCTGATCGCTGGGCTGGGCTACCTCGCGAGCTGCTCGACCAAGGTCGAAAGCCCGCTCACGGGCTTGCCCGTGAACCTCGAGCAGGCATATCAGGACTTGGACGCCAAGCACGAACTGGACAAGGCTCAGACACAGCGCGAGGCCGCGGCGGCAGAGGCTGAGGCCGCAGGCCTGCGGCAGCGGGAACAAGCTGATCTCGCCAAGGCCAACGCCGAGCGGAATCGCCGCACGGCTAAGGAACGCCGCGACCACGATCGGTTCGTCGCGACGGTCACGACTGAGGCTCAGGCCAAGGTGCGCGAGGCCAGCGACAAGCTGGCGGACAGCCAGGCGTTGTCGGACGCGGAGCTTGAAGCGGCGGTCGCGAGCATCAGCTTGGGCGTGCAAACCCAGATCGATGCCAAAGCGGCTGACGTTGAGGCCAAGGCCCGCGAGCGGCTGGAAGCCATTCAACGCCAGCAGGCGGCCATCGATGCCGCGGCGAAGGCGGACGCGGAGAAGTGGGCGTTGATCAACGGGATCTGGGAGGCGGCTCAGCCGGTGCTGGGCGCGGTGCCTGGTGGCGCGGCCCTGGGCGGC
>JALHOJ010000049.1:27084-33983 GCA_022843045.1 Phycisphaerales bacterium
GCGGAGTCAATGCCGTGCTGGCGATCCTGGCGGGCGGGGGCGGGCTTACTGCGCTGCGAGCCCGGGGCAAGCAGAAGGACGTCGAGGCCCTGCAGGCTCGCACGGCCGCCCGCGCCAAGCAGCTCTCGGCCGCGGCGGTCTCGATCGTCGACAGCGTCGATGCGGTCAAGGACGCTCTCAAGGGCAAGGTGGACCCCTCGTTGCTTGAAGAGATCAAGAAGATCATGCGTGAGTGGCAGAGCCCGGACGCGATCGAGCTGGTGAACGTGGCTCAGACGCATGGCGATCCGCTGGCCCGCCTGATCGCGAAGGAAGTCAGCAGCGCCGCGACGCTCAAGGAGGCCGCGTGAAGTCCGAAGCCGATCAACTGCACGAGCGACAAGAGCGATTCAACCTCCGCGTCAACACCGTGGCGGCTGTGGTTTCGATCCTTGCACTGATCACGGGGCCGGCGGTGACGCTGGTGGTGACCAACGCGGTCTACGGCGAGAAAATCGCGGGCCACGATCGCCGCATCGACGTGCTCGAAATAGACAACCGGGCGATGCGCACCGAACTGAGCGAGCGGCTGAGTGAGATCAGCAATCGCTTGGCGAGGATTGAAGGAAAGCTTGAAGCAGCAGGGAAGTGATCGGATCGCTCCGCGGCCAAGCGCCTACCGCTCTTCCCCAATGAACCCGCGAGGGCTATTCCTGCTTCAGTGCCCGCGAAGTTGCAAACGGCTGCGACAACACCCGATCTGGATTCAGCAGAGGCTCAACCCCGCTTGGACAGAGCACCCGCTCAACCACCACGGCATCTGGGGCATTCACGCCAATCCGAACCTTGCGGCCACTGCTGATTTTGGTGATGCCGATGTACAGCCGCGTGCCATCGGGCAGGCTCAACTCCAGCCACTCATCCATCCCCAAAACCGGACAAGCTCCGACTTCATGACGTCCCAGCACCAACATCAGAACACCTGCCTTTCCTGGTTACTCGCGTGCCTTCGATGTGCGCGACTGATCGACTTCTTGCGCACCTGGCCGCGGCCGCAGAACGGCGATAGCCGGACTCGTGTCGCATCAACTGCGTCCCAACGAACTCGGTAGATGCTGCCGCCTCTGCCTCGAAACTCCAGACGCTCTACCAGTCCGGCATCGACAAGCGCTCTGATTGATCTCGATGTCGACGCTAACGCGCATCCGCTGATGGTGCACAGCTGCGACAGCGACACTCTCTCACCATCTACCACCCAAATTGCCCACAACACGGACTTCTGCAGGTGAGCCCCGACGGTCCATACCCCCACTCGCCGAGTGCTCAGTTCCGCCTCTGCGATCGAGATTGCTCGTGGATAAGGCACCATCAGATCAGCCCCGCCTTCCGCGCAGCCTCACTGGTGATGCGACCGCCGCGTGCGCGACTGCCCCTGTTTGCTTTGACCGGATCGCCGACCAAAGGCTCATCGCTCTCCCTGAACTTGTACTTTGGAATCAACACGGGCTCGTCTGTGCCTTCCCGCTTGGCCTTCGCCCTGGCCTTGGCCTTGGCGAGCTGCCCCGCGTGCACGCGGCGGATGGCCAGGTACTCGTGGTGCAGCTCCTCAAACTGCACGCGGATCTTGACTCCCGGCGCATAGCCCGGCCGCACATACCACTTCCCGACCTTACCGACGTAGACGTGCGAGTCATCCGCCCACCAGCCCTCCTGCGTCAGCACGTCGAGCACGACCTTGTCGAGGTTGTCCCGGTCGGGCTTCTCCAGCATCGGCAGCGATTCGTCATGGCCAGAGAACGCCAGAGCTCCCTGACGGTCCATGTACTTCTTCAGCCAGGCCGGCGGCTCGAAGAACGCCTCGATGTCTACGCGCACTGCCTGGTCCCAGGGCTGCTTTCGCTGGGGTTCGAATTGATCCCACAGCGGCAGCGGCGTCTCACGCGTGGCCCGCCGCGCCGCGATCCGCATCGCCTGCTTCCATTCCTTGTTGCTATCGGGGTTGTAGATGTGGGCAAACGCCCGCCCGCCACGCGGCTGCACCACCCGCGTCCGCGCCCGCGGCTGCGGCCTGGGCACGCCCGGCACCTCAAACTCAATCACGCTTCGAACGTTCAACCTGCACCGTCCTTTGTCGCGGCCATCACCTTGGCAACCACGTCTCGAGGCACCCACACGATGAAGCCCATCTCCTTCGTGCCACTAAACGGCACGAGCGGCATCTCTGTCCCGAAACTGATCGTCGTGCCGTTCTTCATTGACGAACTCAGCGATTTCGCACACTGGTCGAGCATCTGAATTTTGATGTTGTCATCACCAATCGCGTTGAAGAGTTCAGTGGCTTTCATCACGCTCTCCTCTCGCCGCCGCTACTGCAGAAGCAATGCAAGAGAACACCCTGTCGGCGAACCCTGGTGTTTCAGTCATATAGGCAAACTTCTCGAAAGTTGCTCGATCTCTGCCCATGACCCAGAACTGAGTTGCCCCGTCTGGAGCAACGATGTTGCCTTCCTCATCCAGCTTGAGCGTGCCGCGAACGTTGCGCACCTTGCCGTGCTCGTCGATGAACCCTTTCGCCTTGCACTCCTCTACGATGACGATCTCTTCGTTTAGCCGGGGAAACACCGGATTCGCTCTTAACTTTGCGATTGTCTGGTTCGCCTCTCGAAGTGCTTTCTTGAGAATCGCGACCGTGCCAGCGACTTCTTCGATGGCCTCTTTGTGACCAAAGAAGTTAGACCACTCGGGGCTGCGACCAGTCACGATGTAGTACAGCTG
Source organism: Phycisphaerales bacterium (assembly GCA_022843045.1). GTDB lineage: Bacteria > Planctomycetota > Phycisphaerae > Phycisphaerales > UBA1924 > BJHL01. Next base: position 29,839 of record JALHOJ010000049.1, read on the forward strand.
AGACCCGAACTGCTCGGCGTCATCTCGCTCTTGGATCAGCTTCTCCTTCTGCGCTTTTCGTTTTGCCGAACTGGTTTTGTTGCTAGCCATCAGTGCACCTCATCCATGCGACGCCGCAAAGCCTCACTGCCGATGATGTCCTGCAGCTCGCCCATCGCGTCCGCCGCGACCATCCGCGGGCTGGTTTTGGCTTCCAGCCTTCGCACCATCTCCAGGACCAGCCGCTCAAGCTGCTCGCGCTGGTGCCGCCGGCACGCCCGGAGCTGATACTCAATCGCCTCAGCCTCGCGGGCCGCGTTGCCCTGCCGGCTGTCGGCGTGATCCACCAGCCGCAGCTGCTCCACCAGCTCCGGCTCGCGCTCGCCCAGCGACTTCCCGCCCAGGCGGATGATGGGAACCATCGACATCTTCACACGCCACCAGCCTTCCTGCTGTACCGCTCTTCGTGCTCGACCAGGACGTCCACCGTGAGCGGATGCGACTTTGCATCCCGCGCCAGTTGGCCACCGTCCTCCTCGTTGGTCCAGCCCCACACCACCAGCCGGCCGCCCAGCTGCTCCTGCACCACCCGATACTTCTGCCCCGCGTAGCCCGTGGGCGGCGCGGGGAGGCTTGCATCTCTCATGGCTCGCTCCTCGCCCGCTTCCTGCCCTTGCGACCAAACGGAAGCACGGGCGTCGCCTTGGGATCAAACTTCGCGGCGATCGCCGCATCCGCTCGCTCGTCGGCCTGGCGCTGGCGAGCCGCCCGCTCCGCCGCCGCCCGCATCCGCCGAGCCTCCACCACGCACGCCGCGCACAGGTCTCCCGCCTGCACCAGCGGACGCTGGCACTCCCGACACAATCGCTCGTGCACCATCACGCGGCACCTCCTGCAGCCTTCTGCTGATCCGCGTGCAGCGGATGCCAGAGCGTCCTGATCCGGCCATCGTCCATCAGCTTCCACTGCGGCGAGCACACATCGATCCCGAACCGATCCAGCAGCTCCCGGGCCAGGCTCTCCGCGCACCGCCCCGCCCGCGTCGTCGCCTCGACGCAGCCACGCAGCCCGCACTGGCACACCCGATAGGTGTGCACACCCGGGAACTTCTCATAGAGGAACGCATGAAACAACGCCTCCGCCGACATGCTTGCTGGTTCGCTCACTTGCCACCTCCTGCGGCCTGCGACGAAAACCGGAGCAGCCATTCCACCGGCCGCGCCGTCGTCTTCTTGGGATACTCGATCAGGCCCAGGCTCCGCAGCGTGCTCATGTACCGCGCGAACGAGCCGCCCGAGGCCTCGTAGCCGGCAAGCTCGCCCAGCTGCGTGCGGCCCATCTCTTTGCCCCCGTGCGTGAGCAGCGTCCGCAGCAGCTTCATGGGCCCGGCATCGAGAATGCCCAGGACGCGCTGCTGCAGTTCCTCGATCGAGCCGGGCGTGTCGGCCATCGCGGCCATCTCCTCGCCCGCGGGCGTGATCTCGATCGTGCCGGGATCGCTTAGGGTCACCAGGCCCAACTTCTTCAGCTCGCTGACGTAGCGAGCGAAACTGCCCCCACCCACCGCGTAGCCCGCAACCGCCGCGACTTGGGCTCGGCTGGGACGCTTCGTGCCCATGCTCTCCCACCAGGAGATCGCGTCGAGAATCAGCCCGGGACCCTTGGGCAGCGACTCCGCGTCACTGCTCACAGTCCCCCGCACGGGCCGATCCCGTGCGGGGGTGGCAGCCGGAACCTTCGGCAAAGCCTCAGGTTCCTTGGGGGCTTGCCCAGCAGCCTGTGCCACTCCGCTCTGCTGGGCTTCACGTGGGGAATACGGGTAGTTCTCGCGGAATGCTTCGCGGTGTCCGATGATCGCACCGGTTGCGTGCATCATGCTTTCGCGCATGGAAGCCAGCGACTCGCCGACGCGATCAAGCGTGCGTTCGGTCGCAACCAGTCGATTGTCATTGGCTTGAGCTTCAAGCCGCATGCTTTCCACCACCGCTTCAAGTTGGGCGACTCGACCCGAGTCCATGATTTCAGCATCGTTCTGTGCATCCTTCAGCCGCTTCTCAAGCTCTTTGATTCGCTTGCGAAGCTCCGCTGGGTCGTTCGCCTTCGCCTCGTCGATCGACGCCGCGAGCTGCGTGCTGATCGTGCTCAGATCAGACAGCGGCATCAGCTTGGCCTCGATGGCCTCGCCGTCCTCGGGTGTGCGGGATGAATCAAACGTGGTGATCTTCGGGAACCGGGTGCGGATCAGCGTGTCGCTCTCTGGCGCCCAAAGCCATCCCTCGCCGCGATCGAGTTTGGCAAGGCTCCCCAGCATCTGCTTGGCCTGAGACTCGTCGGCCTGGCCCTTCACCCACAGTTCGACTGCGGCGCGGTCCTGGCTCGCCGGCAGTCGCATTGCCACAAGCGTGTTCGCCTGGCTCAGCACGTTCTTGTTGATCACCGCAGGGCGCTGCGTGATCATGATCACGCGGAACCCCTTGATCCTGCCGCGCCGCACGATCCGGTCGATGGCTCCCAGCATCCGCTCGGTGCCGGGCTGCCCGGACTGGGGCGCGAACTCGTCCGCCTCGTCGATGACCAGGTACAGAGGCTGGCGATTGCTGCGGAACACCGACTCGGCGAATCGCTCGACGAAGCGATGTCGCGCACCCAGCGTCGTGTCCGACATGTCGATGATCGCGCGAATGTCGCTGGACGCCACGAGCTGCCCCAGCGCTTCGCCCGCGACCTCCGTGATGGGCACGTCGGCATGATCGCCGCCGAAGATCACCACGGGCAAGCCTGGCGACACGCCGTCGGGTCCGGAACGCAGACCCCACCATGCTCCGGTCGGGTCCAAGATCACGACCCGCTTGCCCTCCCGGATCAGCTTCTCGACAAACAACTTTGCGGCGTAGGTTTTGCCGCTCCCCGTCTTGCCGACAAAGGCCATGTGCTGGCTTGTCGCCTTGGTGATGACGTCCGCTGACAGTGCTGTAATCGCGTTCATCGCAAAACCTCCCGTGCGATTGCGAGCCGCCCCATGAACCGATCGCGATCCCTCGCATCCACGTACTCAAGCCCGCACAGCTTGAACGCCTGCTGCTCGTCCAGGACCTCGACCACGTTTCCCCGCGCGTCCACCAGATGGCCCTTGATCGAGGCCTGCGACGTGGGCGGAATGCCCCAGCGCCGCTTCCACTGCTTGAGGAACCACTCGCCAAACTCCGCCGGTCCAGTGCGCATCAGGTGGGCCCAGCCCCAGCTCTCGCGCGTGGCGCGGAAGACGTCCAGTCCGATGGGCGTTGCCTCGCCGTTGGGCCCCAGCTTGGGCATGAGCCGGATCTTGCAGTACTTGAACCCCGGCTTGAGCCCCTTCTCGGCTTCTCCCAGGATGAGCTCTGGGGCAGCCGGCGCCGGCTGTGCGAACAGCCCCTTGGGCGCGGGCGGATTCGACACCACCCGGCACAGCACGCGATAGAGCGGATCGTCCTCGTCGGCGATCTTGGTCTCCTCGTCGTCCGCAAGCGGGAACGGCGCGAGCACCTCCAGATCGCCGATCATCTCGCGTTCGCGGCGCATCGATCCAACCACCTCGAGCTGCTGGATGGCGTTGGCCTCGTCGGTATGGCCCTGGACCGCCGCGGCGGCACGCAGCACCTGCATCACCTTGCCGCCCACGGCATAGGCAAGCCGGAACGGGATCTTGGCGCCTTCGCTCATGACTCGTCCTCCGCGGATTCGCCTTGGCTCGTGTTCGCGTCGTCGCCGGCGTGACGCGTGCTCTTGCGAGCCGGACTCACCGCGGACTTCTTCGGAGGAGCGGGGTCGGGCAAGCTCTTCGCCTCCGCGTCGGCGAGCAGCTCCTTCGCCCGCTTGTCGACCCAGGAGTCCTGGTCAGGAATCTCAACTGCCTTGCTGAAGCCCAACGCCTCAAGCAGCACGTCGGAGAAGGCCAGTTCGGTCGCGCGATGACTGAAGTGCAACTCGGCGTCGAAAGAATCCACTGTCAGCGCGGGCCACTCCCACGTCTTGAAGCCAAACTTCGGGAAGTAGACTTTCTTCATCTGCTCCATCGCCGGCCCCGGCTCGGTGGCGACGATCTTGAACAGCGCGAGCATGTCCTTGCCGTAGATCTTCCTGCGAGTCTCCTTGTTGAGTGGGCTCCAGTCCAGGTAGATCGGAAGAGC
>JALHOJ010000050.1 GCA_022843045.1 Phycisphaerales bacterium
GTCTCCGCCGAGCCCGACGTACCACGCCCCGATTTCGGCGCGGAGCGACCAGCGATCGTCGGTCGCTTCGGCGACGCCTTCCGCGACATCCTGTGTGACTGCGGGCTCACCAAGACGCGCTTCCGTGGCCTCCTGCGCGAGAGCCGCTCCCCCGCACGCCATCCCCGCCGCGACGCATGTTGTCGTAACCCAAGCCCTTCGCATCACATCCTCCTCAGCTTCCGCGTCCCTCTGCTTCGCTCCGCGGCCTCCGCGATCTGCTTTCGATCTGTCAGGCTAGCGTTGCAGCGTGTCCGCCGCCACCCTCCAACCTCGCGATGGGGATCTTGCCCTCGCCATCGAAACCAGCAACCCCAGTTCGCTCGCGCCTGCGGGGCTGGGCGCGTCGGTGCTGGGCGTCACGCTCGCCCGCTGGCAGAGTGCGGCGGGCGGTTGGCACGAACTCCGCACCGAACCGATAGCGTCGCCCACTCCGCAGCACGATGACCTGGCCGCCTGTATCGAGCGTTGTGCGGCTGCCGCAAGTGTTGTACCCCGCGACCTGCGAATCGTTGCTGTCTCCGCTGGCCCGGGCGGATTCACAAGCGTCCGCATCGCCATCGTCGCGGCGAAGATGATCGCCGAAACCACCGGCGCGGCGTGCATCGGCGTACCCACCGCCGCCGCCCTCGCCGCCCGCTTCGCCGCCCTGCACCAACCCACCACCAACTTCGCCATCGCCCTTGCCAGCAAAAACGCCGACGCGCATGTGACGTGCTATCGACCCCCAACGTGGCATGGGCTTCCAGCCCATGAGTCCTCCGGTCACTTTGGCCGGAGTCTCCTTTCCCCAACTCCGCTCGCGCCCGGCGCACTCTGTGACGCCCGCAAACTCACCACGCTCACCGAAACCCACCACCTCACACACCTGCTCGCCGACCGCTTCCTGCCCCCCGCCATGCTCGAGCACGCGACGACTCTGGGCCTGCGACTGATGGAGCCCGCGTTCCATCCGCTCGCCGTCCTCGACGCCGCACTGCTCCACACCCCCGTCGACCCAGCGCAACTCCTGCCGATCTATCCCCGCGAACCTGAGGCGGTGACGAAGTGGCGAGCGATGCGGCAAGGCGGATGATTCACCACGGCGTTCACGGAGAACAAGGCACGAGAAGTGGCCGCGGATGCACGCGGATAAGGACGAAGTGCCTTTCTGATCCGCGCAAACCCGCGGCCACCCTGTGCTTCTCTCCGAGTTCGCCGCGTCCTCTGCGGCGAACCTCCTTCTTCGTGCCCCATAACCCCGCCGCAATCGCGCAACCGCTTTGAAGTCGCCCCTAAACCCGCTCGATACCTCCTTGTGAAACCTTGCCGCCTGCGCCGTCTAGCGAAAACGGGGTCAGTCGTGCGAGGATGCTGACTGGTGCTCGCTTCCAAGCACGCACGGATGCGTGTGAGGGCGAGCGCATCACAGACGACGCGAGGCACGCATGTCCGAGCAAATCCCGCACGATGTCGCGACCAAACGCATCTTCACCACCGGTGAAGCCGCGGCGATCTGCAAGGTCAGCCAGCAGACGATCATCCGCTGCTTCGACGCAGGGCGCCTCACCGGCTTCCGCGTGCCAGGAAGCAAGTTCCGCCGGATTCCGCGCGAGGAATTGCTTCGCTTCATGAAGGCCAACAACATCCCGACGGACATCCTCGAAGCGGGCAAAAAGCGGGTGCTGATCGTCGACGACGATCCGCGCCTTGTCGAGATGTACCAGGACTTGCTCAGCCTCGACAGCCGCGTTGAAGTGCGAACCGCGGGCAACGGCTACGACGCTGGGCTGCTCACCGAGCAGTTCAAGCCGCACCTGATCGTGCTGGACTATCTCCTGCCCGACATCAACGGCAACGTGGTCTGCCAGCGCGTCCGCAACAACCCGGCGGTGGCCGATTGCAAGATCCTGCTCATCTCGGGCGTCGTGCGTCAGGAAGAAATCGACGGCCTGCTCAAGGCGGGCGCCGACGAGTTCCTGCGCAAGCCCTTCAGCGTCGAACAACTCAGCGCACGCATGAGCGCGCTGCTGGGCATCGAAGGCGTCGCCACGCTCCCCACGGCGGAAGAAGCCGCGGACCTGCCCGAGCGGGAAGTGCATCGCAAGTAGATCACGAATCACCACAAAGACACGAAGCACCCAAAGAAGACCCAGAGCTTGAACGTTGTGATCTTCGTTTCCTTGTGGTGAAGCCAACCCATGATTCGCCAAGACTCCCAACCCCGCAGCGCACCCCAGCCCATCGCTGGCGATGCCCGCATGGCGGGAGCGCAGGGATCAACTCCGGCGGCGAGCAGTGGGGGGGTTGCCCGCGATCCGTCCGCCGCAGCGCGGGCCAGGCAAGTTGAACTGATCCTCGAACGCGTCGACAGCATGCCGACGCTGCCCGCCGTCGCCGCCAAAGTGATCCAGCTTGGAGCCAGCGACAGCGTCGAGATCGAGGAACTCGCAAGCCTGATCGAGAGCGATCCCGCCCTCACGACTCGCATCCTGGGCCTGTGCAAGCGGGCCGACAAGGGCCTGGGCGATCGCATCGTGTCCGTGAAGCGAGCCGTCGTCATGCTGGGTCTCGAAGCCGTGCGCTCGGCAGTGCTGAGCGTCAGCGTCTTTGACGCTCTCAAGCCCGTCGATGAATCCCGCCAGCGCGTCATCGAGCGCGAAGCCGGCGCGGACCAGACCGACAGCGGACCAAGCTTCGATCGCGTGGGCTTCTGGAAGTACTCCATCGCCGTCGCGTGCGCCAGCGAACTGATCGCGTCGCGCCTCGCGAAGAGTGCGTCGCGCTCACACGTGCGCGTCATGCCCGAAGAGGCCTTTCTCTGCGGCTTGTTGCACGCGATCGGTCGCGTGACGCTGCAGTGGCTGCTGCCCAACGCCTACACACGCGCCGTAAGCCTTGCCAACACCCGGGGCGTCTCGCTCGCAAGCATCGAACGACAGTTGCTGGGCCTGGACTATCGCACCGCCGGCAAACGTCTCGCCGGTCGATGGGAACTCCCCGAAAGCGTGCAGGACTGCATCTGGCTGCACGGCCAGGGCAGCGCGGCCCTCTCGGCCAGCCCGCACGCCGACCTCATCGCGATCGTGAGCGCAGGCCAAGCCCTCGCGCGAGCCACGCACCTTGGCTTCAGCGGCGACGGCGACACGCCCGTCGACGCGGCTCGCGTGCTGCGCGAGGCCGGAATCGATGCGAGCGATATCGAAGTGACCGGCTTGCTGCACGAGCGAGTCGCCGAGCGGGCCCAGTTGCTGGGCCTGGACGATGTGGACGGCCCCGCACTGCTGCTGGAGAGTCTCACGCAGGCCACGGCTCGCCTGCACAACCTCCACACCCGAAGCCAGTCCCGTTCGCTGCTCGCTACGTCGCAAACTCGCGTGCTCGACGCCGTCGCGACGTTCCACGAACAAGCCGCCAAAGGACGCGGGCGCACGAGCGTCATCGAAGCCCTCGCCCGCTCCGCGACCACGCTCATGGGGCATGGGTATTACGCGCTGCTGGTCCAAGGCCGCGACGACGACGCCGACCAGCCCACGATGAGCCTCTCGCTCTATCAGTTCGATCATCAAGGTCGCGTTGCGGGCGTGCGAGCCGTCGAGCCGCCCGCAACACTGCAGCGACAGTTCTCCGTCGCGTCCCTGAGCGGCGATCAGGCGATGAGTATCTCGGGCCTCGCTCTCATGCCGTGGCTTGGTGACGATCTTGTCGATGCGCCCGACCTTCGCACGCTGAAGCTGCTGGGCCTGCCGGGCGAATCCACCGCGACCTTCGAAGGCGCGGCTGTCATCACCGATCGCGCCGCGACCGGCCAATCGGGCGAGTTCGCGGGATACGGCTCTCCCGAGGCCCCGATCGATCGCGCCCTGCTCAAGCCGCTGCTCCACGCCTGGAGCGCTGGCCTGCGCCACGCATTCGATCGTGACCACGCCCAGCGATTGCAGGAACAGCTCGTTGAAGCTGGCCGCGCGCTCAGCGAAGCCCAGCAGCAACTCGCCCAGACCGAGGCGATGGTGCGCCTGGGCGAAACCACCGCCGGCGCGGCCCACGAAATGAACACGCCCCTCGCCGTGATCAACGGGCGGGCGCAGATTCTCCTGAGCCGAGCCCGCGACGCACGCGATCGCGCCGCGCTGCAGGCGATTTCCGAAGCCTCCGGCCAGGTCAGCGATCTGGTGGAAAACCTCCACCTGCTCAGCAAGCGCCCGACCGCCAACGACAGGCGCTGCGACCTCCCCGAGACGATTCGCGCCGCCGTCGAGCGCGCCACGCAGCAGATCAGCGCCAACGCCGACGTCAGCCTCGAACTCTCGCGCGTGCCCAGCGTCGCGAGCATCGACACCGAGTTGTTTGGCGGCGCGATCGTGGAGCTCGTGTGCAATGCTCTCGAAGCCGCGCCGCGCGGTCCGGTGCTCATCACGGGCCTCGTCGATCCCGCCGAGGGCGCGCTCATCGTCCGCGTCAGCGACAATGGCCCGGGCCTGTCAGACAAGGCCAAGGCCCATGCGTTTGATCCATTCTTCAGCGAACGCGGCGCGGGGCGGGGCAAGGGCCTGGGCCTCACGCGTGCGAAGTTGTTCGCCGAGTCTCTGGGCGGCACGATCACGCTGATCTCGCCGATCCCCGGCGCGCCCAACAAGGGCGGCACGATCGCAACTCTGGCCGTGCGCCGCTGGGCCGCGCTCGAACAGCCAGTTAAGCGCTGAACCAAACGCGCCCGTCAGGAAGCGTCGCATGCCGGCGACTCTCGACACCCGCCTTCGACGCTCGCCTTGCTGCAATCAAGCGACAATGAACTTCGACACTTGCTGACACGCGCGTTTCCTCGCTCTCGCCTCAACCAACGTCCGCTTTGCTCCGATACCTCACCCAATGGCTCGCAAGAAGCCCACTTCGCCCGACGGTTCCAGCGACAACGCTGCCGCGACGCCCCACGTCGTGCGCGCCGCGGGCGCGCTCATGCTCCTGGGGGAGCCGGAAGGCGCAGGCCCCGCTCGCACAGCCCTCAGCGGCGCGTGCGAAGCGGTGATCGTGCTGCGCAAGCACGCCGAACTGCTCGAAGCCAGCGCCACGTGTGATGTACTCGTGCTGTGCGCCGCGGGCGACTCTCCGCAGCTCCGCGAAACCCTCGACTCCCTCCACCGTCAGCGCCCGGGCGTCGCCTGCGTCGTCTGGTGCGACAAGCCCACCATCGAACTCGCCAGCGCCTGCCTCCAGCTCGGCGCGGCGGACCTCATCGACAACGCCAGCCCGCTCGACGTCTCCGCACGAATCGCCAAGGCCATCAAGCGCACCCGCCAGTGGCGCACCTCGCGTCGCCTCCGCGCCACGCGGGCCAAGGAACTGCGTGATACCAGCAAGCAGCTCGCCGCGTTGCAAGGTGAGCTTGAGAAGCAAGTCGGTGTGGTCGCTGGCCAACTCGCCGGCAGCTTCCGCGATGTCGCGGGCCAACTGAAGTACGTCGCGGTCGCGACCGAACTCGAAACCCTGCTGCGCCAGGAACTCGAAGTGGAGCCCTTGCTCCGCACCACGCTGGAGTTCCTGCTTCGCAAGATCGGCGCAGTCAACGCCGCGATCTTCATGCCCGACGACAGCGGAGACTACTCGCTGGGCGCATATGTGAACTACGACTTTCCGCGCGAGAGCGCGCAGGCCACACTCGAAGAACTTGGCAGCGCACTCGCGCCGGTCTTTGAGGGCCAAAGCGGCTTGCACGTCATCGAAGATGCGGGCGCCATGCCCGTCCGCGAAGACGCGGACCTGGGCGCCACGGGCGGCCCCGCCATGGGCTGGCTGCGCGACGCAACCCTCGCCGTCTTCGCCTGCAAGGACAAGAGCGACGACTGCACCGCCCTCATCGGCATCTTCCGCGACAAGCGCACCCAGTTCGACGCCCAGTCCCTGCGCCTCCTCACCATCATCGGCGAGCACTTTGGCCAGCAACTCGCCCGTCTGGTCGCGACCACCAACCGCGCGGCCAAGCACAACCGCGATACGACGTGGGACGCACGGGGCGAGGCGGCGTAGAACCAGATACAGAACCAGAGGCTTGTGCTGCTAGCGTGTGAAGACGACTCACTCGCGTCGGCGGCGCATTGCCATGCCCATCGCGCCCACGAGCAGTGCTGCGCTGCTCGGTGCTGGCACCCAAACGGCTCGCTGGAAGAACTCGGCCGAGTTGAATGACACGGCGGAGTCGCCCGCACCGAGTTGGAATCGCATCGTCACGCTCATCGCGAGTGTCGGCTGCGATGCAGAGAATGCTTGCGATGGTGTTGTGGCCCCGCTCTGGAAAGCGCCCGGAAGCGCCGCGCTCCAGATCGTGAGGTCCTGCTGAGCGTTGGCATCAACTTCTGAATCGAAGGTGACAGTCAACGTGCGACCAGCGCTGTTGCCGGTAAAGCTGTAGATGCCGAACGTGGTTGGGCTGACAGCGACGCCGCCATAGTCGAACTCGTATTGCCCGACGAGCGTGAAGTCGATAGGGCCAGTGTCCGTGACTTGTACGACCATGTTTTGGAAGCCAGCGGTGGCGAGGTTGAAGGCGCCGCCTGTGGTGTTCGCGACAGACGTGCCTTGCACGGACGCGCCGGTTCCGGAGAAGTTGAACGCCTGGTTGGAGCTGCCGCCGATGCTGACCACACCAGGGGTTCCAACCGGGCCGCCCGCAATGCTGCCCGAAACCCCAACGACGTTGCCCATCGCTTGAACGGCCATGGCGGACGAAACCAACGCGACGATCGTGATACGCATGACGACACGCTCCCTGATAAACCAACGACCCTATAAAAGCACACAACCATGTACAAATTACCTCAAGACTGAGTCCCGTCAACCGACTTTTGCCGAATTGTTCGTGAAGACTGCATTCATGCGTTCGGCAGCACCGGAAATCCACGGGCAACGCTGTGCGTGCCTGTGGGGAGTACGTCTCAACAGGGGTATGGGCGTTCGAGGGTCAATTCCCGAGCGCTCGCCGTATACTCGTCCATGCCCTTCACGATCAAGCCCGATGACGCCCTCTCCGTCGACACCGACAACGCTTCGTACCTCAAGAACCACGTCGACACGGGCGACCGCTGGGTCCTCAACTTCGGCCCCCAGCACCCCGCCACGCACACCACGCTCCGCCTCGTGCTTGAGCTGGACGGCGAGCGCATCGCCCGCTGCACGCCCCACATCGGGTACCTCCACAGCGGCTTTGAGAAGCTCGCCGAAGCCCACGATTACAACCAGTACGTGACGGTCATCAGCCGCATGGACTACCTCAGCCCCATCGCCAACGACATCGCTTGGCACGGGGCCGTCGAGAAGCTCTTCGGCATCGACATCACGCCCCGCTGCAAGGTCCTCCGCACCATCATGGCGGAGATCGCCCGCATTCAGAACCACCTCCTGTGCGTCGGCGCGGCGGGGCTCGACCTCAACGCCTTCACCGGCTTCATCTACTGCTTCAACGTCCGCGAGAAGATCTACGACCTCGTCGATTACATCTCGGGCCAGCGGTTTCACCCGGACTGGACCCGCGTGGGCGGCCTGATGCAGGACCTGCCCTGTGCCGCCACCGGCGACGACATGTTCAAGCGCCTGGTGAAGGCCCTGATCCACGAGGAAGTGCCCAAGGCCGTCGCCGAGCTCGAAGGCCTGCTGAATCGCAACCGCATCTTCGTCGATCGCGTGCAGAACATCGGCGTCATCACCAAGCAGGACGCGATGGATTGGAGCCTCACCGGCCCCATGGCCCGCGCCAGCGGCGTCCGCCGCGATCTTCGCAAGGACGATCCCTATCTCTGCTACGCCGACAACTGGGACGGCCTGGGCGCGGAGAAGGTGAAGTTCTCGGTGGCGATTGCCAACGACGGCGACGCCTTCGCGCGATACCTCGTCCGCCTCGAAGAGATCAAGCAGTCGATCAAGATCATCGAGCAGCTCATCGACAAGATTCCGCAAGGCTCCGTCGACGCCTTCGCCGACAGCAAGGTTGTCAAGCCCAACAAGAAGGACGTCTACGGCTCCATCGAAGGCCTGATCCAGCACTTCGAACTCATCATGACCAACCGCGGCTGGCAACCCCCGGTCGCCGAGTGCTACTCCGCCCAGGAATCCGCCAACGGCGAACTGGGCTACTTCATCGTGAGCGACGGCGGCCCGCGAGCCTGGCGCGTGAAGGTGCGGCCTCCTTGCTTCCTGAACTACAGCATTATGAGCAAGATCACGGAGGGGCACCTGCTGAGCGACATTGTCGCGATCATCGGGAGCATTAACGTGGTGGCGGCGGAGTTGGATAGGTAGGTGGTGGCCCGCCCCTCCGAGGCGGGAGTTTGCGGTTTGCCGAACTCACGGGAAGAACGCCCAATGGAACGCACGGTTCTTGTGATAGGAGCGGGAGCCTCAACCGATGTGAAGCTCCCTTTGGGTGGCGAGCTGCTCGGTCTGATGCAATCGAGCCTCGGCGAACATTGTGCAATTCGCGGAGTTGATTCGAGAGTTCTTGAGCACAAAGCAGGGGAGTTTCACGAACTCAAGCGCATTTGCGCAGACTCGACTTCCAGCAGCATCGATGAACTCATTAGACGCAGACCCAGCATTCGACGACACGCCGCGATTCGAATCGCGGAGGTGCTTCTAGGCAAACAAGCGCTCGCTTCTCGCAACATTGCCCACTCAAAGACTTGGCGCACAGAATTGTACTTGGCTGCTGTCAAGCCATGCGAGGGTGTTTGGAAGTTGGGATTGCCTCCCTCTGACGACTTGGCGATCGTGACTTTCAACTACGACATGACGATCGAAATGGCGATCGCGAGACACCTTGCGGCCGATGAAGAGACTGATGCTCTGGCTGCCTGGAATCATGCCAAGCAACTCCCGATCTTTCATCTGCATGGCAAACTCGATCCAGGAGATCGATTTGTTCAGAGCGTGGTCAATGAAGCGTTTACAGATGAAAGAGCATTTACGCTTGAAGAGTTGGAAAGTGCCGGCAAGTCGCTTGCAATGGCTTGGGAGCATGATGATCAGTGGGTCAAGCAGCATGCAGCAAAGGCGCGATCGTTGCTGCGTCGTGCTCGACGCGTCTTCTTCTTTGGATTTGGGTTTGACCCTGAGAACATGCGAAAACTTGGATACGGACCGGATTCTGGCGTTGCGCACGAAAGCGCTTCTGTCGTGCTCTCGACGGGGCATGCAGCAATTGATCATCTCAAGCGTGTGCGTGAGAAGTGGGGGATCGAGATGTTTGTAAACCCGAACATCACCAACGAATCGCTTGTTCGGGCGGTTCTCACGCCGGTAAGTGAAGTCCCTCGCGTTGACTTAATTCAACTCTGATGAATGCGGGAACGCCGGTAGGTGGCACAACCGGACGCCCCGTGACGTGCCACGAACTGCCGACGGCTTTGCGGCGGCTTCCTGTGCGATCCACCCCATGCCCGCGAGCTCATATCCTTGCTTCTCAGACAGCAATCCAACCATAAAGTCCCCCATGCTCCTCCGCGGCACCATCCACAACGGCTCCGTCATCCTCGATTCCGTCGGGGCGCTTCCCAATGGCACCCGAGTTGAAGTGACGCCCGCGAGCAAGCCCGCATCGAAGCCTCGCAAGCGAACTCGTCCGCTCCTCAGCGATCTCGCGGTGCACACCGGCATTCGCGACTTCGCGGCGATGTGTGGACATGCTGCGAGCAGAACGACAAGCCGAGCGCGCAGTACTGGTCGCGCGAAGTGAGCATGCTCGATTGAGTGCCCCGTGTACTCTCACATCATGCCCAGCCCGCCGCCCCGCCCGGCCCCGCCATCTCTTTCCCCGGCGTTCCTACTCCCCGCGACAATCATCGCCCTGATTCCTGTCCTCGTGTGCGTCTTCATCGTCTGGCCCGGCTTCATCTCCAACGACAGCGTGCAGCGTCACTGGATGGCCGCTTCCATCGCCGATGCGGGCGTGAGCTCTCCCGTGCGCGTGCCGCGGATCGTCTTTGATCACATCTTTCCGCCACTCTTTGCCGTCGCGATCGCGACGATGAAGATGCTCACGGGCACCTGGGGAGCGACCACCGTGCTGCAAGTGGCGTTGTTCTCGACGCTGGGCGGCGTGCTCGCCATGTCGCTACTGGGGCGCGCAGTCGGCATCGCGGCGTGGTGCATGATGTTGTTCGTGCCCCCCGTCTGGAACCACGCCTTTGCCATGCTTCCCGATGTCTGGGTGGCGACCGCGCTCATCGCCATGGCCTTGTTCCTGTTCGTCGCGTGGCCCGATCGGTCCTGGTCGCGCGTGCTGCGATGTGCGGGGCTGTTTGCCGCCGCGTTCGTCGGGTGTGGCTTTCGATTCAACACGCCCACGATCCTGCCGCTGGTCCTCGTCGGCTGCTTCCTCGCGCCGGGCATGGTGGGTCTGTCGCGGCGGTATAGGTCCAGCTGCGCGATGGCCGTCGTGCTCGGTGCCGCCGCAGGCATCGCGATGGTGGTGATTGTGCCATTCAGAGCGTGCGACCCCGCCGGGCCCTTCTTCGCTTGGGAGCATGTCGGCATGCTCAAGCTGAATACAGCTCCTGAAGTGCAAGCCAAGCACACGCTCGACGAAGTTGTGGGCAAGCCCGGCGCAACTGACGCGGCGATCAAGCTGCACGTCTGGATCTCCGGCAACTCCATCAACTTCGGACCAGACGCGCCCGCACCCTCGGGCCTCCTGCGCCAACCAGAATTCGGCGCACGAGTCCGGCAAGCCCATAAGAGGCTCGCCACCGAGCATCCCATGCTCTACGCCCGCATGAAACTGCAAACTTGGAAAAGCTTGTTCGGCTTGCGTCGCGGCGAGGGGCTGCTGTGGATCGGCCCCGACGTTCCCGCGTGGGAGGCAACCAACCGAACCGAGTTGAGCCCGCCAGCAAGTCTTGTCCAGCGTCGCGCCGCGCTCAACTCATGGGGCGAGCGAGCTCGACAGGCGACCAACTTACTCTGGATGCCTTGCACGCTGCTGATCGCCGCGGCGGTTTCCTTGGTGGCGTGGTTGTCGATGCGTAAGCCGAAGTTCCGCGGCACATTGTCCGAGCCGGCCGTCTGGTGTCTCGGATTGGGTGTCTGTTACTACGGCGCGTTCTTCCTGATCGCACCTGGCTACGAGTGGAGGTACTTCTTTCCAGCATTTGTGATTGGCTGGATCGGAGTCGCCGTGTTACTCGCGGACATACTCCGATCAAGATACCCGCGACGGTCGCACACCGCGTGAGTTCGGCGCAATCCGCACGGTTCATCCCGTTTACGACGCAAAAACCCCCCGCAACCACTCCACATCCCCCGCCCCCATCTCCCCATGCCGCGCCGCCGCGACGTTGCACGCTGCCTGCTTGGGATTGCGAAAGCCCGGGATCACGCTGCACACATTCGCGTGCGCGAGGATCCAGCGCTGGGCGATGCTGGAGAGGGTTTCGATGTCTGAGGAAGCCGCGGCATTCGGGATTCGGGGTTCGGCATTCGTCGCAAGGCTGAATCCGCCCGCCGCGGCTCGTTGTTTGACTTGCTGCAACGTAGCACGCACGCCGCGCAGCGTGTCGGACGCGAAGTCCTTCCGCTGCACGCGATAGTCCCCCTCGGCGAAAGTGGGGGGCTTCTCCGGGTCAAACTTGTCGAGCAGGATGCCTTGGTCGAGCGGACCAAACGCGACGAAGGTGCAGCCGTATTGCTGCATCAGTTGCTGCAATCGGCAGCCGGGCTTGATGAAGTCTTGATAGCGCAGGTTCGCCTTCGCCTGCAGCACATCGGGCTTCAGCACCGGAATCGCGCGCTCAAAGTCCTCGTTGCTGTACGCGCTCTGCCCGATCGCGCGCACCTTCCCTTCCTTCACCAGCGCGTGCATCGTCGCCGCGGCGTCGTGCAGGTAGTCGTGCTGCTTGCCATCAACATCAGGGCCGACATACGTGCCGTGATGGAAGTAGTAGAGATCGATCGTGTCAACCTGAAGATTGCGAAGGCTCTGCTCGCATTGACTGCGAATGTGCGCGGGGTGATACGCGTGCGGCGCGGTGCCCACAAAGTGACCAACCTTGGTCGCGATCACTTGCGTGCCGGGCTTGACGCCCAGCTTCTTCAGGCATCGCCCCAGCATCCGCTCGGCCTTGCCATTGCCATAGATGTCGGCGTTGTCCCAGTGGTTGACGCCCGCATCAAGCCCCAGCTTGATGGCCTCCAGCACCTCGGCTTCGTTGACTTCCGCCCAGCCAATCGGCTGCCCGGTCTGAGGCGACCAATTCGGCCCGCCCATGGTCCAGCAACCGAACCCGACTTCGGAGACTTTGATCGACGTGCGGCCGAGAGTGCGATAGCGCATGCGGGAAGGTAGGTGACGCTTCCCTGCTGTGGATGTCGCTGTGCACATTCGCATAGGCTTTTGCACAATGGCGGAAGAGGTACCAAGCACCAGAGGTCGTCGCTCATCGCTGATGAGACGGATTCTCGCGGTCGGCATCGCGGCGTTCTTGGTGCTCATCGCCATCGGTGTCGTGAGCCAATCGCCGGGCTGGCTCTTCGGCCGGGTTCGCACGGTGCGCGTCACCAACATCGGCACCACTGCGCTGACGGTTCATTACCAGCAATCGCGATCGAACACCTACCACACGACCATTTCAAACGAGAAAACACTCGAGCCTGGCAAGAGCACCCGATTTCGCTACATCCGCGGGGACCGGATCGTGGTCCGTGGTGGAGGTTTCAACAACTCGTCGATCGTGATGCTTGATGGCGAGTTTCGTTCGACTGAAGTCCGCCCTCGGGGCGAAAGCCGAGACTGGATGGTAAGGATTGAGCGGATCAAGTAACGAGGCATCGAGGTCGGAGGCAGGTTTCATGCATGTCAGACGAATCGCCAACGTGCTCGTCATGATGCTGGGCGCAGCTTCGCCGCCCGCCTGCATCTCCAACACCACACGCCCCCAAGACCGCTGCCAACTCCACAGCGACACGCTTCGCGGCGAGATGCATCGCGATCCAAGCGTTCGGGGCTGGGCATCGATGCGCATGGGGCGAGATCCCGTGTACGAAGCGGCAGAGCAAGAGCACTTCCCGTGGTGCGGCGACCCGCCCAGCGGTGGCTGCATCGTGTACGACAGTTGGTTCATGCCGCGCTGGATCTATGTGTGGTTTTGCGGGTCTTGTCGTTCAGCGAGGGATCTGTGGACAGAGCAGCGTCGGACAGCGTCGCGTTCGAGTTCCGGCGCAGAGGCCGCCGCAGCCCGATAAGCACCCCCATTTACCTCCTTTTCCGCCTTTACCACCACACTCGCTTCAGCCCCTACGCCCCGTTGCCGATCCGTTCCGCATGACTTTCTCCCAAATCAGCGGTTCCTCGGCTCTCAATCTCGCCCGGTTCTTCTCCTCCGTGCAGATTCGCCAGACGCAGGTGACGTTCACCAACGCCACCCCCACGACGGATGCGCCCGCTCCAACGACCACAACTCCACCCACAACCCCCACAACCCCCACTGCACCAACATCCCCGACCACGCCCTCAACCAGCACCCCGCCCACCAGCACACCTACCACGCCGACTTCCAACTCCTGCTGCGCTCCGCGCGAGAGTGACTGCTGCGACATCTCCCCCGAGGCTCGCGAACGCAGCCGCGCCGAACGGAGCGACAACCGTGAAAACGGCGAAGGCAAGAAGATCGGCCACGATCCTGAGCGCTTGCTGCGCCTGGCGGACAAGTTCGCCGCGCGGGCCGAGCGGCTTGAGGCCCGCGCCCAGTCCCTGCTCGACAACGATGACCCCAGCGACGACAAGCGGGCCGAGCGACTGATGCGCCGCGCCGATCGCTCATGGACGCTCGCCGAGAAGTTCGCGAACATGGTCCCGGGCAACCAGGAAGAACAAACCGAGCCGACGCCCACCTCGGCTCCCGTGCCCACCAATTCCAACACCGCCCCGGCACCCACGCCGACGGACCCCACGTCGCCAACCGCGCCGACCGCTGGGCCCACGAACCCGACCGCAGGCACGCCCACCAACTCGGCACTTGACCTGGTTGCCTGATAACCGAATCTGCCAATCAACAAGGCCAACGGCCCGCCCACGATTCCTCCACGCTCAACACCACACGACCGCCTCGGCACCCGCCGGGGCGGTTTTCGCATGGAAACAGATTTCTCAAAATCTGCGACCCCTCTCCCAACCTCGTCGCTCCTCCAACTGGGCCTCGATCGGCCCCCCCGGGAACCGCAGGGCGCAAGCCCCCGGTCCTTGGTCTCACAACAACCGCACTCGCCCCCGAAAGGAGCATTCATGTTCATCCCATCGTCCCGCACCGTGCTTGTCGCCCTCCCCGCCCTCGCCGCGTCGCTGGGCAGCCCAGCCGCCGCGCTCGCACAAATCACGATCAATTCCGGCGCCGTCAACGTCTTCGCCAATGGCACCGTCGGCTGCCAAGGCAGTTCCTCCGGCAACAACGTCGACGATCCGGACGAAGTGACCGGCACCTCGGGCCAACTGACCTCCGGCGCATCCACCGGCGGCGGACCCGTCGCGCCCGGGGATCTGCCCACGCTGCCCGGTTGCCCGGCGTCGTTCACCGCCGCGAGCGCCGCGGCGGAGTTGATCGAAGGAACCGGCAGCTATCGCCGCATCCAGCAAGACCTGTCGATGGCGACCCAGATCATCAACATGGGTGGCAATCTGTGCAGCCACGGCGCGAATGCCGTGGGCTACACGCGCGTGTCGTTCACCGTGACGCAGCCCACACCCTACACCCTCAGCGGCAACGCGGCGTTCGACGACGAAGACGCGAGCGGCATGATCCGATTCGGCACGGTCTTCTTCGCGATCCACTTCGTGACGCGAGCGCAAAACGGTGACTTCCTGTTCTCCGGCACGCTGAACCCAGGTACCTACTCGCTCAACAGCAACGCCGCGATCGCCGCGTCGTTCTCCAACACCACCGGCAACTTCGCCGAGACCGGCTCGTATACGGCGATCTTGACGCTGGGCACGCCGCCAGGTCCCACCTGCGACTCCATCGACTTCAACAACGACGGCGCGCTGTTTGACCCCACCGACATCGACGCGTTCCTGAGCGTCTTTGCCGAGGGACCGTGCATTCCGGAAACAGCAACGTGCAGCGACATCGACTTCAACAACGACGGCGCACTCTTCGATCCGTGCGATATCGATAGCTTCCTGCTCGCGTTTGCTGAGGGGCCGTGTACGCTGTGCGGGATCTGAACCGAGGGGCGCAAGCCCCGGGCGGAAGTCTCTGCGTATTCGGTCGCGCCAACTCACTCCGCCGACGGCTCGCGCCGCTCGGCGCTTACGGCAACGCCCCCATCACCCCCGCCAACCCATACACCACCACAGTGATGATCAACACGCACGCCAGATTCAAGAAGAACCCCGCCCGCACCATCTGCGGCACGCGCAGGTAGCCGCTGCTGAACACCAGCGCGTTGGGAGGCGTCCCACTGGGCATCATGAACGCCAGGCTTACCGCCAGCGTCACGCCGAAGATCAGCACATAAGGATGCACACCCAGCACCGGCGCCGCCGTCGCCACCACCGGCAGCAGCACCGTCGCCACCGCCGTGTTGCTCCCAATCTCGCTCACGAACATCGCGCCCGCGACCACCACCAGCACCACCACCAGCGGATGCACATTCCGCAGCCCATCCAAGAGCGCGGCAAGCACTTCGTCAACGTTGTGTCGCTCCACCGCCGCAGCGAGCGTCAGGCCTCCGCCGAAGAGCAACAGCACGCCCCAGGGAATCGTGCGCGCCGTCTTCCAGTCCAGCAGCATCGTCGCGTGCTTGGGATGCACGGGAATCAGGAACATCAGCAGTGACGCCGTGATCGCGATCCCCGCATCGCTCAGCAAGACGATGGTCCGCCCCGTGTCGTCGACGCGCGTCAGTCCCAGCAACCCCGCAAGCTGCGGCCTGAAGATCCAGAAGACGCTCGCCAGCGTGAAGACCGCGATCACGAGCCACTCGCCTCTCGTCACCTTGCCCAATTGCTCGAGATCATGACGCAGCATCCGCTCCGCGCCCTCGACGCGCAGCCCCCGCATCGGAAACACGAGCACTAACAACCCCCAACAGATCGGCAGCGTCATCAGCATCGCCGGGAGCCCGATCTTCAGCCATTCCGCGAACGTGATCGTGTCGTCATACGTCCTCCCGACAAACGCCGCAGCCACGCCATTGGGGGGCGAGCCCACGAGCGTCGCGACGCCGCCAATCGATGCCCCATACGCGATCGCCAGCATCGCGGCGACCCCAAAGTTGCGAGTGGGCCCGTCCGTCCCCATGCCAAAGCCCGGGTCAGCCGCTTGCGGATCGCCCGACAGTCCCGACGCCGAATGATGCCGCTCGCGTGCCAGCCGCACCACACCGATGGCAATCGGCAGCATCATGATGCACGCCGCGGTATTGCTCACCCACATGCTCAGGATCGCCGTCGCGAGCAGCAGCCCGGCGATCAACCGATGCGGACTCGCGCCCAGCGCCACCATGACCAGCAGCGCAAGCCGCTTGTGCAGATTCCACCGCTCCATCGCGCTGCCCAGCAGCATGCCGCCCAGAAACAAGTACACGACCTCATCCGCGTATGGCGCTGCCGTGCTGCGAAAGTCCGAGACCCCCGCGATCGGAAACGCCACCAGCGGCAGCAGCGCCGCAGCCTCGATCGCGATCGCTTCCGTCACCCACCACGTCGCCAGCCACGCCCCGATCGCAAGGGTCATTCTCCCCGCAGGCGACAGCGGCGCAAGCACCTCGCCCGCATCGTTGCGGATCGCATCGGGCAGCGTGTGGTACAGCACGATCGCGAGAATCGGCCCAAGAAACACCCCCACGATGCGTGTAGCGGTCCATGGTTCGCTCGCGTGTGGAATGTGGCCCATCGCAGAAGGTATCGCTTAGCGGCGCGGGTTGCGGGGCGTCCCTTGTCGAATGTTCGCGGGCAGGCGAGGCGGATGAGGCGAGCGGGCCTCGGGTGCCGCGGGCGCGCCGGCAGCGCCGGGCTCGGGTTGCTCGCTCGCAGGGGCATCAGGCCTCGCGACTTCAACCGACGCCACTTCCGGAGCTCTCGCGACAGGCGCGGCGGGTGCGTTGGTCGCCGCGACTTCACGCCGCGGCGCTTCCGCGCCAATCCGCGCGAAAATCAGCCGCCCCGCGCTGGTCTGCAGGCTGCTGGTCACGACGGCTTCCACCTGCCTGCCGATGAACTCTTCGCCATCTTCGAGAACGATCATGGTGCCATCGGGCATGTAGCCCACGCCCTGCCCAGCCTGCTCACCCTCGCGCAGCACCTTGACGCTCAGCATCTCGCCCGGCGCAAGGTTGATCTTCGCCGCGTTCGCAAGGTCGTTCAGGTTCAGGGCAAGGGCCCCCTGAATCCCCGCCACCCGCGCAAGCGCCACATCGGTCGTCAGGATCATCGCGGGCATCGCGCGGGCAAGGTCCACCAGCATCTGATCCACCGCGTTCTGCGCCACGGGCGTCTCGTCAATTGATACGTCGACCGTCGCCTGCCGCTGGAGCTTGGTGATCATGTCCAACCCCCGCCGCCCCTTGGTCCGCTTCATGGTGTCCGCGCTGTCAGCGAGAGTTTGCAACTCACGCACGACAAACTGCGGGACAATCAGCGGAGCCTGAATGAACCTCGTGCTCGCGATATCAGCGATCCGGCCATCGATCAGCGCCGAGGAATCCAGCAGGATCGGGCGTACGCCGCGAATCTGCTTGGCGAACTCGATATAGGGAATCACCAGCCGGAAGTCGTCCTGCGTCTGCAGCACCGTCACCACGCCCAGATACCCCAGGCAAATGCCCACGATGATCTTGATCGACTGGATCATCGGCTGATACTGCTCGAACATCTGCCGGTCGGTCCAGCTCTGAAGGAGCAGGTCCGCCAGCGAGCCCAGCACCAACGCCGCCAGCAGGCCGAACAACAGCCCCACGACGACACCGACGATCGACGACACCCGCTTCACGGGCGTCAGCTTGTCGACGCCCACCACCACCACCACGATGAGCGCCGCGATCGCCACAGGCGCCCAAAAGATCCGGTTGGCTTCCTTGCTCAGCGACCACGCCTGGTAGAACGCGATCGTGGTAAACGTCACGATCAGAATCGCGAACACCAGTCGCACCACTCGTATCACGAACAGCCGCTGCAACTGCTCGGCGTCGGTGCGCCCGTGCTCAAGTCTGCCATGATCACCCCGGACCGACTCAATCGGCGGCGATCCGGCCAGAGAACCAGCCAGAGAACCGGCCAGAGAACCGGCGGAAGAAGGCGCGGGCGGCTCGGCATCGCCAGACCCCGCGCGCACGATGGACTCAGAGGACATGCAAACCTCCTGGAACGCTCCGGAATGTCGGTCCGCCTCCCATCAACACGAAAAATCATGGGCACCCATGAAAGTGGAGTGGGACCGGAACATCCTACGGGCCAGCCCGCCGGTTGGGTCCAGCTTTGTCGCACACGCTCGGGCGATGCCCACGCCTGGAACCAGCGGACCGAACTCTCGGACGCGAACCCACCCACCCTCCTCGCGTATACTCCCCGCTCGCCTCGTCTCGTCGGTTGACGGCCGGGCCCGATGCACGGGCGTGACCGTGAACCTGGTCAGGGCTTGACCGCAGCAGCCATAAGCGGCTTCCGTCCGGTGCCGTTGGTGTCCTGGCCGTCAACCGTCGAGATCGGGCAATCCACTTCCCCTGGTCGTTGGGCTCTAGTTCCGGAGACTCCCATGACGAATCCCACGATGAACATCGTCACGTTGGCCTGGTCGGGCGGCTACGCCGGCCTCATCTTCGGCGGCATCCTCATCCTCGCCGCGATCTGCTTCGCCACCTGGGCCATGACCAAGGCCCGCACGCCCCTGGTCGGCGACGAGCACTGATCCACCAACCTCAGTTCATTCCTGACCGCCCCCCCCGCGCGAGGGCGCCTCATGCCTTCGGCCACAGCCACGCGAACGTCCCCGCCGTCAGCGAGGCGTAGATCACCGCGTCGATGATCCGACCGGGCAGGTGCGACCAGGGCATCCCCATCCAGATCGAAAGCGTGAGCGCGTTGCCCCCATGCGCCAGCAGCGCGATCAGTCCGCACACCTTGAACGCGTGCATGTACGACGTCCCCGGCTGCATTCCCGCGCTCCCGACGATGTACGCGACCAAGAACGCGATCCCCAGCAGGTTCAGTACCCACATGATCATGCTCAGCCCCATGCTGGGCGGCTTGCCCAGAATGTTCACGCTCGCATACGGCCCGGCCTTCATCTTCTCGATCACTTCCGGGTTCTTCCGATCCGCCCCGTGCCCGCAGTACGGCACCCAATAGACACCAGGTGCCAAGCCCAACCTGCGAACAAACTCGAGGATGTCCTTCTCCTTGTCGCCGGGGTTCTTGAAGTCGTTCTTGTGTATAGGGAGCAGCATCCACACGATCGCGCTGGCCACGTGCACGAGCACTGCCGACAACAGAATGGGTTTCCAAAACAACTCGATGGTTTGCATGGGGACTCCGGAACTGCCCCGACCCTCCGCTCCCAGCAAACCAGAATTCGCTCGATCTGTCAACCCCCGAGCAGAGAAAATCGCTCAGCGAGCCATCTCGCGGCGTGGTTCGAGCTTCAATTGCAGCCCACTCGGGGGATTCGCCGCGATCACGCTGAGGAGTTCACGCATCACCGCAGCGCGCGAAGCGCATCAATCGTGCGGCGGCTCACTCGCCGCGCCCGCCCCCAACAGCGGCGTTTCGCCCCGCAAGCGCCGCGCTGTGTCAATCAAGAACGCTTCCCACCGGGCCGCCGCGAAGTGAGCAAACATCGCCGGCCCGCGCATCCAGATCGGATGCGTCCCCCACGGCGCGGTGCGCGTCGCGCCGACAATGCCATCCTTCAGCAGCGCGTACGCAGTGACATCAACAGGAAACTCTGCCGCGTGCTCGTCCAACCCGCGCAGCCAGGCCGAATCGGGCTTCAGCGCCCGAGCCGCGGCATCGGGCGCAATCCGGTCCGCCATGATCGCGCCGCGATGAGGAGACGCAAACGTGAACGCCCGCTGAATCGACAATCGCGGTCCGCAGACCTCTCCCTTTCCCAACCCAGGCGTCCGCGCCGCCACGCCGCGCCGCGCCGACCCGCTCAGGGCACACCACCGCGAGAGCACGCCGCCCATCGAAATGCCCGCCGCATCGAGTTCGGGCGAGGTCACCGCGCCCGCGTCGATCCCCAATCGCGCCGCAACGCAATCCAGAATCCGCCTCGTGATCCGCGGGACATCCCCGAGCGTGCCGTACGAAACCACCACAAAGTCATTCGCCCGCCCGCTGGTGAGCGCCGCAAGATGATCCCGCAGGCTGTAGACAAGCCCCGACCACCCGTGGTACCCATTGAGCACGACCACGGGCCTCGCAAGCTGCACCCGGATGTCGCGCATTCGCTCGCGTTCTTCTTTCAGCAGCCGCGGGCTCACGCCGATCCCGGGATTGCCCCCCTCGCGCGGATGCAGCCCCGCCAGCCGCACCGCTCCGGCAGAAGCGTCGACAATCCTCGCCGCAACGGCTTGGTGCAACGGCACGTCCAGGATGCCCGCATTGCTTGATCCCATTTCGCTCCATCTACTTCTTGGGAAGCATCGCCTTGAGGTACCGCCCCGTATGGCTGCTTCCGTGCTTTGCCACCTGCTCGGGTGTCCCTACTGCCACGATAGCCCCGCCTTTGTCCCCCCCCTCGGGCCCAAGGTCGATGATCCAATCGGCGCACTTGATCACATCGAGGTTGTGCTCGATGATCAGCAGTGTGTGCCCCTGGTCGGCAAGTCGCTGCAGCACCCTGACAAGTTTATTAATGTCTTCAAAGTGCAGGCCGGTGGTCGGCTCGTCAAGGATGTAAAGCGTACGCGTGGAAGCCGACGAGCGGGCAAGCGTGCGAGCCGGCGCGGGTTTCGCATCGTCACCGTCATCCGCGCCATCCGATTCTTCTTCCACTCGCTCGCTCGCTTGCTCGCTTCCCCCTCCCCCCTTCGCCAACTCCGTCGCCAACTTGATCCGCTGCGCCTCCCCGCCAGACAGCTGCGTGCTGGGCTGCCCCAGCTTCACATAGTCCAGTCCCACATCATGCAGGCACTGCAGCGGCCGCAGCACCTTCGGATGGTTCTCGAAGAACTTCAGCGCATCCTCGATGGTCATATCAAGCACATCCGCGATGTTCTTGCCCCGATACATGACCTCAAGCGTCTCGCGGTTATACCGCTTCCCCCGGCATACCTCGCACTCCACAAACACATCCGGCAGGAAGTGCATCTCAATCTTCTTGAGCCCCTGCCCCTGACACGCCTCGCAGCGCCCGCCGCCATTCTGCACCGTGACGTTGAAGCTGAATCGCCCAGGCTTATAGCCACGAACCTTGGCCTCCTTGGTCTGCACAAAGACCTTGCGAATGTCGTCAAAGAAGCCCACGTACGTCGCCGGGTTGCTGCGGGGCGTGCGACCAATGGGCGTTTGATCAACCTCGATGATGCGGTCGATAGCGTGCTTGCCCGCGGGCAGCTTGATGGCCTTGTGCGCCCCGGGCAACTCGCGCGAGCCCAGCAGTTCACGCCGCACCGCCCGCAGCACGATGTCGTTGACCAGCGTGCTCTTGCCGCTGCCCGACACGCCCGTGACCAGCACCATGCCGCCCACGGGAATCGCGACATCCACGCCCTTGAGGTTGTTCTCGCTCGCGCCCTTCACGACGATCGCGTGCTTCTCGCTCAGCGTGCGGCGTTGCTTGGGCGTATCGATCTTCCGTCGCCCCGCCAGATAATCACCCGTGATCGACGCGGGCGTTGCGCAAATCTCCGCGATCGTCCCCTGCGCCACGATCCTCCCACCATGCACGCCCGGCCCCGGCCCCACGTCCACGACATGGTCCGCCGCGCGAATCATGTCCTCATCATGCTCGACAACCAGCACGGTGTTGCCAATGTCCGCAAGATGCCGCAGCGTCGCGATGAGCCGGTCGTTGTCGCGCTGGTGCAGCCCGATGGTCGGCTCGTCCAGCACATAGCACGCGCCGACGAGCCCCGACCCAACCTGTGACGCCAATCGGATCCGCTGCGCCTCGCCCCCCGAAAGCGTCGCCGTCTTGCGCGAAAGATTCAGATACTCCAGCCCCACCCCCATCAAGAATCGCAGTCGGTTGTTGATCTCCTTGAGGATCGGCTGCGCAATGATCCGCTGTTCCTCACTCAGCCGCAGCGCCTCCGCAAACTTCACCGCCTCGGTGATGTCCAGCCGCGAAAACTCCGCGATATTGAGGTGGTGCAGCGACTTGCTGTTGCCGGGCGGGCGGCCGATGACGTTGTCCGAGCAGACTTCCTCTCGCTCGACGGCATGGTCGCTCTCGATGAGCACATGCAGTGCTTCAAGCCGCAATCGATCCCCATGACACGCCGGGCACGCCTTGTCCGTGAAGAACTTGCTCAGCCACTCCTTGACCGACTCGTTCTCCGTGCTCTTCCACCAATCAGTCAATTCCGGAATCACCCCCGCCCACTTCATCCCGGCCTTCTTGGCTTCCTCCGGTGATGCCCCACGCAGCAGCAGCTTGCGCTGTTCAGGTGTGAACGTCGAAATCGGCATGTCAATCGCGACCCGATACGCCTTGCAGAACTTGCGAAGCCCGCGGTTGAACCAGCTCTTGACCATCACGTTCTTGGCATACGCCTCGATCGCCCCTTCCGAAAGGCTCTTGGACGGATCCGGCAGCACCATGTCTTCATCGAGTTCCAGCAGCGTGCCCAATCCATTGCACGACGGACACGCCCCAAACGGCGAGTTGAAACTGAACAGCCGCGGCTCAAGCTCCTCGAGCGCCACTTCCGGATGCTCCGGATCCGCGTACCGCGTGCTGAACGAGCGATCGACGAACTCGCCCTTCTCGTTCTCGATCGAAACCACCACCACGCCGCTCGCCAGCCGAATCGCCGCCTCCACGCTCTCCGCGATGCGCTGGCGGTTCTCCGCGTCCAGCGTCAATCGATCAATCACCGCTTCGATGTCATGCTTCTCGTGCCGCCCCAGCTTCAGCGGGTTCTCGCCTGGCTCCTTGAGCACCTCGCGAATGTCCTTCATGCTGCCGTTGACGCGCACGCGGGTCCAGCCCTGCTGCGAGAGGTCCTCCAGCACATCGCGGTGAAACCCCTTCTTGCCGCGAATCACCGGTGCCATGATGATGGCTCGAGGGGCACCCCGGCTCTCCGAGCCGGCACGGAGAGTCGTGCTCCCCACCAACGCATCGACGATCTGCGTCGCGCTCGTCGCCGTGATCGGCCGCCCGCTCCGCTCCTGCACCGTCCCGTCCTTCTTCGCCTTCGTCACCGCCCACGAATACGGCCGCCCGCATCGTGCAAACAGCAACCGCAGGTAGTCATAAATCTCCGTCGTCGTCGCCACCGTCGAGCGCGGATTGCCCCCGCTGCTGCGCTGCTCGATGGCGATGGTGGGGGGGATGCCCTCGACCTCGTCCACATCCGGCTTCTTGAGCTGATCAAGAAACTGCCGCGCGTAGGCGGACAGGCTCTCCATGTACTTCCGCTGCCCCTCCGCGAAAATCGTGTCAAACGCGAGGCTGCTCTTGCCGCTGCCCGAAAGGCCCGTCATGACGACAAGCTGATCGCGCGGAATCTCCAGCGTGATGTCCTTCAGGTTGTGCTCGCGGGCCCCGCGGACCCGGATCACACGCTGATCGACGCGGGCCGGCTTGGCCTGCCCCGCCTTGCCTTCGATGATGCTGGATTGCTGCGCCACGCTGGTCACGATCCTCTCTCCAATGCCTGTTCGGCCCCAGCCGTTCCCGCAAAGCGCAAGGACGATGCCAAAGGCATGGGATCAGTTCGGTGCCGGGGCCGTGTCAGTTGCAGTTTCAGTCGCAGGTTGCGTCTCCCCCGGCGCGGGTGGGAAAATCCGGGGCTGTTTCGCCGCTTCCGCCGCCGCCGCGGCCTCCCGAGCCTTCTGTCGCTCCTGCCCGGCCTTCTTCATCTGATGCATCATCCCCAGCATCGCAAACCCGATGGCAATGCCCGCGAGATAGAACGACAGCTTCCGCAGAAACGCCCCGCGTGATTGTTCTTCCTGATACGCCACGCCCCATCGTACGTGCCGCCGGTGGCACGGGCGTCCCGCCCGTGAGTCGCAGGGCCTTCCAGTCCCTGCCGCATGACCGCTCACAATCCCAGCCGTTCCTCCGCGCGCGCGATCACTTCTTCCACCGTGATCCGCCCGATCATCCCCGCGCTGCGATCATCGCGGAAGTAAAACTCATCCCCCTCCCGCACATGCTGCACCACATCCCGCAGCCGCCCATACGGGCACGCCAGTTTCGGATCCGTCGGCCCCAGCAGCGCAATCAGCGGCCGATCAAACCCAACCCCGATGTGCAGCGACGCCGAGTCATTCGCGACCACCAGCGCACTGCCCTCAATGATCGCCATGAGCTGCCCCACGCTCGTCGCCCCCACCCGATCCAGCACCAGCGGATTCCGCTGCGCAAGCTCCACCACGCTCGCAATCCGCTCCCGCTCGTTCTTCGCCCCCACCAGCACCACCGCGATCCCCTTGCTGGTCAGGTGCTGCGCCAGCGTCGCGAATCGCTCACTAGGCCACTCCTTCGCCGGCCACGCGCTCGTCGGCGCAAGCACCGCATACCGCCGCCCCGAAAACGCCTGCGCCTTGGCCCAAGCCCGATCCGCCTCGCTCGTATACAGCCGCATCGCGCTCGCGTCGCGTAAGACCGGCGCCCCCGCCGCCTCCACCAGAGCAAGCATCTTGTCCACCGTGTGAATGACCTTGGGCGTGCGCACCAATTCGGTCATCCCCAGCCGCGCCAACCGCTCCCGGCTGTTGCGATCCCCGATCCGCCGCCGCGCACCCGTGATCCGAGCCAAGAGCGCACTGCGCATCAGCCCCTGGCAATCCAGCACCAACTCATACTCCGGCTCCCGCAGCGTCCGCGCAAATCCCCGCACCTTCCCCCATTGCAAGCGCACGATCCACCGATTCAGTTCCCGCCGCGGAAACACCACGACATTGGAAAGCCCCGGATGATGCGCAATGATCGGCGCAAACTCCGGCCGCACCAACCAATCAACCCGTGCCGCCGGAAACGCCGCCCGCAAACTAGCCAAAACCGGCACGCTCCGCGCGACATCTCCCAGCGCACTGGGCCGGATGATCAAAATCGACTTGGGCGCACCCTCTGTCAAGCCCTGTTGTAGGCCACCAGTCCCGCCACCCCGCACCCTCGCACCCCACCACTTTCGCGCTCTTGCACATTCGCGCTTTCCTCCCCCTCTGCGTTCTCTGCGCCCTCTGCGTTCCAACCTGTCCGCCGGTTGTAACGCCCCCTCTCCACCCCGCGAACAATCCGCCCTCGCGGATGTCCTCTCGGGGCCTCTTCTCTTTCGCCATGAAACACCTCCTCGCCCGTCGTGCCTCCCTCCTCGCCCTGCTTGCCGGAGGCGTGATCGCTCCCGCCGCTGTCGCCGACGTCTCGCCCAACGCCGGCATGATGCGCTGGCCCGATGTGAGCAAGGACCAGATCTGCTTCGTCTACGCCAACGACATCTGGATCGCGCCCAAGGCCGGCGGCCAGGCCCGTCCCCTCGCCAGCCCCGCAGGCGTCGAAACCTTCCCGCGCTTTAGCGCCGACGGCTCCACCATCGCCTTCATCGGCAACTACGACGGCAACCGCGACATCTACTCCATGCCACTCGCCGGCGGCATTCCCACCCGCGTCACCCACCACCCCGCAGGCGAAACCCTCTGCGACTGGATGCCTTCCGGCAACCTCCTCTTCTTCACCAACGCCTGGGCCGGCCTGGGCCGCCAGCAGCAACTCTGGCAGACAACCGCACAGGGCGGCCTGCCCACGCAAATGCCCGTCCCCTACGGCGGCTTCGGCAGCGTCTCCCCAGACGGCAACTGGCTTGCCTACACGCCCCACAGCGTCGACACCCGCACCTGGAAGCGCTACCGCGGCGGCATGGCCACCGACATCTGGCTGTTCAACCTCAACGACAAAACCAGCCGCCGCATCACCGACTGGGAAGGCGTCGACACGATTCCCATGTGGGTGCCGGGCGGCGATGGCAAGACCGTCTACTACCACAGCGACAACGGGCCCGAGCACCGCATGAACATCTGGGCCTTCGACGTCGCCAGCGGCCAGCGCCGCCAAGTGACCACGTTCAAGGATGACGACGTCAAGTGGCCCAGCATCGGCCCCGGCTCCGACGGCAAAGGCGAAATCGTCTTCCAGCTGGGCAGCAAACTCATGCTGCTGAATCTCGGCACGGGCCAATCCAGCGAAGTGAAGATCACGATCCCGGGCGACCGCCCCAAGCTCCGCCCCCGCACGATCGACGCCAGCAAGGTCGTCGAAGGCGCCAGCATCTCGCCCACCGGCAAGCGCGTCGCCATCGAAGGGCGCGGCGACCTCTGGTCCGCGCCCGTGAAGGAAGGTGTCGTCCGCGCCTTCACCCGCACCGACAACATCGCCGAGCGCGATCCCGCCTGGAGCCCCGACGGCAAGTGGATCGCCTACTTCAGCGACGAAGGTGGCGAATACAACCTCTGGGTCCGCGCCTCCGACGCCCGCCCGCCAGAAAAGAAGGAAGACAAAAAGGAAGACAAGAAGGACGAGAAGCAGGCGGACAAAGAAGAAGGCGCTAAGGCAGAAGGCACCGCGGCATCAAGCGAGGAAAAGAAGGACGAAACGCCCAAGCGCGAAACCCGCAAGCTCAGCGAGCTGGGCGCAGGCTATCGCTACTCGCCCCGCTGGTCCCCCGACAGCAAGTTCATCACCTTCGTCGACCAGAACGGCGGCATGTTCCTGACCGACGTCGAAAAGGGCGAAACCAAGCAGTTTGACACCGACTCCTGGATGAACCAGCCCGCCATCAGCTGGTCCAGCGACTCGCAGTGGATCACCTACGCCCGCTCCGAGGAAAAGACCGGCAACGGCGTGATCGTGATCGCCAACGTCAAGACCGGCGAGAAGAATGTCGTCACCGACCACATGTTCCCCAGCTCCAGCCCCTGCTTTGACCGCAAGGGCGAGTGGCTCTTCTTCGTCAGCCAGCGCGCCATCAACAACCCCGAATACAGCGACATCGACAACACCTACGCCTACCGCGAAAGCCAAGTCGTCCTGATGGTGCCGCTCAACAAGGACGTCAAGAACCCCTGGCTCCCAAAGAGCGATGAGGAGGAGTTCAAGGTCGAGAAGAAGAAAGACGAGAAGAAGGACGAAGCCAAGAAGGACGACAAGAAGGAAGACCAAAAGGAAGATAAGAAAGACGAAGGCGACAAGAAGCCCGATGCCGCGGCCGACGACCCGCTGTCGGGCACGTGGTCCGGCAACGCCACCGGAGCCCAACTCCCAGGCGGCGGCATGGCCGTCACCTTCAACCTCACCCTCGATGGCGACAAGGTCACCGGCACCGCCGTCTCCATGATGGGCCAGCTCGACGTTTCAGGCACCTTCGACAAAGCCACCGGCAAGCTCCAACTCAACGCCACGATGCAGGGCTCCGCTGTCTCGTTCTCCGCCACCATCACGGGCAACGAACTCAAGGGCACCTGGAGCGCTGGTGAGCAATCTGGTGAGTTCACCGCGACCAAGGGCGCAGCAGGCGGCGACAGCGACAGCAAGAAGGACGACAAAACCGACGCCGACAAGCCCAAGGAAGTCAAGATCGACTTCGACGGCTTCGAACGCCGCGCCCTCCAACTTCCCATCACGCCAGGCAACTTCGGCAACATGGTCGTCGCCGACGGCGAGAAGCTCATCTTCTCGCGCGGCTCTGGCCGGGGCGGCGCCGACACCGGCATCCGCATCTTCAACTACACCGGCGACGACAAGAAGGAAGAAGCCGTCACGGGCGGCGGTGGCTTTGACCTCTCCGCCGACGGCAAGAAACTCCTCGTGCTCCGCGGCGGCAGCACCATGGTCGTCGTCGACGCCTCCGCAGGCGGCGGCAAGAGCCAGACCGTCTCCACCAACGGCATGACCAAACTCATGCAAGACCCGCGCGTGGAGTGGAAGCACATCGTGAGCGAAGCCTGGCGCCTCCAGCGCGACTTCTTCTACGAACCCACCATGCACGGCGTCGACTGGCCCAAGGTCCGCGAGCACTACCTCGCCATGGTCGACGACGCCTCCAGCCGCGAAGACATCAACTGGATCATCAGCGAGATGATCAGCGAACTCAACATCGGCCACGCCTACCTCGGCGCGCCGGGCGACATCGAAGACCAGCCCACCGCCAACGTCGGCCTCCTGGGCGTCGACTTCACACTCGATCGCTCCGGCCCCGCCCCCGCATACAAGATCGCCCGCATCATCGAGGGCGGCCCCTGGGACTCCGACGCCCGCGGGCCCCTTAGCCAGCCAGGCGTCGACGTCAAGATCGGTGACTATGTCCTCGCCGTCAACGGCGTGCCCATCGACACCAGCAAGGATCCCTACGCCGCGTTCCTAGGCACCGCCGATCGCGTCACCAGCATCACCGTCAGCGACCAGCCCACGCTCGACGCCGACGGCGCCAAGCAACGCGAGATCGTCATCAAGCCCCTGGGCGGCGAAGGCAACCTCCGCTACCGCGATTGGATCGAACAGAAGCGCGCGTACGTGCACGAAAAGTCAGGTGGCAAGATCGGCTACATCTACGTGCCCAACACGGGCGTCGATGGCCAGAACGATCTGTATCGCCAGTTCTTCGGCCAGCGCGACCGCGACGCCCTCATCATCGACGACCGCTGGAACGGCGGCGGCCAGATCCCCAACCGCTTCATCGAACTCTTGAACCGCCCCAACACCAACTTCTGGGCCAAGCGCGCTGGCCAAGACTGGGTCTGGCCCCCCGACGCACACTTCGGGCCAAAGGCCATGCTCATCAACGGCCTCGCGGGCTCCGGCGGCGACATGTTCCCCTGGCTCTTCCGCCACCACAAGCTCGGCCCCTTGATCGGCACCCGCACCTGGGGCGGCCTCGTCGGCATCAGCGGCAACCCCCGCATGGTCGATGGCGGCTCCATCACCGTCCCCAACTTCGGCTTCTACGAAACCGACGGCACCTGGGGCGTCGAAGGCCACGGCGTCGACCCCGACATCGAAGTCATCGACGACCCCGCGCTCATGCAAAACGGCGGCGACCCCCAACTCGACCGCGCCATTGCCGAAATGCTCAAGGCCGTCCAAGAACGCCCCTGGAAGCGCCCTGCGCGTCCCCAAAGCCCCAACCGGAGTGGCATGGGCATCCCCGACTCCGACAAGTAACACACGAAACGCGCGTCAGCAAGCGTCAACCACCCTTCGCGCCCAACCAAATCAAGTCGCGAAGACCGCAGCGCAAAAACGAGAAACGCGGAGAGCAGAACGGCCCACCAAGCCCTTCATCCTCTCCGCGTTTCTCTTTTTCTGCTTCGCCCCCTCCGCGATCAGTCCACGCGTCCTTCGCCGCCCGGAGCTCACCCACAGAAATACATGAACTCCTCCCGCACGATCTTGCCGTTCTGCACGGTGTAGGTCCCGACCTCCACGAAGTTCTTGCGTTCCCCGGTCTTCACGGTCTCAACGTCCATCTCATACTTGACCGTAAAGCCCGTCGCGCCCACATACGGCCCCTCCGCCCGCGCGCCGTGAATCTTGTTCTCCTTCATCCACTCCTCGCCCTTCGCCAGCGTCGCCTTGCGCCCGCGCCACTCAAGCTCGCTGCCCACACCCTCGCACGACACGACCTGATCGTGCATCAACTTCTCATAGATCTCCATCTCCTTCCCCTCGCGCACCAAAGCCATGAACCGCTGCGCAAGGTCCATCACGCTCGCGCCCGCTCCGGTCGAAACCGGGAACGGCCCGCCCGCCACAAACCCGCCCTGCTTCCCTGCTGGCTTGCTGGCAGCCTTCTTGGCCACCTTCGCCGCGGGCTTCTTCGCACCCTTCTTCGCAATCTTGCCCTTCTTCGCTGGTTTCTTCGCCATGATCGTGCTCCTCGCTCGCTCTTCTTGGGCCGCCCGGCACATCCGCGAGCCGCGCAGGTCCCAGATTTCGCTTTTGAAGGTAGCGACCGTCCGTTTTCGTCGCGGCGTCCCATCCTTGCCAGGATTCACCCAACCGGCCTCGCACCCGATGCCGGGCAGGGCGAACATGACTTGTTCCCACGAATGACCTACTCTGACCAAAGGATTCCCCGAGCATAACAAAATGCGAAGAGCAGCCAGAGCAGGGGACGACACCTCGCGTATGGAGTAGGGGCGGACTGACTTGGTGGAACGCGCAGTGGGGGAGCAGGTTTGGGCGGATGTTTGCCGGAGTATCCCTCGATGGCTTTTGATTCCAACCAACCAACCCAGCCAAACCCCAGCACGAGCCCCCCCGGCATCGGCGCCCAGCTCGCAGCCGCTCGTCCCGACCTGCTTTCCAAGGTGAGCGACGCCCAACGCATCGTGCTCGAGTGGCTCCTCGAAGGCCTGACCGAGCCCCAGATCGCCGAGCGCATCGGCCGAAGCCGCCACACCGTCCATGACCACACCAAGGCGATCTACGCCTCACTTGGCGTAAGCAGCCGCGTGCACCTGGTGCTGCTCTTCAGCCAACCCCGCAAGTGATCGCTGGCGAGTTGTCGGACGTTGCTCCGACCCGCACACCCCACACCGTCCATCCAGATTCGCACGTCGCCGCCCTTTCCGAAGAAGGCCGTAGTTGGCACGCCGCACACGCCCGCTCCGAACCGATGCTCGAAATGGGAGTGCCTGTTCCCAGAGGAGGCAAGCGTGCGGTCCCCATTTGTCCGTGTCTTCTTCATTGCCGCCGCCGCGTTCTTCGTCGTGCAGGGCGTCCGCTACTACCCCAAGCTGCCGCCTCGCCCCAAGGCCCAGTTTGCGATGCTGCGCGAAAACTACACCGCCGCGATCCACCACTGGAACGACCATATTGAACAGAATCCCAGCGATAACGATGCAATCCTCGAACTCGCGGAGTGCTTCGACAAGCTGGGCGATCAGCAGACCGCCGCGATGATCTATCACGCCGTTGAAGGCTATCTGACGAGTTCCGCCATGCAGTTTGGGCACAAACACCATCGTGATCGCTTCATGGTGCTGCGCAGCCAAGGCTACTGATTTCCGCAACTCATGGGGGTTGACGCGTGCTATAGACTGCTAGGGGATTGACCCGTCCGGTTTTCCCGGACGCGTCTCCGTTGGAGACCTCGCATGCGTTCCTGTCGCTTCGCCCTTGCCGCTCTCGTCACGCTCTGTGGGTCCTTCGCCGCCGCTCGCGCCGACAACGGCCGCCTGCCCGCCAACGAAACGGTCACGCAACTGCTCCCCGAGAACATCCGCACCATGCGCGTCACGCCCCGAGGCGTCATCGAAATGCCCGACTGGAACACGCCCTTTGGCGAGCGCGCCTGCTCCGTGCTCCTCTCCCGCACCGCCGCCAACTTCTCCGGCGGCACCTACACGCTCCAAGGCGGCCTCGCCCAAGGCGAGATGCTGGGCGTCACCTACGACGTGCCCGCGGGCGACTGGCCCATCAAGCTCGACCTCGCCGAAGTGATCTTCGGCACCCAGGCCACCGTCGTCGCCACCACCACCGAGTGGAGCATCCTGATCTACGAAGGCACGCCCACCAACGGGCAGCTCATCCGCACCGAATCCAGCGACGGCACCATCCTCCCGCACATCCAGATCCCCGCCGGCACCAACGGCGTGAATCTCAACTTCAGCGTCGATCCGCAGGACCCCGACCAGATCATCATCAACAGCTTCGCGGGCAACCCCAACAAGTTCACGATCGCGTTCCGCATCGATCGCCACAACACGCCCCCCGCCAACCCCAACTGCGACGCGCCCGTCGCCAACCGCAACGCCTTCCCCGCCACCGACAACACCACCATCGGCTGCGGCAGCGGCTACGGGCAACTCAACTTCCCCACCCAGAACTGGCTCTTCGCCAACAACT
The DNA here is from genome assembly GCA_022843045.1 of Phycisphaerales bacterium. Lineage (GTDB taxonomy): Bacteria > Planctomycetota > Phycisphaerae > Phycisphaerales > UBA1924 > BJHL01. Next base: position 32,013 of record JALHOJ010000050.1, read on the forward strand.
GTCCCCTGGGCTGCCAAGCCGGCTGGAGCACCTTCAGCGCACTCAACGCAGACACCAACATCGGCGGCTTCTGCATCACCGGCTGCCGCCCCCGTGGCGACTGGGTCATGCGCGTGACCTACTCAAGCCTCTCCTGCACCCCAGGCGTCGGCTCCTGCTGCCTGCCCAGCGGCGAGTGCATCACCGCAACCCAGAGCGATTGTGCCACCGCCAACGGCACCTACAACGGCGACGGTTCCACCTGCGCAACCGTGAACTGCTCGGGCGCCTGCTGCCTGCCCGACGGCAACTGCATCATCACCAGCTCAGGCGACTGCGCAAGCCAGAACGGCACGTTCCGCGGGCTTGGCACCACCTGCGCCACCGCCAACTGTCCCCAGCCCACCGGCGCATGCTGCCTGAACAACGGCGCGTTCTGCCTCGTGCTCACCCAGACCAACTGCGTCGGCGCGGGCGGCGTCTTCCAAGGCGCCAACACCGTCTGCGGCGCAAACCAGTCCTGCCCCAGCGGCGCATGCTGCCTGCCCACCGGCCAGTGCCAGGTCCTCTCGCCCGCCAACTGCGCCGCCCAAAGCGGCACCTACCGCGGCAACAACGCCAGCTGCGCCACCGCCAACTGCCCCCAGCCCAACGGTGCATGCTGCTTCAGCAACGGCTTCTGCCTCGTCCTCAGCCCCACCAACTGCAGCGGCGCAGGCGGCACCTTCGCCGGCGGCGGCACAACCTGCCCCGGCGCCTGCGGCCCCACCTGCAACGACATCGACTTCAACAACGACGGCTCCAGCTTCGACCCCACAGACATCGACGCCTTCCTCTCCATCTTCAGCGAAGGCCCCTGCGTCCCGCCCACCTCAACCTGCGACGACATCGACTTCAACAACGACGGCAGCCTCTTCGACCCCTGCGACATCGACAGCTTCCTGCTCGTCTTCAGCGAGGGCCCCTGCACCCTCTGCGGCGTCTAACCCCACCATC
>JALHOJ010000051.1 GCA_022843045.1 Phycisphaerales bacterium
CCGCTCTACGGCCTGCGCGACCTCGACCGAGCCGAGTGGCCGCGCGTCTTCGAGCACGCCCTCATCGCCGCCGGCGTCTTCGCCCTCGCCAGCAGCGCGTGCTACATCTTCAACGACCTCAAGGACGCCGAGAGCGACCGCCACCACCCCCGCAAGAGCAAACGCCCGATCGCGAGCGGTGCGGTCTCGCCCGCCCTTGCTGTTGGCCTCATGACCCTCCTGCTCGCCGGAGCCGGAGCCCTCTCGCTGCTCCTCCCCGCCAGCACTCGCCCCGGCACCCTCCTCCTCGTCGGCCTGTATGTCGCCAACGTCCTGCTCTACTCCACGACTCTCAAGCACATCGCCATCGCAGACGTCCTCAGCCTCTCCCTCGGCTTCGTCCTCCGCGTCGTGGGCGGCTGTGTCGCCGTCTCCATCATGCCCAGCACCTGGCTCCTTAACTGCACCCTCTTCCTCGCCATGTTCCTCGCCTTCAGCAAGCGGCTGGGCGAGCGCCGCACCGCCGCGGCGGGTGGCTACGACGCCAGCGCCGCCCGCAGCGTCCAAAGCCAGTACACCGACGACCTGCTCCGCATGAGCGTCGTCGTCACCAGCGTCGCCGCGCTGATTACCTACGCGTTCTACGTCCAGTCGCGCGAAGCCCAGTTCACCTTCACGACCACGCTCATCCCCGCCGGCATCAACTGGCTCTGGATCAGCCTGCTTCCCGCCACTTTCGCCCTGCTGCGCAGCATGGTCCTCATCGAACGCGGCACGTTCGACGACCCCACCGAGATGTTCCTCAAGGATCCGCCCCTCGCCCTCAGCGCGATCATCTTCGTCGTCGTCACCCTGAGCGTCATCGCGGCAGGGATGATGTGACTCGGGGTGCAGCGGCGCGAGAGTGCCAAAGCGAACCAGTTCACCCTTGGGTCGGCGGTGGGGGAGTCGACCGCTCCGAAAGCGTCCCGCGCCGCTCGCGCACCGCGCTCAAGATCCGTTCCTTCTCGCTCGGGTCCATCACATGCTCATATGGCTTCGCCGGCAGCGGCTGCTTGCTCACCAGTTCATCCAAGCCCGGCAACTCATCCGCCCCCACCTTGAAGTCCTCCTCGCGCAGCCCCCGGAGCGCGATCGTGAACTTGTCCCCACACTCCGGACACTGCACCACCCCTTCGACCACCGGCATCCCCAGCAGGCTGTACGAACACACCTGACACCGCACGCCCCGAAGCTGCCGCCGCAGCACCGACCGCAAGTGCAGGTCGCGAACCGTCAGCAGCCCCAACATCAACGCAAACCAACTGCTTGCGATGCACGCGAGGAGGTAGAAAGTCTGTATCTCATCCCGGCGAAACGGCGTCGCGCTGGGATGAATGAAGCCCTTGAGCCAATCGCTCACAACCGCGCTCAGGCCCACGCACACGAACATCCCAGCAAGGCCCGTGAACAAGAGGATGACCTTCGCCAGCGCCAGGTGATTCCCCGGCGTCCGATGCATGTACGCGATGTACGCCTCGCAGCGTTGATCGTCGAAGCGATCAAACTCCGCAAACGCGCGATACACCTTGGTCGCCGGGATCCGCACGGTGGAGCGTAGTTGCAAGTCGACACGAAGGTGAAGTGATCTGGGAACGTTGAAAGGACTTCTTCATCACCGTTTCACCGTCTCATGCCTTACATCCCAGGCAGCACCTGCAGCGTGCCCTCTCGCGTCACGCGGAGTTGGTCGGTTTCGAGGAGGTAGCCGAGGATGGCGGTGCGCAGGCGCGTCTTGGCGCGGTCGCGGGCGTTCTCGGCGTCCAGGAGGTCATTCTCGGTATCGACGATCTGCTGCGGGTCGACAGCGTCTTCCTGAAGCTTCTGAGCGCGCAGGCGGCGGCGGTTGATTTCGACTTGCTGTTCGGCGAGGTCGAGTTGGAAGCGTGCCAGGGGCACGGCGCGGACCGCGCCGCGGGTGCTCACGGCGACGTTGTCCTGGAGACGCTGGTGCTCGCGGGTGGCGCGCTCGAGGCGGATTTGCGTCGCACGCACCGCGAGGCGCTCGCGTTCGCGATCCAGAGGCATGCTCAGGGTCGCGCCGACGCGATACGCGGTTTCGTCGTTGTCAAAGGCCACGCCGCCCGTGTTGTCGTCGGGGTCGGTGGGGACGCCGACTTCGCCGAAGAGGTCGAGATCGGGGAGGATGCCATCCTTGGCGTTGGCGACGGCGCGCTTGGAGTCTTCGAGGCGGTCAGCGGAGTTTTGCACGTCCAGACGCAGGGCTAGCGCTGTGGAGACGGCGGCCTGGAGTTCGGCGTCGGGCTCGGGAAGGGCGAAGAGGTCGTCGGAGAGGTCAAACTGCTGATCGACGGGGAGGCCGATGCGGACCTTGAAGCGTTCGAGTTGCAGCACGTACGCGTCGCGGAGGCCTTCGAGGGAGGATTCGGCGGAACGCAGGCGGTTCTCGGTGATGGCGGTCTGGAAGGCTTCCAGGCGGCCAGCATCCACGCGGGCGCGGGTGGCGCGGTCAAACTGCGAGAGGCTTTGCAACTGGCGAATTTGGTTGATGATTCGGGCGCGGGTCTCGAGCAGGGCGAAGTAGTCCTGGGCGATGTCGACGAGGTACTCGCGGCGGAATCGCTCGAAGGTGCGGGATTGATAGACCAGATCGCGCTCGGCCTGGATCAGATCTTCGCGGGCGATGCTGCCCGCGCCGCGGAGGAGCGGGACGTCGCCTCTCAGAATGATCTCGGACGACTGGATGTAGGTGCCCGTGGACTGCTCGCGGAGCTGCTCGGCGGCGTTCCAGACCCAGCGGGCTTCGAGTTCGCCGCCCGAGGGGAGGCGCTGGGTGGCGCGGAGGGAGTTGATGAGGCTGAGGGCGGGATCGGTGCGCCCGTCGTTGAGATTGTCGGAGAGGGCCAGAGTGGTGTCGTTGAAGAGGCGCGGCCCCCAGAGATGGCGCTCTTGAAGGAGGCGGATGGCGGCGAGGAGGTAATCTTCCTGCGCAGTGAGGAACTCGCGCCCCGTGCGCTGGCTGTGGTGGAGGGCGTCCTCGAGGGCCAAGACTTCCAGCGAGGCCGTGCTCGTCTGCGGTGCGGAGTTGTCGGGTGATGCCCCGGCGGCGGGTCCGTCGCTGAGCAGACGCTCGGGCAGGGCGCGGCTGTCGGTGAGGAGACGCTGGAGGCGGGCGCGGACGTCTTCGTCGGCAGGGGCTGCGAGGTAGTTGAGTTCGGCGGCAGTGGGGTTGTTGGTGGGAGGCTGCTTGTCGAGTTGGTTGCGCGTGGCGCGATCGGGGCCGAGCGGTTGGCTCGCGGGTTCGGCGAGTTCCTCGCGGAGGCGCTCGTTCTGCTCCCGAATCAGGGCGCGGATGTCGCGATCGATGCGGGCTTCGCTCGCGCACCCCCCAAGCAAGAGATGCATGGAGGAGCAGGCGAGTCCTGCGAGGGCGAGGCGATGGAGGACGGCTGTGCGCGGGCGGGTGGTCATAGGGAAGAGGGATGGAAGAAGGAGCGGAGCGCGGGGCTTTGGTGTACCCGTGAGGATGCGGACAGTAACCGAGTCTGGCGGCGATTTGGATGCGGGGAGTTGGATGAAGAGCAAACTGTTGTTGTGATCTTGGGTTGGGTGGAGAGGTGCATCGTCCTTTCAGGGCTCTGATTCTTGTGGAGTTGGTTCTAGGGGTGCGGCTTCGCACACCCCCCCCCCCCCCCGTCCCTGGCCACGTGCTTTCGACCCTTCGGGTCAAAGCGAGGGAGGCGGCTGACCAAGGGGTTCGAGGGGCTTCAGTTTGAGAAGGAAAAGGGCGAGGAAGGCCCTTGGAATGACGGGTGGGACGCGTGTGACACTGGGGTGGGTGGGCGGAAAACAGGGCCGGGGCGCAAGATTGAGACCGAAAATTTCACGGAATTGGGGCTTGGGCGGGGGTTTCGGGGTCGATTGGCTTGTGATTTCGGCCCCCCCAACCTATCCTTGCGGCCAACAGTGCCCTACGAAGTTTGCGGATGCTAACCATGGCTTTCTGAGCCGCCTCCGTACCCCTTCGGGGCCATCGAAAGGGTCCTAGCCCCAGATGCCTTCGGTCACCCACGACGGTCGCAGTTTCATGGTGGACGGCAAGCGAGTCTGGCTCGCGAGCGGGCGCATTCCCTACGCACGCGTTCCCCGAGCGCAGTGGGCGGATCGCATCCATGCGGCGAAGATGGCGGGCCTCAACTGCATTGAGACGCCGATTTTCTGGAATCGCCATGAGACGCGGCCGGGGCGGTTTGACTTTGTCGGCGAGAACGATCTGCGCCACTTTGTGGACTTGGTCGGCAAGGCGGGGATGTACTGCATCCTCGGGATCGGGCCGTATGTCGGCTGCGACTGGGACATGGGCGGGCTGCCCGCGTTCCTGCACGAGGTCCCGCCTCGCGAGGGCGTGCGGATCGCGTATCGCACGAACAACCAGCAGTTCCTGGAGGCGTGCTCGCGGTTTATCGGGGCGGTGGCGGATCAGATTCGCGGCTGGCAGGTGACGGCGCCGGGGACGGGCGGGCCGATCATTCTGCTGCAGTGCGAGAGCGAGTGGACCTGCGGGGATGACGCGAAGGCGGCGCAGTATCTGGGCGAGCTGACGCGGTACATCCGCGAATCGGGCTTGTCGGTGCCGATCGTCAACAGCAATGACTTGTGGCAGCAGGTCGAGGGCCAGATTGACAGCTGGTCGGGCGACAACAACATGCTGGCGATGATGCGGCAGCTGACGACGGTGCGGCCCGGGCATCCGCGCCTGGTGATCGACTTCGCGACGGGGCATCAGGGCGTGTGGGGGCGCGAGGCGTTCCCGGTCATGAGCCCGCGCAGCGTCGAGCGACGGCTTGCCGAACTGCTCGCGAGCGGTGGGCAGGTCAATGTCACGACCTTCTGCGGCGGGATCAATCCCGGCTTCAGCGGCGGGCGGACGGACGACGGCATCGCGACCTACGCGACGCAGGCGGCGGACGCGGGTTGCGTGCTGGATCAGACCGGCGTAGCGACCAGCCTGTTCCCCTCGGTGCGTCGGGTGGCGATGCTGGCGAGCAAGTTTGGACGCGTCTTCTCGCATCTTGATCCGGCGTACAAGCCCGTGATCGAGAAGCCGCAGGATCCGACGCTGCAGACCGACAGCGAGAAGGCCAAGCACGAGAAGTCCAAGGCCAAGAAGTCGCGCACGCTCGTGGCGAACACCAGCGTGGTGCACGCGACGGGGGCTCAGGGTGGGGCGGCGTTCGTGTTTGGCCCCGAAGAAGAACACGATCAGGACTTGTCGACGACGCTGCTCCTTGGCGATGGCACGGAGTTGCCTGTGCCTTTGGGGCGGCAGGTGTTCGCGTGCTGCCTGCTGGACGTCAATCTGAGCCCGCGCGTGCATCTGGATTACTGCAATCTCACGCCCTTGGGCTTTGCGACCGCAGGCACTGGCACGGTCTTGGTGCTCTATGGCCCGGCAGGCGGGCGGGGCATGCTGTCGATCAATGGGTCGCCGATTGAAGTCGAAGTGCCTGAGGATGAGAAGCCCGGCGTGCTGACGCACGAAGGCGTCGCGCTGGTGATCATCCGGTCGGAAGACACGGAGCGTGTCGCGATCGCGGAGGATGTGGTGTATGTCGGCGCGTCGGGTTTGACGCACACAACGCCCAGCCAACCCATTCTTGCGAGTGGCGAGAAGCAGGTCACGAAGATCGGCCCGGATGGCAAGGCCAAGGCGCTGGTCATCGATCCGGCCAAGCGGCTGCGCAGCGATGTGATCGAGCATTCGCCCTGGATGGCCTCCACGCAGGAGGACTACATCCTGGGCCAGAGCCCGCGGTACGCGGCGATTCAGTCGCTGACGGAACTGGCGACGCTGGGCTCGGCGCATGGGTATGCGTGGTATCGCTTCGCGCTGACCAACCCGAAGGCCGAGAAGGTCACGCTGGACGTGGGCACGGGCGGGGACCGGTTCCATCTGTTCCTGGATGGCAAGTCGTCGGGCGTGATCGGGCGCGGACCCGGTGCGGATGTGACGCGAGACATCAATCTTCGCAAGGGCGAGCAGACGCTGGTGATCCTGGCTGAGAATCTCGGGCGGTTTGCGAGCGGCGTGAACCTGGGCGAGGCCAAGGGCCTGATCGACGACTTGTTCGCGGTCGAGGCGGTGGCGATGAGCAAGCCCGCGCTCAAGAGCGGGGCTCCCGTCGCGTTGCTGACGTTCAAGACGCCGTTGTGGGACGTCGCTGAGGGCGACACGACCGTGCCCGAGCGGATGGCGATGACGTTCAAGTACTCGGGGGACGCCGAACTGCTGCTGCACATCGAACATCCGCCCAGCGCGGGGTTGCTGCTGCTGAATGACCGTCCCATCCAGTATCTGGATCGCAGCGGCCCGGCCTGCATCGTGCTGCCAGAGGACAAACTCAAGCAGGGCGTGAACACGCTCGAGATCACGGTCGTCAATCACGAGCAGGTCGATGACGAACTGCCCGCGGCGGCCAAGAGCATGTCGCTCGCGAAGGTCGAGGGCGGGTTGGCGAACCAGGCCGAGATCGCGTTCGCGAAGTGGGAGCCGCCCGCCAACGGGTTTGGGCCGCTCGCCAAGGCGAAGAACCCGGGCGGGTTGCCGGCGTGGTATCGCTGCGAGTTCGAATTGCCCAAGTCGCTGACTGGTCCTGCTGGCGCGACTCGGGGCGTGTTCTTTGAGCCCGAAGGGCTGACCAAGGGTCAATTCTTCGTGAACGGGCGCCACGTGGGGCGGTACTTTGTCGCGACGCGGGCCGGGAAGCCGGTGCCGCCGCAGACGCGGTACTTTGTGCCGGTGAACTACCTCCGCGAGGGCGTGAACGAGTTCATGATCTTTGACGAGGACGGCGGGTCGCCGAATCGCGCAAAAATCACCACATAAGAGCTGCGTTTTCTCAGACCATCTAGCTTGCTAGGGTGATCTGGAGTGCTGACGGTCCCTTCTTGTGGGGCTTTCGTCCCGGAAGGTCGTCCCACGTTGAATTTGAGGCCGAGAACGGTCGAATTCTTAACCCGTGAAGGCGTATGTGCCCGGCTGGTCGGGCGTGTCGCCGGTTCTTGCACGGGAGCAGCTATGTCTTCGATGCCAACGCCCAAGGGACCGCCGATTTTCAGTTCGATGCAGCAGGATCCGGATATGGCGGAGCTGATCGAAATGTTTGTCGAGGAGATGCCCGGGCGGGCTTCCACGATCGAGGGCGCGCTGGTGGGAAAGGACTGGAAGACGCTGGCCAACGAGGCCCACAAGCTGCGCGGGAGCGCGGGCGGGCACGGGTTTGACAGGATCGGAACCGTGGCGGGCGTGCTCGAGGACGCGGTGCGGAGCGCGGCGGGGCGCGAGGAAGCGGCGTGGAACCAATTGCGCGAGCAAGTGGAGCAGTTGACGAACCTGTGCAGGCGGGTGGCGGTACGGAAGTAAGTGAAGCTCGGTTGGCGGGGGCAGCGGGGGCGAAGTGAAGCGCAGGCGATGATGGAGCGCAGGCCCAATCCGAGCAGCACGATCGACCCGAGCAGGTCGCGGGTGCTGATCGTTGATGATTCCGAGGACCTGCACCGGCTCCTTCGGGCGCGGCTCAAGCACGACGAACTCGAGTTTGAATCGGCGTACCACGAGCAGGAGGCATTTGAAAAGGCGTGCTCGTGGTCGCCGGAATTGATCCTGCTGGATCTGTCGCTGCCCAGCGAGGACGGGCTGGTGCTGCTGCGAAGACTGAAGGATGACGCGCGGACGCGCGACATTCCGGTGATCGTGCTGTCGGCGCATCAGGCCCCGCGGTACAAGGTCGCGGCGTTTGACATGGGCGCGGTGGATTACGTCACCAAGCCGTTTGAACTGATCGAACTGCGGGTGCGGATTCGTTCCGCGCTGCGGATGCACCAGTTGATTCAGATGCTGGCGCAGCGGGCGCAGGTCGACGGGCTCACGGGCCTGTGGAACCGCACGTTTTTCGACAAGCGCTGGCAGGAGGAGTACTCGCGCTGCCAGCGGCACGGGCATCCGCTGTCGGTCGCGATGCTCGACATCGACTACTTCAAGAGCATCAACGACAACTACGGGCACCCGATGGGCGACCAGGTGTTGCAGTCAATCGCCAGGATCCTGCGTCAGAATGCGGTGCGGGAGAGCGACCTGGCTTGCCGGTATGGGGGCGAGGAGTTCGTGATCGTCATGCCCGACACCAACGCGATCGAAGCGGCGGTGGTGTGCGAGCGGATTCGCCAGGCGGTGGCGGAGGCGCGCTGGGCGCGGACGCCCGACATGCGGGTCACGGCGAGCGTGGGCGTGGTGGGGGCGAGCGGGCCGGTGAAGATCTCGGCCGAGCAATGGGTCGAGTTGTGCGACAAGAATCTGTATAACGCCAAGCACAGCGGACGCAACCGCGTGGTGGTGACGGACCTTGCGGGGACGACGACGCTGTCGGTGCGGCACGCGGCGTAGGTTGATGGGAGCGGGGGCTCTCGAACGCAGAGGAAAACAGACAGGAAGAAAGAGGTCGCGGAGAGAAGCGGCTCTGGTTGGCTGCGCAGGTGCGCAAAGTGGATGGGCGAGTGGGAGGATCGAACGGGTCCGCAGGGCGAACGGACGAACCTGCGCATGCTCTGCTTTCCTCTTTTCTTCTCTCCGTCTTCCTCTGCATTCAAGAGCCAACGCGTACCGGTGTGGACTGAGTCACTGTGCGGTTAGAATCGCGGCATGCGATACTTCATGCGGCGTGGCGTGGTGTTGGTGGGCGTGTTGGGGGCGGGGCTTGGGCTCTCTGGGTGCATCGTGCAGGAGATTCGCGACGACCTCAAGGGCGTCAACGCGAAGCTGGGCACGGTAGAGACCAATCTGAACGAGACGAACAAGATGCTCGCGGGCGCCAATGAACGGTTGACGGGCGTGGGGGGCGGCCTGGAAGTGACGAACTCGTCGCTGAGCACGCTGGACGAGCGGGTGCGGCTGCTCTCGTCAATCGAGAAGAGCATGGTGAAGCTGGACGCGCACCTCGCGAGCCTGCGCGGGACGATTGCGCGGATTGACAGCACGATTCCGTTCCTTGACTTGGGCGGGGATGCGCCGGTGGAGACTGCGGCATCGGCGGGTGAGAGTGGCGATGCGAGCGTGAAGAGTGACGTGGCGGCGGATGCCGTCACGGGGGACGTGGTTCAGCGGGCCGGCGGGGAAGCGGGGGAAGGTGCGGCGAAGGTGAGTGGGGGCGATGCGGCAGGCCCCGGAGCGGCGGTGGCGGCGAGCACGCCTCGTGATGCTTGGGTGGGGCCGTGGGTCAGTGCGGATCCGCGGCGGACGTACACGCTGGTGTTGATGGCGGACGGGCAGTACATGCGGGAGGAGTCGTACACACAGGTTGGTCAGAATGGGCAGATCGAGCAGTCGCGGGTGGAGTTGGGTGCGTGGCGGCGAGAAGGTGGAGAGGCCAGCGGCGGCAAGTTGGAGTTAATCTTGACGCCGCGAGATGGTGTGAAGGATGCTGCGGGGAATGCGATTGAGCTGAGACTTCGCGTGCTGCATCAGACGTCGCGGACGCTGACGCTGAGCGGGGGACAGGGGCCGAGGGTCTTGAGGAAGCCTTGAGAACGCTCACGGCGGGCGGCTCAAAACGTGTGCCTCATTTGTGCCGCGAGCGCGAGTGCTCGATGGAATCTGGCGGGGTCGACGCCGAAGGCTTCACGACACTCGAGGGTTGGGCGTGCGATGATGTTCTGTTCCTTCTGTGATGAAGGGCTATCGATGTTCTGGAGAACGACGCGGAGTTCACGCTCTGAGATCGCGACGTGATCGCGCCAGCAGGTAAGCAGTTGCTCGCGATGCAGGGCGAGCAGCCACGCTCGGGCGGTCGGCGGATCCTTGAGTACGGCGAAGGCGTAGGGCAGCGGTTCCGGATGCTCAACGAGATCTCCGAGCAGATGGAAGAGCGGGGATTGCCAATCGATGTTTGCCAACGCTGGGATGGTAAAGAAAAACCCACGCCGGGGCGTGGGTTTGAAGGATCAAATTGGGGGCCACTCGGCCGGTCAGGCTCGGAGAGCCGGGGTACCCACTTAGGCCCGCATCTTCGCGGCCTTGGCCTTGGCGTCTTCGAGCGTGCCGACGTACATGAACGCGCCTTCGGGGAGGTCGTCGCCTTCGCCGTTGCAGAGGCGTTCGAAGCTGTCGATGGTCTGCTCCAGCGGGCTGTCCACGCCCTTGAAGCCGGTGAACTGCTCGGCGACGTGGAAGGGCTGGCTGAGGAAGCGCTCGATCTTGCGGGCGCGGGCCACGGTGCGCTTGTCTTCTTCCGACAGTTCATCGACGCCCAGAATGGCGATGATGTCCTGCAGGTCCTTGTAGCGCTGCAGGATGCGCTGCACGCGGATGGCGACGTTGTAGTGGCGCTGGCCGACGATCTTGGGGTCCAAGATGCGGCTGTTGGAGGCCAGCGGGTCCACGGCGGGGTAGATGCCCTTTTCGGCAATGCCGCGGCTGAGCGAGATGAAGGCGTCCAAGTGGGCGAAGGTTGTGCTGGGGGCGGGGTCGGTCAAGTCGTCGGCGGGCACGTAGATGGCCTGCACCGAGGTGATGGCGCCCTTGCTGGTCGAGGTGATGCGTTCCTGCAATGCACCCATTTCCGTCGAGAGGGTGGGCTGGTATCCCACGGCGCTGGGCATGCGGCCCAGGAGGGCCGACACTTCCGAACCGGCCTGCGTGAAACGGAAGACGTTGTCGACGAACATCAGGGTTTCTTTGCCCGAGGCGTCGCGGAACTCTTCGGCCATGGTGAGGGCGGAGAGGGCGACGCGGAGGCGGCTGCCCGGCGGTTCGTTCATCTGACCGAACACCATGGCCACCTTGTCGAGCACGTGGGCCTTGTTGCCCTTGTCGTCGGTGTACTCGGCTTCCTTCATTTCACGCCAGAGGTCGTTGCCTTCGCGGGTGCGCTCGCCCACGCCGGCGAACACGCTGTATCCGCCGAAGTTCTTGGCGACGCGGGCGATCATTTCCTGAATCACGACGGTCTTGCCGACGCCTGCACCGCCGAAGAGACCGATCTTGCCACCGCGCACGAAGGGGCACATCAGGTCGATGACCTTGATGCCGGTTTCGAGGATTTCGGTGTTGGGGTTGAGCTGGGCAAACTGGGGCGGGGCGCGGTGAATGGGGCTGCGCTTGGCGGTGTGGACGGGACCGGCGTTGTCGATGGGTTCGCCCAGGAGGTTGAACACGCGGCCCAGAACGCCTTCGCCCACGGGGACGGAGACGGGGGCGCCGGTGTCGTTGCAGGGCATGCCGCGGGTCAGGCCGTCGGTGCTGCCCAAGGCCACGGCGCGGACGCGGCCGCCGCCCAAGTGCTGCTGGACTTCGCCCACGAGGTTGAGCGGGCCGGCCTTGGTCTGGGCCTTGATCTGGAGAGCGTTATAGATTTCGGGGAGGGAGTCCTCGGAGAACTGGGCGTCGAAGGTTGAACCGATGACTTGGGTGATCGTGCCGGTGCTGGACATGGGGGCTCCGAAGAAAGCGGAAAGCGAAAAACTGAAATCTGAAATGAACAGGTCGAGGGTCGCCTGGCAGCACGGGGGCTGAGGCGAAGGGGCCAAGGATAGCGCTTTAGGGTGTGGTGGGCGAGTGGTTGGGGTGCTGATAAGGGAAATGTTTGGATTGGGCTGCCAACTCGACACTGGCAGGTGCGTGGCTGCCTTGATGACACGAAATGGGCTTGATTTGTGGTTGCTTGTGGCGTTGCAAGGGCCAGCGGGCGGGGTTGGAGGCTGGCACGGGGCTTGCAACTTTGGGATGGTGTGCCAGGGCGATTGGTCTGGGGCCTTGGCGGTCAGGCATGGGCCCGGTTGGGGTCCGAGTAAGTCACAAGGAGCAAGCCATGAGCATGATGCGTCGCAGTTCGATGAGTTCGTTTCCGCGGTCGGTGTTCGACGACTTCTTTGCCGAGCCGTTCTTTGCGATCGCGCCGCTTCGGGGCGTGGGGGGTGAGGGGGAATCGGGCGGAATGGTGAGCGGGTTGGCGGTGGATGTTTCGGAGACCGAGAAGGACATCGTGGTGCGGGCGAGCCTGCCTGGGTTCAAAAAGGAGGACGTGTCGATCGAGGTGCACGACGGCGTGCTGACCATCAACGCCCGCCGAGACGAGGAGAAGGAAGAGCAGGCCGAACGCTATCACCGGCGCGAGCGACGGATGACTTCGATGAGCCGGAGCGTGGCTCTGCCAGCGGCGGTGCAGGATGAGAAGGCGAAAGCGGAACTCAAGGACGGGGTGTTGTCTCTCACGCTGCCCAAGCATGAGAAGGTGATGCCAAAGAGGATCGCGATCGACTGAGTTTCGTTGTATCCATGGCAACATGATCCCGAAAGCCCCGCCGTAAGGAGCGGGGATTTTTGTATGTTGGGCGGGTGGAAAAGGCCGGATAACGCGCTTGTTTCGTGTGGAAAAAACGTGCAAATAGTGCAAGAACGAGTATCATTGCGGTGTAGCACCGGTACAAGTCCGGGCCCGGCGACCATGGGTGGCGTTGGGGTGGCAGCAGATCAGAGATTGAGGAGGTTCACATGAAGCGTGGAATGTTCTTGGTTGCGTCGTGCGGCCTGGCGACGGCGGCTCTCGCACAGCCTGCGGCGACCGATTTGGGCGCTTTGACGATTGGCACGCCCACGACAGCGTCGCCGACGCTGGCCGCGGCCAATGAAGTGCTTTGGTACACCTTCACCATCGGTGCGGGAACGAGTGCGGAAGTGTACTTGGACATCGATACGGAAGGCACGGCGCTGGCCCCGGGCAACGACTGTGAGATCGGGCTTTTCAGCTCTGACGGCACCTTGATCGCCAGCGACGACGATGATGGAAGCGGCCTCATGAGCGCGCTGTCGTTTGGCGGCGGGTGCGTTTCGCGGCCCGGCGCCGCGGGTGGCACGGCGTTCAACGGTCGCGATGGAAGTCTGGCGGCGGGCACGTACTTCGTCTCGTTCACCGGGTACAACTCGACGTTCGCAGCCGGTTGGTCGGTCGTCAGCGCGTCGGTGAATCTCGGTGCCGGTCAATTGAGCGTTCGCTACGGAACGGTCGTGAACACGCCCACGCCGGGCGAGTTCGTCGAGCCCTGCGGCGCGGATGCGGGCGATGTTCCCTCGAATGCAACGGCTGCGGACGGGCAGACCGGCTCGCTGAACACGATTCGCGGCACGATCGGCGTGGCGGCTGACTCGGACATGTACATCATCAACGTGTGCGACGCGGCGTCATTCTCGGCGTCGACGGTCGGCGGGACCACGCTGGACACTCAGATGTTCCTGTTCAACCTGGACGGTACGGGCGTGGTGTTCAACGACGACGTGGTGGGCGGGACGGTGCTGCAGTCCGCCCTCACCAGCCAGTTTGTCACGCAGAACGGTCAATATCTGCTCGCGGTCAGCGCGTGGGACCGCGACCCGGTCGATGCGGCAGGCGGCGCGCTGTGGATTGATACTCCGTTCCGGTCGGAGCGGGCGCCGGATGGACCCTCTGCCAGCAGCCCGATGACGGGATGGACCGGCACGGGCGGCACCGGTTCCTACGCCATCACGCTGACCGGCGCGTGCTTCGCCGGGCCCAGCGGGCCGATCTGCAACGACATCGACTTCAACAACGACGGTTCGTTCTTTGATCCCGATGACGTCGATGCCTTCTTCAGCGTCTTCAGCGAGGGTCCGTGCATCCCCGCGACGGCGACGTGCGATGGCGTGGACTTCAACAACGACGGATCGCTGTTTGACCCGTGTGACATCGACGCGTTCTTCCTGGTTTTCAGCGAAGGCCCGTGCACGCTGTGCGGCGAGTGAAGACGTGAGCTGGACAATCTGATCACCAACGAGCGACCGAGCGAAGGCTCGGTCGCTCCTTTTTTTGTGCGACTTTGCAGAGATCTCAGGGGGGGCGGGAAGATTCTCAAAAAAATGCGACCGGCGTGGCTCGATCGTCGCTCCTCCAAAAGTGGCCTTGTCGGCCCCATGCCTATCGGGAACCGAACTCTCGTGGTTGCAAGGAGCAAGCCATGCGTCAGACTCTTTCGTCCGTTCCTCTTCGTTCCATCGCCGTTGGGATTGTCGCGGCGTGTGGCCTCGCGTCGCAAGTTCAGGCCCAGTGCTCGTCGAACACGGTGAACCAGCTGTGGGGTGAGGCGCAGGTGGTCAAGGTACGCAACGGGGTGGCGTACTTGGGCTACGACGGTCGCCTGCAGTTGATGAACGTGCTGAACCCAGCGATTCCGATCAGCCTAGGGAAGGCGGCGTTCAGCGGCACGGCTGAGGAACTGCACCTGGATGGGAATTACGTGTACATCGCCGCGGGGCACGGAGGATTGGTGATCGTGGACGTCTCCAACACTGCCTCGCCCGTGGTTGTGGGCACGCTGGACGTGGGCAAGGCGACGGACATCGCGGTGTCGAACTCGACGGCGTTCGTCGCAGCGGACTTTGATGCGAAGATCGTGGACGTGACCAACCCGGCCTCGCCCACGCTCGAAGCGACGTACGACCACAGCACCGCGTGGGTGGATTCGATCGCGAGTTCGGGGTCGACGTTCTACGTCTGCAACACCACGGGGACGGTGGACGCGGTGGACGCGTCGAATCGGGCCTCGCCCGTGCTGCTGGACACGATCGAAACTTCGACCTCGATCGGCGAGGACCTGGTGCTGCGAGGCAACACGCTGGCGGTGATCGCGTGGGACAGCACGACGCTGGTCAACATCACCAATCCAGCGGCGATGACGAGCAGTTCGGTCCTGCCCAACGAGGGGATCAACAGGCATGGGGCGATCAGCGTGGACGGCGGGGTGACGCGGATTCACTATGGGTACGATGACACGCAGATTCGCACGTACGACATCACGAATCCCGCAGCTCCGATCCTGCAGTCGACGATCGCCGGGTTTGCATCCACCCATCAACTCACGACGAGCGCGGGGGACCTGTACGAGTTGGGATCGGGGGACGTCCGCGTGCTTGACTTCGCGAATCCCGCGTCGCCCGTGGAGCTGGCGACGATCGAGCGCGAGCCGGTGTTTCCGGATCCCCTGGTGATCAGCGGGTCGACCGCGCTATATGGCGATGGCAATGAGCTGTACGCGATGAACGTCGCGGTGCCGACGGCGCCGACGGTGCCGGTACTGGTGTATACGTCAGCAGCGGATGACATCGTCGATCTGGTGATCGAGGGGAGCAGGCTGTATCTGGCGAGCGAGGAGTTCTCGGGAGATAGCCGCATTGAGATTCTGGACATCACGAATCCCGCCGCGCCGTCGCCCTTGGGTGGTCGCACGATCCCCGCAGGTCCCGAGTCGATGGGCGTGTTGGACAGTCGGGTCTTCGTGCTGGACGAAACGGACACACTGCGGATTCTGGACGCGAGCGTTGCCAACGCGGTGACGGAGGAGGGCTCGATCGACCTCTCGGGCGAGATCGGCTTCAGTCTCTTCTCGTCCGTGCATCCGGTGGGCGGGCTTGTGTTCGTCGGGCATGAGGAGGGGGTTCCGGTGGTCGACGTGTCGCGGCCTTGGGCTCCGACTCTGGTGACGACGCTGCTCCCTCGCTCGGGCGAGTATGTCGAGACGTTCGTGATGCGAGGCAACACGGCGTTCGTCGCGCAGAGCGACGACCTGATCGAAGCTCTGGACGTGAGCGACCCAATGTCGCCCGTGCTGCTGGATTCGATCCCGAGCCCCGACGGGATCGACGAGATGGGCATGGTCGACTCGCTGCTGTTCGTGTATGACTACGCCGACCAGCTCAACATCGTGGACACGACGGATCCCGCGGACATCGCGCTGGTGTCGAGCCAGGGCTTCGGCGGAGAACCCGAGGATTTTGCACGCCGGGCCAACACGCTGTGGACGTCCAGCTTCAAGGGCGTGTACGCGGTCGCGCTGCCCGAATTCCCGCGGATCACGGCGTGGCCGCAGGATCAAGCCCTGTGCGCGGGGACGCCCAGCGTGGCGTTCTCGGTGACGGTCGGGAACAACGCGGGGGCGACCTATCAGTGGCAGCGCAACGGACTGAACGTGCTCGACGGGGCCGCGCCGGGTGGGGCAACGTTCGCGGGCGCAACGACCAGCACGTTCACGATCACCAACCCGTCGCTTGGGCAGCTGGGCGAGTACGTGTGCGTGATCTCGAAGGGATGCGGCGTGACGACGACGGAACCGGCGAGCCTGTACTTCGCCGTGCCGCCCACGATCGCGCTGCAGCCGCAGTCTCAGACGATCTGCCGGCGCGATGGGGTGTCGTTCTCTGTGGCGGGGATCGTGACTCCGCCAGTGACGTATCGCTGGCAGTACGAGACTCCGGTGGGTTCGGGCGTGTGGACGAACGTCGAGGACGGACCGACGCAGCGGATGGTGATCGAGGGCTCGCGCGAGCGGGTGCTGACAATCACGGCGCAGCCAGGGCAGACGATTCCCAATGCGCTGGGAACGAACTATCGCGTGACGGTGACCAACGCGTGCCGGGAGGAGACGAGTAACTCCGCGTTGTTGACGCTGTCAGGCGCGTGCTGCGACTCGATTGACTTCAACAACGATGGATCGCTGTTTGATCCCACCGACATCGACGCGTTCCTGAGCGTGTTCAGCGAGGGGCCGTGTATTCCGGGCGGCGCGACGTGCAATGACGTGGACTTCAACAACGACACGTCGCTGTTTGATCCGTGCGACATTGACAGCTTCCTGCTGGTCTTCAGCGAGGGGCCTTGCACGGGGTGTGGGGCGTAAAAGCGAAAAGCGATACAGCGAAGAGCGAAAATGAAGGAGGGTCGGAGGCCTGTGGGGGCTTCCGGCCCTGTTTTCATTTTCGCTTCATCGCTTTTCGCTTTTCGCTGTGGCCTCGAACTCGTACTCTCTGGCATGGAGCCCAGGCTTGATTCACGAGAACTTGGCGACGCGGCGGGCAGGGCGGCGGCATGGGTTGGGGGGTATTGGGCGCGGCTGCGGGCGCGGCCGGAGTCGCTGGCGGTGTTGTCTCGGGCCAGGCCCGGGGATGTGCTGCGGGCGTTGCCTTTGGAAGCGCCGGAGCGCGGGCTTGCGGGCGAGGGCGGGCTTGGGGAGGCGGGGTGGGGCGAGATCGTGCGGGATCTTGATGAAGTTGTGATGCCTGGGCTCACGCACTGGCAGCATCCCAACTTCTACGCTTTTTTTCCGAGCAACATTTCGACGCCTGCGGTGGTGGGGGAGTTGCTGAGCGCGGGGTTGGGCGTGCAGGGGATGCTGTGGGCGACGAGCCCGGCGTGCACAGAGCTCGAGACGCGGGTGCTGGATTGGCTGGGGCGGGCGATCGGGCTGCCCAGCGACTTCTTGAGCGAGAGCGGCGGCGGAACGGGGCGGGGCGGGGGCGTCATCGAAGGCACGGCGAGCGAAGCGGCGTTGGTGGCGCTGTGCGCGGCGCGGCATCGGGCGAGGCACGCGATTGCTGCGACAGGCGCGAGCGCGGATGAAGGTCGGTGGACGATCTACACCTCGACGCAGGCGCACTCGTCGATCCTGAAGGCGGCGATGATCGCGGGGCTGGCGCGAGGACCGGAAGACCGGTCGCAGGTGCGGTTGATCGATGTGGACTCGCGGATGCGGATGCGTGTGGACTTGCTGGCGGAGGCGATGCGGGCGGACATCGCCGCGGGCCGCGTGCCGATGTTCGTGTGCGCGACGGTGGGAACGACGAGCAGTACGGCGATTGATGACGTCGGCGCAATCGCAGACGCTCTGGCTGCTGTCGCTGCCTCTTCGTCACTTCTTCCGTGGCTTCATGTTGACGCCGCGCATGCGGGTGCGGCGTGCATCTGCCCGGAGTTTCAGCATTGGCTGCGGGGTGTCGAGCACGCCGATTCGATGTGTTTCAATCCCCACAAGTGGCTGCTCACGAACTTTGACTGCGATTGCTTCTGGACGCGCGATCGGGCGAGCGTGACGGGGGCGATGTCGATCACGCCGGAGTACTTGCGGAATCAGGCGAGCGATGCCGGAGAGGTGATTGACTATCGCGATTGGCAGGTGCCGCTGGGAAGGCGGTTTCGGGCGCTGAAGTTGTGGCTGGTGATGCGGTGGTATGGGCTGGAGGGGCTGCGGGCGTACATCCGGTCGCACATGGAGATGGCGGCGGATTTTGAGGCGTTGGTGCGGGCGGATGGGCGGTTTGAGCTGGTGACGGAGCGGACGATGAACCTCGTGTGCTTCCGGCTGTCGCCTCGACGTGGTGAAGCGGCGGCGGAGACGGATCGGCGAAATCGCGAACTGATTGCGAAGATCAACGGGTCGGGGCTGGCTTATCTCACGCACACCACGCTGCCGGTGTTTGAGGGCGAGCGGACGGCGGGGTCGATGTATGTGCTGCGGATGGCGATTGGGGCGGTCCTGACGCGCAGCGAGGATGTGCGCGGGACGTGGGCGTTGATCCAGCGACTTGCGAACGATGTTGCGTAAGGCAAAGCATGTCCAACTCACCCACCATCGTCGCGATGATTCCCGCCCGCCTGGGCTCGACGCGCTTCCCAGAGAAGGTGCTGGCCAGCCGCACGGGTAAGCCGCTGATTCAGCATGTGTATGAGAATGCGCTGCGGGCGAAGCGGCCGAGGCGGGTCGTGATCGCGACGGATCATGAGCGGGTGCGGGCGGCGTGCGTGGCGTTTGGGGCCGAGGTCGTGATGACCGACGAGGCGCATCCGAACGGGACGAGCCGGTTGGCGCAGGCGGCGCGGGTCTTGGGGCTTGGCGAGACGGACATCGTCGTGAATGTGCAGGGGGATGAGCCGGAGATGGAGCCGGGGGTGATTGATGCGTGCGTGGACGCGATGGTAACGCCGCCGTCTCGTGAATCAGTCGAGATGGCGACGGTGGCGTCGCCTTGGAACCCGGAGGACGACCCGGCGAACCCGGCGATCGTGAAAGTCGTGACGGCCAAGATCGGTGCCGCGCGGCGCGCCTTGTACTTCTCGCGGTCGCGCGTGCCTTTTCCGCGGAATCAGGCGGCACCATACGAGCCGCTGCTGCGGCATGTGGGGATATACGCGTATCGGAATCGGTTCCTGCAGCGGTACATCACGCTGGAGTCCACGCCTCTTGAGCGGATCGAGAGTTTGGAGCAACTGCGGGTGCTGGAGCATGGGTTTGCGATTGGGGTGGCGATTGTGGAGAGTCGGGGGACGGGGATTGACACGCCGGAGCAGTATGAGGCGTTTGTGAAACGCTGCAACGAACGCCGGGCCTGAGAAGCGAAGCGACGAAGGCCCGGGTTGAGCGTGCAGCGGTCCGCAGACGCGAGTTGGGGTTCGATCCGGGGCTTCGCTTTGCTCAGCCCCGGCGTGCTAGCACGCTCACGCTCGCGGCGCATGCTCGCGGTCGAACGCGAGGCTGGCCTCGATCAGCGCGTTCGCCTCCGCGTCTGTCAGGCGTTTCTCTGGCTGTTGGCGTTCATTGCGACCGCTGTCGGTGCCTTGGCGGGCCTGCACGCTGTCGGCGATGCTCAGGTCGGGCACAAAGTTGAAGGCGATGCCGCCGCTCGCGCTGGTTCGGGCGTCGTGGATGTTTGCGGTGTAGAGCGTGTTGGCGCCGTACTTGGCGTTGATCTTGTCCATCGCCTGGCTGATGCGGCCTTGCTTGGCTTCGTCTTGGAAGAGCGGGAGCGTCTGGCTTTGTGAGCTCACGAGATCGTGGAGCGTCACGCCGACTTGCACGGGCGGAGTCTCGCGCATGTGCTGGTCGGCTTGTTTCCACAGTTCGCCTAGGGCGTCGAGCATGGTGCCGCTGTCGATGCAGCCGTCGCCAAGTGCCGCCGTCGCATCCCAACGCCCGCCTCCCCACGCGCTGACGGAGTTTTCGCCCACGAGGCGGATACTTAGCGTCAGTTTGCGAGCGGCGTAGTTGTCGTGGCGAAGTCTCGCCGCGGCTTTGAGCAGCAATCGGAACGCGACGCTCTTGGCTTGGGCGGGGTCACGGCGCTGGGGGGCGAGGACGTGGGAGTGGCCGATGCTGCCCTTGTGCGTGGTCGGCTCGTGGACTTCCGCGCCTCGGAGCCAGTGGTACCAGCGTTCGCCCACCATGCCACCCCAAAGGTGCCTCATTTGCTTTTCGGATTGGCGGCGGAGGTCGCCGATGGTCTTGATGCCGGCGTGCTCGAGGCGCTTCATCATCTTGGGGCCGATGCCGGCGAGTTCCTGCGCGGAGAGAGTGGCGATGACGCCGCCATCGGGCTCGAGGTCTTGGTCTCGGAGGATCACGAGACCATCGGGCTTCTGCATGTCGGTGGCGAGCTTGGCGAGGGGGCGGTTTGGGGCGATGCCGATGGAGCAACGCATCCACGCGCCGCATCGGTGGTAGATGGCCTGTTTGATTTCGAGCGAGAGGGCCTTGGCGCGATCGGGATCGCGCTGCAGGCGATCGAGCCGGCAAGAAACCTCGTCGATGGAGTGAACCTTGTGGACGGGGATCTTGGTATCGACGGCGGCGAGGATGCGATGGTGCATCAGCACGTACAGGCGCGGGCGGGCATCGAGGATCGTGATCGACGGACACAGCCGCTTGGCCTCGCCCACGCGCGTGCCGGTCTTGACTCCAAACTTCTTGGCCTCATAGCTCGCGGCGATGCAGCAGCCGGCGTCGCTGGTTACCGGGGCGACCGCGACGGCCTTGTTGCGGAGCTGCGGCGCGACCTGCTGCTCGACAGAGGCGAAGTAGGAGTTGAGGTCGATGAAGAGGGTGGTCAGGGCCACGGGGAAGGGTACGAAGGTGGCGAGGTATCGAGGTGTCACGGTGTCGAGGCAAGAGAAGTGTGGAAGTGGGTGGGGTAGGACTTGCAGCTGCTCGGCGGCTTGCGCCGCGAGCGGATTGCGGCCGCCCTGCTTCGCTGCTGGGACACTGACCCGGCGTTAGGCGGATGGGATGGAATGACTCGGGCTGGATTCGAACTGGCAGTGGAAAGCGCTGTCACAATCCGAGCAATCGTGGCGTCAGCTCGCTGCGTACTTCGCGTCTTGTATGGGCCTGACTTCAACTCTCAGGCCTGAAGGAGACCCTCATGCGACCGCTGACCTGCGTTGCTCAGTGTGTAACCCCACTCTGATCTCGCCCGCGCTCCGGCTCTGGTGCCGAACACCACCCTGAGCGTTACCGTTGCGCTGAACGTGTTTTGCGCCGGCCGGCGCGCGTGGACGTGCTCGCTACCCGCCGGAGGCGAACGCCTTCGCGTCGGCGCTATCTGCGCGCCGACTTGAATACCGCACGCCAGGAACACCATCTATGACTCCTCAAATCGACGGCACGGCACCAGCCAATCCCATGCTCCCTTCTTCTCCGACGACCGGTCAGATCATCGGTGTCCTTGTGGGCGTCATGGGCGCATCTATCGGCTACACGATCGTGTTCACCATCGCCGGTGCCCTGTCTTCGACGTGGCCTCTGCTCCTGGGCGCACTGGCCGTATCGTTCGCGCTGGGCATGTTGTTCGTGCGGTTGCTCACTCTGTGGCACGCGACCGACCGCCGCTCGCCGAATCCGTGCTCGCTGCCGAGTGGTGAGTTGATGGTGCTGATTGGCTTGCTGCTGCTGCTCCACAACGGCTTCTTCGTGCCCTTCATCGAGTCCACGCCAAGCCTGAAGAACTGGATGAACCGCTTCGTGATGCTGTCTTGGATGCCCAATGCGGTGGGCGTAGGTCTGGCGGCGCTGGGGGCGATTCTCATCGCCATCACGGTCTCGCGACAGCGCCATCGTTCCCCGTGACCGTCAGGTCGCCACGCGTCGTCGTCGCGAACGACGAGCGCGCTTTTACTGCCCACGTGGCCGCTCGGCACAGCCAGCCGAAGCGCAGGCAGGCTGTGCAACAGGTTGGGGTTGCTCTGCCACTTGCTGTTTTTAGTCCACCACAGGCTTCGCCAACCCCATTTTCTTGAGCACCGCCCGCAAGTCGCTCGGCCATTCGCTGCGTACATCGATGGTTGCTTTGGTCGCCGGGTGTTTGATGACGATGCGGTGGGCGTGCAGGGCGAGGCGCGGGGCGAAGTCGGCGAGGGGCGCAGGGGCGTAGAAGTCGTCGCCGACGATCGGGCTCCCGATGTGCGCGAGGTGGACGCGGACCTGGTGGAGGCGGCCGGAGTAGGCCCTGCATTCGAGGAGGGCCCCGCCGCCCGCGCCGCTGGGCGCGGCTTGCAGGACGCGATAGGCGGTGGCGGCCTCTTCGCCCGTGCTGCTGATGCGTGCCAGCTTCATAGGAGGTTTCTTGGTTTCGCGTGCGGCTTCCCTGGCGGCGAGGCGGCTCTTGACGCGCGGGTAGCCTTCGTACTCCGCGATCTTCGCACGGATCATGCCTTGGATGGGGTCGGGGGTGGTGCCCACGAGGGCCCAGTAGAACTTGGCGACTTCCCGGCGTTCGAACTGGGCGCGGAGATCGTCGTATGCGTTGCGCGTGAACGCGACGATCACGAGGCCGCTGGTCATCTTGTCGAGGCGGTGCAGGAGACCAAAGTCACGATCGCGCCCGAGTTGCTGGAGGCGCGGGCCGTACTTGGCGAAGAGGCCGTTGAGGAGACTGGAGCGGTCGTGCTTGAGGCCGGGCGTCGTCACGATTCGGGCGGGCTTGGAAACGATCAGGCAGTGAGCGTCCTCATGGCAGACTTTGAAGGTGACGTTGTCGTTGGGCTCGATGGAGAGGGTGGGCACGGGGGGAGGGTAGGGAAAGAGTGCGAAAGTGCGAGAGTGCGAATGTGGATTCGACTCCCGCGTGCCCGCGCCACCTCTCTCTTTCGCACTTTCGCACCGCCGCACTTTCGCACTGCTCTACCGACATGCCTCGTGGTCGCAGTACCAGCGGACTTCGGCGCTGTCCTGGGTTGCGAGCGCGCCGGAGGGGTGGATGGAGAACTGATTCGACCAGTGGCGCACGCCCGGGGCAGCTTCTTTGCCCGTGGCGAGAATCGCGACAAAGCGCGCGGCCCGGACGAGGCGGGAGGACATTGCGAGGGTCGCGGGGCGCTCGGCGGTGGGGGGGTGGTGGATGGTGAGGCGGTCAGCTTCGTCGTGGCGGTCGGTCACGCCGCCCCACGCGCCGTCGGGGAGTTGGGGAACCAGCACGAAGTCGAGACGATCCTGCCCCTTCTCACGCCAACCCAGATGCTCGCGCAGCATCGCGTCATAGTGCAGCGTGGGATCGGGTTGCGAGAAGTCAAACGCGTGGGCCTGTTCGCCCGGCATGTCGGCGCCGGCGACGATCAGGCCACGCAGCAACTCGCCCCGATGACGCGGATCGTCGGGCGGCACGTCGAGTTCGTCAACGCTCCAGACGCGGGTGCGCGACCAAGGGAACTCGCGATAGTTGAGGTCGCACATCAGGCGACGCACGGCCTGGTTCACCTGCGGCCAAAACGCAATCGCAAGGTGGAAGTCGCCAAAGACGCGGACGCAGTTGCGGGCGTGGACGAACAAGTCCGCAAGCAGTGCGTCGATCACGGCGTCTTCGTCCTCCCGCAGGACCACGTGGCCAGGCAGGCGCGGACGGGCGGGCGGGGCTTCGCCTGCGAGATCAAACGGATCGGCGTCGGCGGCCGGCTCGATGCGATGCGGGGGTGTGTGCGCGGCGGTGGTACGAATCGCGGCATGGTGGCGATGGTCCGAGCCGGGTTGGGCGTCGCGCGGAGCGCTCACGGAGCAATCGTACGGCGCGAGAGCGGGGGCATCGATTTGGTCGCTGGTGACAGTGCGGCGACGATCACGATGGGCAGGAGCACGAAGCTGGGCAGGAAGTAACGCCATTCGAAGGCGGGGGAGAGGACGAGGAAACCTGCGTAGTAGCTGGTTGCCGCGGCAAAGAGGAGGAGGGAAGCCCATGCACGGCGTTCGTGGGATGCACGCGGGCGCACGAAAGCCAAGAGCAGTGCCAGCAGCGCGCCGGTGAACCAGAGGTAGGGCATCCACAGAGCGAGCGTGGCGTTGGTGAGGCGCTGGGCGAGGATCAGGATGCGTGCGGGCACGCTGGGCGTGGGGATGCTGGGCTGCGCGGTGCTCGTCAGGTCGGCGTCGTGTGCGAGCGGGCCGGACAGGCCAAGATGCACGCCGTATTGGTGCGTCCAAGGTGGACCCTGCTTGTCGGTGGTGATGAACAGCACGGGCCCGGCGTGGCGGAGGCCCATGACGGTTGCCCAGATGCGTAGTTTGGCGCGGGTGTAGAGCAGCGGCTCTTCGCGCACGAGTTTCCAGAAGGCGGCGCGGGTTGGCACGCCATCGTCGCGGATGCCGCGGGCGGGGAGGGGGGCGTCTGGGCCGTAGACGATGGTGTTGAACATGACCCAGTCGTGCCGGGCGATTGCTCGGGTGGTGGCGGTGGCGGGGTCGGCTCCGCCGGCGGCGCGGGCGACGTCGTTGAGAGAGTGGCGGGCGGAGCGGGCGTCGTCGTGGGCGAGGCTGAGTGCGCCGACGTGTTCCCAGACCATGATGGTCGCGGGGACGTCAGCGGCACGCCAAGAAACAAACGAAGGCAAGGCGCGGGCGAAGAGCATTGCTCCCAGCGTCGCGGCAGACGCGGCGAGGATCGCGGCGCGGGTGGTGCGGCGAGCAGGTGCGGGCGCGGCGCGAGTGCCGAGCCAGAGCCACGCGCCGGCGAGCGCGAGGACGGGCAGGACCGTGATGCTGTTGTGGCGGAAGCCGAAGAAGACCACCACAGAGATCGCGAAGGCGGCGAGGACGAGCACGCTCGTTGATGCACGATGCGTCGCGCGAGAGTCGCTCGCGACGAGGATGCACGCGAGCATCGTGCACAGGCTCGCGGCGACCCAGGCATCTGGAAGCATCGCAAGGGCGGTGTTCCAGACCAGCGGGACGCAGAGGGTGAGCATCCAGACGAGCGTGCCGATGCGCCCGCCCAGCACACGCTGCGCGAGCACGCCCAGGCTCGCGAAGAACCACCAGCATTGCAGCAGCGTCATCACGCCCCACGTGCCCGTGAGCCAGCGGAGGCCAGCGGCGACAATCGACATTATGGGCGGGAAGACGTGTTGATAGACGGAGTCGGGCAGCGGCTCAAAGCCTGGGCGCGGGTTGGGTTGGCCTGGCGACGCGCCGCGCAGCAGCGCGTCGGAGAGGCAGATGCGATGGCCGGTGTCGTTGGTGGCCAGGCCAGGCCAGAAGACGAGCATGAGCACACAGGCGAGCGCGAAACTTGCGGCGATGATGAGGAGGTGGCAGGTGGCGAGGGGGACGCGCGATGCAGGAAGGGACCAACCGCCCGTGTATCGCGCGGCATTCGGCATTCGGGATTCGGCATTCGGGGGAGCGGTCATTGCGTGATGGGTGCGCCGATGTGGGTGACTGCGGAGTTGTGCGGCATCGCCGACGGGTCGCTGCCTGTGCGGAACAAGTCCAGCACATGAGGCAAGCCCGAGCGGTACAGCAGCACCTGCTTGCGGCGTTTGGCGGGCCATTCGAGGTGGCGGAGGTCGGCGTGGGGGGCATCAGGCGCGGGCAGGTCGAGTTCGCGCGGGGCGTTGGGGTGCCACGTGCGCAGGCTCGGGTCGGCGTCATCGATGAGCCAGACGCGAGGGTCGTTGCGTTGCCAGTGGTCGCCGTGTGGGTCGAGTTTGGACTGGGCGGCGCGGAGGGCGAGGCGGGTGCGCATTTGCGAAAGACTGCGCCAGCGATAGTGGCGGATGGGAATGCGGAGGCGGGCGGTCAGGCCCGGGTTGAACGGGTTGCCCTGGGAGTGATGCCAGCGCATGCCCCGGCGGAACCGGAAGAGGCGATACTCGAACCACATGGCCTCGTCGCGGATGTAGCGCGCGCGGGCGGACTGAATGTCGTCGGGGCTTTGGGGCGCGGCGCCGGTTTCGCGCTCGATGCGTTCCCACTGTTCGAACTGAGAACGTGTAACGACGAACTCGTAGTGCTGAGCAAAGACGCGGGATTCGTGCGGAGCGACGTACTGGGCGAGGAAGGCCCGCGGCGGGATGTGGTAGAACTCGTCGGCGTCGACGCGTGCGATCCAATCGCCCGGATCGATGCTGTCGCGAACGCGCTCGAACATGTACGCGCGCAGGCCGACATTGCCCGAGACTTCCCAGCGGGCATGGGCGGTGATGCGGGGCTCGCGCTGAGAGAAGTCGCGGACGATCGACCAGGTTTGATCGGTGCTCCCCGTGTCGAGGACGTGCACGCTGTCAAAGCACCCGGCAAGGTGCGCGAGGGTCTGGGCGATGATGTCGCCCTCGTCGCGCACCAGGAGGAAGGCGTGCAGCCGCATGCGAGAATGTAGGAACCGAAGGGCGCAAGCCCTCGGCGGCAGTCTTTGTGCGGTCGATTGCTGCGAGTCGCTCGGCTGGCGGCTCACGCCGCTCGGTTTCTAGCGAACTAGGCCGCTTCGCCCATGCGCATGGGCTTGGTGCCGGCAACGCCGTCGCGGGTGACGAAGAAGAAGTCGTTGCAGATCGGGTAGGGCAGGCGGCGGTAGTCGCTGTCGACGCGTTCGCGGAGGCGGTCGATGAAGGGGCGGGGGCCTCGGCTGAAGGCGACGAACATGTCGCGGGCGGGGGTGGCGACGAAGAAGTCGCCGCCCAGCTGCGGGGCGAGGCGCGAGTACAAGTCGGTCATGAGCAACCGCGCGGCGTCGTAGCCGTCGTGCTGGCCCAGGATCGCGGCCCGGCCGCCTTCCTTGCTCTCCACCAGTTGGACATCGAGTTCGGGGGCGTAGTTGTCGAGATTTTCGCGGGCGATCTCTTCCATCGCGTCGACCGAGACGTTCCAGCGGAGCAGTTGCTCGGTCGTGATGCTTACAGTCATGTGCGGGAGGTCGGTCACGAAAACGATCACGGTGTCGTTGACCCACGGGACATGGGCAACTTGTTCGCGCGAGAGGTGCTCAAAGATGCTCTCGGGCTGGATCCGGGGCATGATGCGCGGGCGCGCGAAGTCGAAGGTCATCGTGCCCAGCTGGATCGCTTCGCCGGCGAAGAGCTGCTCGAGGTAGTGCTCCACGATTTCGGTGCCGCGGTTGGGCTCGTGGTTGACCATCCGGTAGAGGTTCTCGAGGTCAAGGCGCCGTCCATTGACGAGCAGTTCGCGCGGTCCGACGAGGTCGATGGCGTACTCGGGCTGCAATCGACGCAGCATCTCCGCGACGCACTCGGCAAACGCTTCGGGTTCCTTGGGCATGCTCGCCATAAACAACCTCTTCTGATGGCGGACCGGAGTGAACTTTGGGACCTCGCCATCCATGGCGAAGCCCGTGCCCAGCAAAGGGCCGGGAAGTGGCATCGACAGGGCCAAAGCAGCGGGTCAGTGGCATGTTCGGATTGGTCCGTCAATGCCCGGCACAGCCCGCACAAGCGGAACAATCTCGCAGGGGCGGCTTGTGTGTGCGCATGGCCTGCGCGAGGCGAGTTTGCCCCACGTTTGCAGTGGGGTTCTGTAACGGTGCGCTGCAAACTCCCAACCATGGGGCACGGCTGGCTGTGATGGGTCCAAGAAAACCACTCTTGGGCGCGGTTGGCGAAGTGGCGGAGCGGGGGCTGGAGGCGTGGGCATGGCGCGGCATCAGAAAATGGCGGTCATTGGGGCTTTGGCGGTTGTGCTGGCGAGCGGCTGGGCGGTCCACTGGGCTTCGCCGACGGCCCACGCCGCGGTTGTGAGCGAGGGCGGTGCGGCCGGGGTCTGGAAGGGGCAGATCGAACTGCCCGGCATGAAGCTGGACGTGGTCGTAACGCTCCAGCGCGAGGGCGAGGGGCTTGGCGGGAAGATTGACATTCCGCAGCAGGGGGCGAGCGGGCTTGCGCTGAAGGATGTCCGGGAAGAGGGCGCGGAGGTGACGTTTGTCATCGAGGGCGTGCCCGGGATTCCGACGTTCGTGGGCAATCTCGACGGCGCGACGCTCAAGGGCGACTTCACGCAGGTCGGGCAGAAGTTTCCGTTCAGCCTGACGCGTGATGATCAGCCCGCGTTTGACCCCGCGAAGGCGATGGACGGGTTTGATGCGTGGGTTGAGAAGGCGCTGGTGGATTGGGAAGTGCCGGGTCTGGGCGTGGCGGTGGTGGCGGATGGGAAGGTGCTGCTGTCCAAGGGTTATGGCAAGCGCAACATCGAGTCGGACCTGCCCGTGACGCCCGACACCCTGTTCGCGATCGGGTCGTCGACCAAGGCGTTCACTACGTACGTGCTGGCAACGCTGGTGGAAGAGGGCAAGATTGGGTGGGACAAGCCGGTCGTCGAGGTGTGGCCGGAGTTTCGATTGTCCGAGCCCGACCGGACGCGGCTGCTCACGCCTCGCGACATGGTGACGCATCGGTCGGGGTTGCCTCGCCATGATCTGTCGTGGTACAACTCGGGGGCGAGCCGCCAGGAACTGGTCGCGCGGATGGCGCACCTGGACTTCAACTACGGCTTGCGCGAGCAATGGCAGTACAACAACTTCATGTTCCTCGCGGCGGGCGTGCTGGGCGAGCAACTGACGGGCAAGACCTGGGAAGACAACGTCCGCGAGCGGATCTTCACGCCCCTGGGGATGAACAACAGCAACTTCACGGTCGACGATTCGCAACGTTCGCCCGACCACGCCCTGCCCTACGACAAGCGCGACGGGAAGATCACAGCCATTCCGTTCCGCAATCTCAGTCAGGTCGGCCCCGCGGGCAGCATCAATTCGTCTGTCAACGACATGGCCCGCTGGGTGCAGGTACAGCTTGGCGGCAAGCTCGACGGCAATCAGATCATGAGCCAGGCCGCGCTGGATGAACTCCACGCCCCGGCAATGATCATGCAGAGCAACGAGAACCGCTCGCACGTCACGGCGGTGGGCTATGGCCTGGGGTGGTTCGTCGACATGTATCGGGGCGAGCGCCGCGTCCACCATGGCGGCAACATTGATGGCTTTACGGCCCTGGTCTTCTTCTTCCCGAGCAAGAACTTTGGCGGCGTGATCCTCGCCAATCGCAACGGCACGCCTTTGCCGGACACCGTGAGCGAGGAGATCGCCGATCGCCTGCTGCAACTGCCCAGCCTCAAGCTGTATGACACGGGCCTGTCGCGATACAAGGCCGCGCTCGCAGCGGGCAAGCAGGCGGAGCAGAATCTCGAGCTGCTCCGCAAGAAGGACGCGCCGCCCTCGCACGCGCTGAGCGAGTACGTGGGCGAGTACACGCATCCGGGCTATGGCTCGATGACGGTGGCAGGTGGCGATGCGGGCGCGGGCCTCACGCTTACGTACAACCGCATGAGCGTGTCGCTCTTGCCCTGGCACTTTGACACGTTCACGTTTGGCAAGAGCGAAGACCCCGCCGCGGCGGACTTTGAGCACACGCAGGTGCTGTTCCGCAGCGACCTGGAGGGAAACATCAGCGCGATCGAGGCGCAGCTTGATCCATCGGTGAAGCCGATCGTCTTTGAGCGGTCGGGCGATGCCTCGCTGCGAGACCCTGCGACACTGGAGAAGTTCGTGGGCAAGTACGTGGTGCGCGAGGGGCTGACGATCACCGTGACGCGGCGCGACGCGACCCTGATCGGCACCGTGCCTGGCCAGCCGCCATATGACCTTGATCCGCTGCAGAACAACACGTTCAAGGTGCGCGTGCTGGACGGATACAAGGTGCGGTTCAAGGTTGGCGACGATGGCGAGGTCAGCGGCCTGCTGATGATTCAGCCCGGCGCGGTCTTTGATGCGACGCGAGAGAAGGACTGAGCGCCGGCGCGTCGCGAACCGACCAAATCCCTTCCGAATTCGTCGCGGATTGGCACAACCCGGCGGGTTTGGCTAGAATGGGATTGCTCCGCCGGGGTTCGTCCCGGCGGTGTGCTCGTGGGTTTGGAAGCTCGGGTCGGCCCCTTGGGCGTCGGCCCACAAACGGAGACGGAACGTGACTGAACAGGAAATTGAAGCGAAAGTGATCGAAATCGTGGCATCCCAGATGGGGCACGACAAGGCGAAGATCACTCGGGACATGAGCTTCACCGAGGATCTGAACGCCGACAGCCTGGACCAGGTCGAACTCGTGATGGAACTCGAAGAAGCCTTCGAGACCGACATTCCCGATGACCAGGCCGAGAAGATCAAGACGGTCGGCGCGGCCATCGACTTCATCAAGGCCAACCGCGGCCAGAAGTAAGGATTGAGCGTGGGTTGCGGCGCCGGGCGATTGTCGTCCCGGCGGCCGCCCCGTCGCGCAATAACTCGTCCACCGGCAGGCCATGGACAGGAACCAACCCCGCATGCCCACATCTCCGCCCCGCCCATCTGATCAGCGCGTTGTCATTACGGGTGTTGGAGCCCTGACCAATCTGGGCCACAACGCCGATGCGACGTGGAAGGCGATGCGGGCGGGCCAGTCAGGCGTCACCACCATCGAAGGCGAGGACTTCAAGGCCTACGACCCAAGCAAGTGGGCGGTGACGATCGCGGGACAGATCAAGGGCTGGGACGTCGCCAGCGTGCTTGAGCATCGCGAGGCCAAGCGGCTTGATCGCTTTTCGCAACTGGCGCTCGGCGCCGCGGCGGAGTGCGTGAAGGACTCGGGCATCGACTTTGGCAAGCAGGATCCCGATCGCTGCGGTGTCGTCGTCGGCTCGGGCGTAGGCGGCATCAAGACCATCGAAGAAGGCGTGCTGTCCATGGTCAATAAAGGCCCGGATCGCATCAACCCCTTCACTGTGCCGCGATTGATGGCAAACGCGGCGGCCGGCAACATCTCGATCAAGTATGGTCTTCGCGGCCCGGCAAGCTGCCACGCCACGGCCTGTGCCAGCAGCGGTCACGCGATCGGCGACGCAATGCTGTACCTGCGGGCAGGCCTCGCGGACGTCATGATCGCGGGCGGAGCCGAAGCGGCTTGCACGCCCCTGTGCATTGGCGCGTTCATGGTCATGAAGGCCCTGAGCACCCGCAACAACGAGCCAAACAAGGCCAGCCGTCCCTTTGACAAGGACCGCGACGGCTTCGTCCTCTCCGAAGGCGCGGCGATGTACGTCCTCGAGACCGAGGCCCACGCCAAGCAGCGCGGCGCGAAGATTTACGCCGAGTTGCTGGGCTTTGGCAACTCCTGCGATGCCTATCACATCACCGCTCCCGATGAGCAAGGCGGCGGCGCAGCCCGCAGCATGAAGATGGCCCTCGCCGACGCACGCCTCAACACTGCCGATATCGATTACGTGAATGCCCACGGCACCAGCACGCCGCTGGGCGACAAGGCCGAAGTCGCGGCGGTCGCTCGCATTTTCGGCGATCACGCGGCCAAGAGCAAGAATGGTCGCCTGCTCATGAGCAGCACCAAGAGCATGCACGGGCACTGCCTGGGCGCGAGCGGCGCGGTCGAGATGATCGCGTGCATCCACGCCGTGCGAGATGGCATCGTCGCCCCGACGATCAACCTCGACAACCCCGACGAGACGTTTGACATCGACCTCGTGCCGCACCACGCCCGCGAGCGCAAGACCCGCTACGCGATGAACAACACGTTCGGCTTTGGCGGGCACAACGTCACGCTGATCTGTGGCCGGTACGAATAAAAACCGAGCGGCGCAAGCCGCCGGCCAAACCGCCAGCACGCAACGAATCTCCAAAGTCTGCCCCTGGGGGCTTGCGATCCTCGGTTCCTACGCTTCCCTGCCGCCCATGCCGGGCCGCGCCAGGGGAGTTCTTGCCATGAAGTTCGCGTTGACCGCCTCGTTGCTCGCGCTCGTGACGTCGTTGTCGGCAGGTGCGCCGCTGCTTCTCGCACAGGAGGGCTCCAAGTCGAAGGCCAAAGCCGAGCCGCCGCCGGTCTTCAAGCAGGCTTCGTTCAAGGACGCGCTCGCCGAGACGGTGGGCACGGACAAGATCCTCATCGTGAAGGGCACGGCGGAGTGGTGCGGGCCCTGCAAGCAGATGGACCGGACCACCTGGCGCGATGAGAAAGTCGTGCAATGGGTCAAGGACAACGGTCTGGCGATTCAGGTTGATGTGGACAAGGAAGAGAAGGTCGCGGCGAATCTCAAGATCCGCGCAATGCCGACCATGATCGCGTTCCGGAACGGCAAGGAAGTGGATCGCATCGTGGGCGGGCGCAGCGCCAAGGACTTGCTCGCATGGACCGATGACGTCAAGGCGGGCAGGACCACCGCGATGAAGACGCAGGAGAAGCTGGAAAAGGCCAAGGCGCCAGGCGCGGCGATGTCGATCGACGAGCGGCTGGATCTGGCTCGCGAA
>JALHOJ010000052.1 GCA_022843045.1 Phycisphaerales bacterium
GGCAGCATTGATCCGCAACTCTCGCCCAGCGGCGGAATGGTCGCGTACGTGCGTGGCGGCGAGTTGCTGGTGCAGGAAACCAACGAGTATCCCGCCCCAGACGGTCGCACCGAAACGCACGTCAGCCCGCAAGCAAGCGGCAACGTGACCTACGGCGAAGCCGAGTTTGTCGCGCAAGAGGAAATGGGCCGCCGCCACGGCTTCTGGTGGGCCCCCGACAGCAGCGCCATCGCCTACCAAAGCACCGACACCACGGGCGTCGAGGTCTTCACCATCGCCGACGCCGCGGACCCGGCGAAGCCCGCGCAGACATGGCCTTATCCGCGTGCGGGCACGAAGAACGCGGACGTGCGGCTGTTCGTGAGGCATATCGAGGGCTTCGAACAGATCGGCAAGAGCGGCGACGGGGTCGGCTCGATCATCCCGTTCAAGGACCCCATCGAAGTCCGCTGGGACCGCGCTATCTACCCATACCTCGCGAAAGTCGTCTGGGAGAAGCACGGCCCGCTCACGATCCTCGTGCAGAACCGGCTGCAGACCGAACAGATCCTGTACGCCGTGGATGACAAGACGGGCGAGGTGCGGGAATTGCTTCGCGAGAACGACGAGACGTGGATCAACATCCAGGATGATGTGCCGATCTACTTGAAGGACGGATCTTTCCTTTGGGCCAGCGAGCAACATGGTGGCGATTCCTGGTCCATCAGTCGCATCGAGCCTTCGTCAGGCAAACGCCGAATTGTCTGGTTCGGCGAGGGGCCGACCTGGACTGATCACCTCGCCAGCATCGACGCCGTTGTCGAGTCGACGAACGCGATGGTGCTGACCAGCCATCGCAATGCCATCGAGCAGTCCACAAGCGTCACGCCGCTGCAATTCGGCACGGATGTCACCTACCGTCGATACGCCATCAACAATTCCATCAAGATGATGGAGCCACAAAGCGGGCAGTTCTCGCTCGAAGTCAGCAAGAGCGGCGAAGTTAGCGTGCTTAGCGGAGCCTCGATCACGGGGGAACCGAGTTGGCGAATCCTCCGAGGCCAGTTGCGTGCAACCGAACAGATCGAGCAAGCGCCCCAACTTGAGATCGTCGGAGAACTTGCCAATCGCTCCGAACCGCCGCCCTTCATGTCCGCTCCTGAATGGACGACAGCCAACGGCTTCCACGCCGCCATCATCCGCCCCCGCGACTTCGACCCCAAGAAGAAGTACCCCGTCCTCAACTTCGCCTACACCGGCCCGGGCGTCAACACCGTCCAGCCCAACGGCCGCGCGTACCTCCTGCACCAGTGGTTCGCCGACCAGGGCTTCATCGTCGTCACCATCGATGGCCGCGGCACGCCGCGACGCGGGCGAGCCTGGGAACGCGCCATCAAGAACGACATGATCGGCGTCGCGCTGCAAGACCAGTGCGACGGCTTGCTCGCGCTCTGCGAGAAGTTCCCCGAAATGGACCGCAACCGCATCGGCGTCTACGGCTGGAGCTACGGCGGCTATTTCGCCGCGATGGCCGCGATGCAGCGGCCTGACATCTTCAAGGCCGGCGTCGCCGGCGCCCCCGTCGCCGATTGGCGCGACTACGACACGCACTACACCGAGCGCTATCTCGGCATGCCCCTGCCCGCAGACCAACTCACCGGCGGCGTCCCAGGCAATCAAGCCGGCTACGACAAGAGCAACGTGCTGACGCACTGCAAGGACCTCCAAGTGCCGCTCTTGCTCATCCACGGCACCGCCGACGACAACGTCTACTTCACCCACAGCCTCAAGATCGCCGACGCCCTGACCCGCGCGAACAAGCCTTACGAGTTCATGCCGCTCTCTGGCCAGACCCACATGGTCACGCAGCCCGCCCTCGTCAAGGCCATCAATACCCGCATGGCCGAGTTCTTCATCACGCACCTTGGCAAGCCCCAGTAGCATGGGCCTCCGGCCCATGAGTCTCCCGGGCTTCTAGCCCGGCGGAACTCTGTGCGAAAGAAAGCGGGCGACCGCCCCCCGAGGAACGATCGCCCGCCACACTCACACCGAACTTCCCGCCACCAGCGACCGCACCTGTTGGTACACGTCGCCTGGGCCAAGCACGAACGTCGCCGTCGTGCCCTTGAGGATTTCCTGCAGAGCCTCCAGTTCCTTGAGGCGCGCCAGGGCCGGGTTCTCCGCCAGCAGCTTGGCCGTATTGGCCTGGCTGCGGGCCGCCGCGGTTTCCTCGCGGCGCTTGATGCTCTCGGCCTGAGCACGCTTCTCGGCTTCGATGACCTGGTTCAGGATCGCCTTCATGTCGCCGGGCAGGACGATGTCCTTGAGGCCCACCGACCGAACCGTGATGCCGAACTCAGACGCGCGACTCGTGATCGCCTCACGCACCATCGAGCCAACCGCTTCCTTGTCGGAAAGCAGTTGGTCGAGCGAACGCGTGCCCACCGCGGCGCGGAGCGCGAGCTGGCTCTCGCGGTACAGCGCCTGCGACGCGTCCGTCACCACCGTCACGGCCTTGACCGGGTCGGTGATCTGGTACGTCACGAGCAGGTTCACGCGCAGCGACACCTTGTCGCTGGTCATGATTTCCTGGCCCGCCACGTCCGCGACCTGCTCACGCAAGTCCGCCGGCACAGCGCGGACGCTCGCCACGTTCTTCCAGAACGCGTGGCGACCCGTCGCGAGCCGCCCGCGCAGCTCGCCGTCGACGTACCACAGAACGGCGACGTGCGGTTCACACGTCACGGTATCGAGCAGCGCCTTGGCGTCCGCGTGCGCGAGCACAGTGGATGCCTTGGCGTGCTGAAACGTGAGCGTTTCCGCGTCGAAGGTCTCAACGCGCACGCCCGCGCTCTTCCAGAACGCGTACAGGCCCTGGCCCAGCACCCGTAGCACGCGGCCGTCCTTCCAGACCACCGCACGCTGCGTCGCGCCCAGGTTCACGACCTCGAGTTCGTCCTCGAGCATGGGGTGCTTCGCGAGCGCCTCAAGCTCAGGGTGCTCGAACTCGGGCTCGAGCGTGCTCACGATCTCGACCTGCAGCACGCGCCGCACCTTGTAGAAGAGCGACCCGGCCCAGCGGTGCACGCCGGGACCAAAGACCGCTCGCAGTTCGTTGTGGACGAACACCAGCGCACGCTCGTGCGTGCGCACTCGGATGGGAAACACCATCTGCGCCTCCTTTCGTTGCGCTGTCGGGGAGCACAGGACGCAGGGCGTCCGCGGCGTCGAACGACGACGCCGTGGGCCGCTCTTGCGGAGCCTGCCTGAGAACTTCACCAGTTCCCCGAAACTTCAATGCGGGCCGCACGCTTTCGCATGCGAACCTGCGCCCCCGCGCCCGGCGGGGCGGAGCGAACCGACGTGCGAGCGCCTCGGCGGAGCACCCACAGCGCCTAGGTGTGCTCGCGAGAGTTTCGCGATCGCCTCGGGCATGTGCGTGCGTCCTGCCGCGCGGTCCACGCGGTCCATCTGCTCCGCCGCAGAGCCTGCGACGGGGTGTCGGATGCGAGAGTCGATCCGACCTTCGGGCGAGGCCCGTCGGTCTGATCGCTCACGCTCCGGCTGCGCGGTCCACGCGCGCTCACGCGCGGTCCGCTCACTTGCGAGGCCTGTTGAGCCTCAAACCCTTCGTGGGGCGCAATGTCACAGGATTCGAACCTGTATCGCAACATTATCAGTGTTGTGCTCTAACCAATTGAGCGAGACATTCTCTCCACATCATGCCGTTCGATGCCGTTCACGGAACATGCGCGACGCAACCTCAGCATACATATGTATGCCTTCCCGCCTCGCACGCCGCCGGCCGAACATCATGTGGTCCATCATCATGGCGTTCGCCATGTTTCATTCTTTACTACCATACCTATACCTCCCGGCGGCACCTCCGCCGCCCTGCCAAACCCAAAAACAACAAGCCCCGGACACTTGCCCGGGGCCACCACAGCATCTTTCGATACCACATCGCGGCGGGGTCCTACCCCAGGCTCACTCCTGCATCAGATGTCTGAACGCCCCACGCGATAGAACGCAAGTCCTTGCGATTTAGATACTTCGAGTCGCATGCCCAGCCACGAACGAAATCACCACCTCTCGGCAGCCGCTCGCTTGGTCCGTGCATCGGGATGGAATCCTGCGTGCGAAGCATGACGTTCCTGTACTTGTGCGGCAACAGCCAACCGGGCTGTTGGACGCTACAGCATACCCAGCGGTGCCAGCCAGTCAAGCCGACTTTTCGCTTTTTTGTGACATTCCTTGCTTCCGGCTCTCTGGCTCACTCGTTCAATACATTATCTCGCGTCGGCACTCATGCAATCGACGCACCAGGCGGATCCAATGGCAACATCCGTGCATACTTCATGTAAGCATCCACCTGTGCACGCACTTCCGTCAGCGAATCGCCGCCGAACTTGACCCGCAACGAC
The DNA here is from genome assembly GCA_022843045.1 of Phycisphaerales bacterium. Lineage (GTDB taxonomy): Bacteria > Planctomycetota > Phycisphaerae > Phycisphaerales > UBA1924 > BJHL01. The sequence continues at coordinate 4,404 of JALHOJ010000052.1, forward strand.
CTCGCCACCTCAAACGCGACCACATTCTCCAACACCACGCTCGCGGCCGACACCGCGCAGATGTCGCTGCGTTCGTATTGGCTCTGCTGGGCCTCCTTGGTGTTGAGGTCGACGCTGGGCAGACCCTTCAGGATCGTCGAGATCGGCTTCATCGCGGCCCTCACCACTACCGGCTGCCCATTGGTCATGCCGCCTTCGGTGCCGCCGGCGTTGTTGGTATCGCGAGTGAAACCGAGCGTGTGCGAGTCGCGCTGGGCCGCGTCATATCGAATCGGATCGTGTACCCCACTGCCCATGCGACGGGTCGCCTCAAAGCCCAGGCCCAGTTCCACACCCTTGATCGCCTGAATGCCCATCACCGCATACGCAAGCCTCGCATCGAGCTTGTCGCGCCAGTCCATGCTGCTGCCGATGCCAATAGGAAGACCAAACACATGGCACTCGATGACGCCCCCCACAGTGTCCTTCGCGAGCTTGGCTTCGCGAATCAGGCGATGCTGCTCCAAAGTCACGCCAGCATCGGGGCAATACGTCTCGCTCGCATCGCGAGCAACGCGCACCTCGCGCCAGTTTGCGTCGCCCACCTGCACATCAGTCCCCGCCGAGTAGATCGAACGCACGAATCCGAAGCTCTCAATGCCAAACTCGCGCAGCAGGCATCGCGCAAGCGCTCCCGCCGCGACTCGCGACGCCGTCTCTCTCGCGCTCGCCCGCTCCAGCGTGTCCCGACAATCCGTCGTCAGCCACTTCACGCTGCCCGCCAAATCCGCATGCCCAGGCCGCGGCCGATAGATCGGCAGCGTCTTCTTGAGATCGTCCAACCTCGAGTCCTTGTTGCGAATCAGGAACACGATCGGAGCGCCCGTCGCCACGCCCCGCCGCACGCCCGTCAGCACCTCGATCTTGTCCTCTTCGATCCCCATGCGACCGCCCCGCCCGTATCCGCCCTGCCTGCGAGCCAGTTCGCTATTGATGAAGTCAACGTCAACGCCTACGCCCGCGGGCATGCCACTGGTGGTGACGACAAGCCCCGGGCCGTGGCTTTCGCCTGCGGTAATGGAATCAAACATGGCCATACGACACAGTATCGGCGTGAAACACCGCCGACTGTGAGCCCACGGCGAACCCGTAGCGTCAGCGAAGGGGGCACATCCGCGGAATTCGCTGCTCGCATCGCCGCTACGCCAACTCCGCATTCACCACACACGCCGGCTCATCCGACTGCGATTCAACGATGTCAATCGTCATCCACGACACATCATCCCGCGACTGCGCATCGCACGGATACTCGAATCCAATCGCGACCCGCACCGTGGCGATGTCCGGCTCCATCTCCGCAACCTCGGCGTGCGGCAGGTACTCAGCCTCCACGCCATCAAGCATGGCCTGATTCTCTTCCCACTCCCGCCGGAAGAGCACGCGCCAATCGCCCTTGCTCCCCGCGGCCCGCGCGAGGAAGATCAGCAGGTTCGCCCCCTCCTCGGTCTGCTCATCTGCGAAGCCCGTGACCTCAAGATCATGCGACCCATCGATCACGACATCGAAGATCGTCATCGTCGGCTCGCCATGCCCGCAGAACTTGCCCTTGAACAACTCCTTCGCCGCGGCGGAGTCCTTGCCTGCTTCGCGAGCGACACCATCCAGAAACGCCGGGCACGCCGCGCCGCGAATCTGCCGCTTTTTTTCTGAGAATCGCGACATCGGGCCGGTTTGGCTGGGGTGAAGGAAGGTGTGGTCGCCGAGGGTGAAGCCTGCGTCGGGCATGGGGTGATCCTTGTGGGCGTTGGTCCAGGTAAACGGGCGTGTGTGTAATGGTGAAGGTTGTTCTCGATGTGCTCGGAAGCCCTCCCTTACGGTCGGGCTGCATGTTGGGAGCGCTGCACAGTGAGCCCATCACACCTTTGGCGCGCTCTCTTCGAGCTTCGCAAGTTCATCCTTGTACTGCTCGCGCAGCGGCTCGACCACTTCCTTGATGAACCGCTCAGTCTGCTCGACGCTGCGCCCGACGTATCGCATCGGGTCCATCACGCCCTCCCAGTCGAGTTCCTCGCGCAGCGGCCCGCCCCGCTTGACGCTCCAGAAGTGCTTGTCGTTCTTCAGGCGGTCGAGCAGGTCGTTGTCAAGCCCTTCCTGCTTGACCCGCATCCCCGCGGCCTGCGCATGCTGGCGAATGATTTCGTGATACTCCTGGCGATCGCCGCCGAGCTTCACGCAGGCCATCAGGATGTTCTCTGTGGCCATGAACGGCAACTCGGCCATCAGGTTCTTGCGCACCATCGCCTCATGCACGATCAGCCCGCTCGCGACGTTGTGCATCAGGTCGAGGGCTCCGTCGAGGGCGAGGAAAGCCTCGGGGAGCGAGAGGCGGCGGTTGGAGGAGTCGTCGAGCGTGCGTTCGAGCCACTGCGTCGCGGCGGTGTCATACGCGTTGCCGACGAGATTCATCACAAACCGCGTGAGGCCGCAAATCCGCTCGCATCGCATCGGATTGCGTTTGTACGGCATCGCCGATGAGCCAATCTGCTTGGACTCGAAGGGCTCGTCGAGTTCCTTGCGGTTGGAGAGGAGTCGGATGTCGGTGGCGATTTTGTGGAGGACGCTCGCGATGGAGGCGAGGTCGGCGAGGATGAAGGTGTCGATGACGCGGGGATAGGTTTGGGTTACTAAACCAAAAGTGTGCGCCTTGCGAATCTTATCCGCAAAGCCTTGCTGGTTGAGTGGATACGGATGTCGCTCCTCCATTCCAACGTAGAACATGGCTTCCAGCTCGTCAACATCACGAGAGCTTCCGAGAAGCGCCTGGTATGAAGCTTGAGTGCCAGTTGCGCCCCGCAAGCCGCGTCGCACCTGAGACACATTCGCTGCTCGAAGTCCAACTGCGTCCTGAAGAATGCACAATTCGTACGCCCATTGAGCACACCGCCTTCCGACAGTCGTTGGCTGTGCTGGTTGGTAGTGGGTGAATGCGAGCGCAGGTGTCCCCGCGTGCTTCGCGGCGTGCTGTGATGTAGAAGCGATCGCACGCATTAGTTTTCTAAGCACAAGCTGCAGTGAATCACTCAGAATCTGGAGTTCGGAGTTATCGTTCACATCCTGACTCGTCATCCCCAGATGAATGATCCCCTTCGCCTTTGGGCACGAGTCCCCCAGCGCGTGCACATGCGCCATCACATCATGCCGCAACTCCCGCTCGTACTTCTCGGCGGCCTTCATCTCCGCGTCCGTGATGCCGCCCGGGCGATTGACGACGGCGCGAAGTTCCTCCAGCTGCTCCTTCGTGACCAGCGGCGAAGCGGCTTCCTTCGTCAATTCATGCTGCGCCTCGGCGACCGCAAGCCAAATCCGCCGCCACGTGTTGAACTTGTGCCGAGGCGACCAAAGCCGCAGCATCGCTTCGCTGGCGTTGCGGCTGGCAAGCGGGGAGGTGTACGTGTCGTAGGACATGGGGCAGGGTAGAAGCGTGCCGCTTAACATGCCGCCTACCCCTTCACAATCCCCTGCCACATCTCCTGCAGCCGCTTCGCGGAGACCGGCACGCTCGTGCGAAGCTCCTGAGCGAACAACTGCACGCGAAACTCCTCCATGTGCCAGCGGAACTCGTCGACCTTTGCCGGGTTCAGGCCCAGTTCCTTCTGACGGGCGACAAGTTCCTTCCAACCTCGCACGTACGGCGTGATTTCAGCCATCAGTTTCTCATCGCGCACATGCCCGCCCGCACCCAGGCGGGACAGCCGAACCCGCATCGCCTGCAGGTATCGCGGATAGTGACGCAGCCAGTCAAACGAGGTGCGAATCAGAAAGTCCGGCGGCATGAGTGCACCAAGTTGATCACGAAGATCATCCAGCGCAGGCACAAACGCCGCGGGCTGCTTGCCTGACAGCACCCGCTGGATGTCCTGGTACAGCGCCATGACCTGCGTGACGACCGGCACGACCTCCTGCACCGCGGGCCCAAGCTTCTCGATCCCCCGCGTCACGCGGAAGGCGAACTCCTTCTCGCTCCGCACCGGCAGCATGTCGCCGATAAACGCACGATCCGCGATCAGTTCCTGCACGCCTTCCTTGAACGAATTCATCGGCCCCAGCGTCGCATACTGCATCGCGGCGGTTTCGAGGCCCGGAATGTACATGCAGTGCCGGCGCAGGGCATCGACCGCGGCGAACATGAACAGCCGGCACGTGCCGCGACGCGTGGCGGCCTGCGACGCGTCAAAGGTGTCATACAGCCGCAGCGACACGCTGGTGCGATTGTCCTCAATGCCCGGAAACGCTCCAAAGCGCACGCCCGCCTGCTCGAGTTCCACCCGTTCGGGCAAATCGCCAAAGTCCCAGTGCTTGATGCCGCTGCGTGTGAAGCGATGCGGGCTCGTAAGCATCCCCTGGCGGATCTTGGGCGCAAGTAACGCCTTGAGCTGATTCACATCGCGCCCCGCGGCGATGGTCTTCCCTTCGCTATCCACCACTTCGATTCGCATCGTCATCCACAGGGGCGTCGGCACGCTCGCGAGTGCATCGCGAGGCACGTCGACCGCGGTGGCCTTCAGGATCGAGATCCGCAGCGCATCAACGAACGCGCCATCACCATACTTGATCGATCCACCCCCGCTCCCCGCCCCGAGAACCTTCTCCGCCAGTTCACTGGGCGCAGGCAGCGTGCGGCGATACTCCTTGCCCAGCCCGCGCACGATCGTCTCCACCTTCTCGCGAAAGTGTCCTGGAATCAGCCACGCCAGGCGATCAGCGGAGACCTGCCCCAACGCCTCCAGAGGCACACGCACGGTGATTCCGTCGGCCTCGTGCCCCGGCTCAAGTCGATACGCCAGCGGCAGCTTGAGCTGCCCGACATCAAGCACATCGGGGAACTGATCGAATCCGGGCAATTCCACTCCATCCGAAAGCAAGTCCTCCAGACTCATGTGCAGCAGCCGCGACTGCGTCTTGCTCTGGTCGTGCCGCCACTTCTCGAAGCCACCAGCGGTGCACATGTCGGGTGGGATGCGAGCGGCGTAGTAGTTGAACCGCCGCGTGAAGTCCGCGAGCAGGTTCTGCCGACGCGTCCGCACCTCCAGATCGCGCACATCGTCTTCGAGGTTCAGATTGTGCTGCAGAAACGCCGGCGGCTTCTCGATCTCGCCCAGCACCAAGGCATGGTGGATGAAGATGTCGCGGGATTCCTGAGGATTGATCTGCCCATAGTGCACGCGCCGCTTGGGCACGAGTTCGAGCCCGAAGATCGTGATGCGCTCGTTGGCCACAACCCGCCCACTGTGCTTGTCCCAGCGGGGATCGCTGTGGGATCGTTTGAGCAGGTGCGCTCCGAGCTCTTCGATCCAGTCCGGCTCGATCGGCGCAAGCGTGCGCGCGTACTGCTTCGTCGTCCGCACGACTTCGCCCGCCATCATCCACTTCGGCCCGTTCTTGAAGAGCACGCTGCCCGGAAAGATGTGGTAGCGATTGCCGCGGCCGCCCGCGTAGTTGCCCAACTCGCGATCATGCTCCACCTTGGTCGCGATGTTGCACAGCAGCCCCGTGAGCAACGCGCGATGCAGCCCTTGGGGCTTGGCGGGCTCCTTGTTGGGCCTCAGGTGCAGCTCCGCCGCGACCTCGGCAAGCTGCGAGTGCAGGTCCTCCCACTCGCGCAACCGCACGAACGAAACAAACCGCTCCTTGCACCACCGCCGCAGCTTGCTCCCAGACAGATGCCGCTTCTGCTCTCGCCACAGCGTCCACAGCTTCAGGAACGAAAGGAAGTCCGACGCCGGGTCATCAAAGTCCTCGTGAGCCTGATCCGCTTTGTCCGCCGCGGCCATCGGACGCTCGCGCGGGTCCTGAATGCTGAGCGCGGCGGCGATCACCAGCATCTCCCGCAGGCACCCCTCCCGCTCACTCGCCAGAATCATGCGGGCGATACGCGGATCGATCGGCAGCTTGGCGAGCGCTCGGCCAATGTCAGTCAGCTGCTCTCGCTCGTCAATCGCCCCCAGTTCGTGCAGCGTTTCGTAGCCATCCTTGACGGCGCGAGGATCCGGCGCTTCGATGAATGGGAAGTCCTCGACCCTGCCAAGCTTGAGCGCAGCCATCTGCAGAATGACACTCGCAAGATTGTCGCGGAGAATCTCGGGATCCGTGAACTCATCGCGTGAGCGATAGTCATCCTCGCTGTAGAGCCGAATGCACACGCCCGGTCCCAGTCGCCCGCACCGCCCCTTCCGCTGATCAGCGCTCGCTCGCGAAATCGCTTCGATCTCAAGCCGCTGCACCTTCGTGCGCGGGCTGTAGCGATTGATGCGGGCATACCCCGGATCAACCACATACCGAATGCCCGGCACCGTCAAGCTCGTTTCCGCCACGTTCGTCGCCAGCACGATCCGCCGCCCATCATGCGGCTTGAACACGCGCTGCTGTTCCTCAGCAGTCAGCCTCGCAAAGAGCGGCAGCACCTCCGCATGCTCCCCGTCAGCCAGACGATGCCTCCCAAGCATCTCCGCAGTCTCGCGAATCTCGCGCTCGCCGGAAAGGAAGATCAGAATGTCCCCAGGTCCCTCAATCGACAGCTCGTCAACCGCCTCCAAGATGTGGCGCTGAAACTGCTCATCGCGCTCGTCGAGGCCCTCTTCGCCCGGCTCGCGATATCTGACTTCCACAGGAAACGTGCGCCCCGACACACTGATGATGGGCGCAGCGACAACGCCCGTGCCAAAGTGCGTCGCAAATCGCTCCGGGTCGATCGTCGCACTGGTCACGATGACCTTGAGATCAGGCCGCTTGGGCAGCAGCATCCGCAAGTACCCCAGCATGAAGTCGATGTTCAAGCTGCGCTCGTGGGCTTCGTCGATGATGATCGTGTCATACTGCTGCAGCAGTCGATCGCCCTGTGTCTCTGCGAGCAAGATGCCATCGGTCATCAGTTTGATCAGATTCCGCGGGGATGTCTGATCACCAAACCGAACCTTGCAGCCCACGAGTTCGCCCAGGTTTGACCCTAGCTCCTCGCTGATGCGAGCCCCGACGCTCCGCGCCGCGATGCGACGCGGCTGTGTATGCCCAATGAGCCCGACAACACCCCGCCCCGCTTCTAAACACATCTTTGGAATCTGCGTGGTCTTCCCGCTGCCGGTCTCGCCGCAGATCACGACGACCTGATGCTCCCGAATCGCGCGAAGAATCTCCTCTCGCTTCTGAGAGACCGGAAGTTCTTCGGGATAGGCGATCGCAGGGACGCTGCCGCGGCGCTGCTGCACGCGAGCCGCGCACTTGTCATACTGAGCCCGAAGGTCTTCGACCGCACGCTCGTCAACGCCCGCGCCGCCTCCCCCACCGCCGCCCTGCCCGCTTCGCCCGCGCAGCGACTGAAACCGTCGCCACAGTCGCTCCTGATCCGCGATCATGAGCGTGCGACCACCCGCCCCGCCCCCCCCGCGCCGGAGCAGATTGCCAAGCTCGTCCAATTGTCGACTTACAACGTCCCCAGGGGGCACAGCGACTCCGTCCAGCGTTTCCCCTCGCCAAAGCCGCGATGGTATTCCAAGTCGCGACGCACGATCACTCGCGCGGCTGTCCGCCCACGGCGATCCGCAGCACTTCCAACGCCCGCTCATTGCGCTTCGACGGACCAAACCCAATCATCGACGGCCCGCGATGATCCCGAACGGCGCGCACGACATAAGGCGAGCCCAAGACCCGCGCAGGCACCTGCCCGCTCTGCACGCCCGCATCGGGCAGATACAGCAGCCCTTCGCGCCCGGTCACAAAGTACCCGCTCGCGCCCGCGTCCTGCCATCGAATGCTCGCAACCGTGCCCTTGCCAATCGGCAACATCGTGCCCGAGCGCGGCTCAAACACGACGACGCGGGCCTGATCAGGATGCACGAGCGCGATGCTCGCGCCCGAGTCGCCCGCCACCGCACTCCCCGAGGAATCACCAATCGCCCACGCGGAGGGCTGCATGCTGGCGATGGCCTGGAACGCGAGTTCGATCGAGCCTTCGGTGGCCACACGCCGTCGCGCAAGGACACTTCCGCCAGTCTCACGCACACCGATCGCCCCCGTCTCAACACCCGCCCGCGTCACGCACATCGCAAACACAATCACGCCGCCATCGCCAGGCGAGGCAACCGGCGTAGGAAACGTCCACGCGGTCCCGGCTTCGTTCGCCAGCACCCGGCGCTGTCCATTCTGAACTAGCAGGATGACGCTCTGCTCGCCGCCGCGTTCGCGCGCGCTGCACACGATGCCAGCGCTCGCACCATCGGGCAAATATGCTCCCTGCGCGAAGATATCGGAGCCCGTGACGAGCCAAGAAACCTGCCCCGTCGCCCATGCAACCTCGCCGATCCAGCGCGATCCATCAGGGCGAACGCTCTCGACCAGAAACCCACGTGGGCTCGCATCGCGACCGAGCATGAGACCAGGCGGTATGTCGTTCGCGATCGGCAGGGTCTTGAGCCCCTGATCCGTGACCTCGAACATAGCGAGGCGTGCCCCATCCGCGGGTGTCTGATCATCCTGCGCTAAGATCGTCGCCCATGCCGGAGCCTTGCCCTGCTGCACGGCGATGTAGCGACCATCTGGCGAGACGATCGGCAGTGTTTGGCCGTCATACTCGATGATGCCGATGGGCGCGACCGCAACCTGCACGCGCGAACTGCTCACCCCGCTCGTCACGGGCTGAGCGATCTGTCCGCCCTCGGGCAACTGCATGGGCGGCACGGGGGTTTGCAATGCTCCGGGGCCTTGGGCCGACCCGGCGTTGCCGCTGGCGGGTCCGGTGCGCACGGCGGAGTTGCCGGACTTCGCCGCGCTGGGTCCCTTCTTGAACTGCACGCCCTTCGTCGGACCCTCAACGACCGTAACGCACCCCGCAAGCGTGCACGCGCCCGCGACCATCACTGCAAAGGCGGTGCGGACAAGACTCATTTCACCGCTGCTCCCCGGGCAGGACCGGCCCCTGATGCAACTTGTTGGTGCCATCAAACACCTCATCACCGGGCAGCGGCACGCGATCCTTCTCGCGCTGCTTGGCCGCTTCCTTGTCCTCGTTAGGGCGAGCCTCTGTGCGGATGCCCTGCAGTCGATCGATGAACCGCTCGTTGGCGGGCACGTTCTCTTCTGAGTTGTTGACGACCACGGGTGTGATGAAGACCAGCAACTCAGTATTCGTCTTGGTGATGTCGCGGCTCTTGAACAGTTCACCCAGCAGCGGAATATCGCCCAGCAAAGGCACCTTGCGGATGATGTTCGTGTTCTCCTCGCGAAGGATGCCCGAAATCACGACCGTCTGCCCGTTGCCGACGACCAACTGCGTCGTGGTTTCGCGACGATCCACGACAAAGCCGCCAAACAGCGTCTCGCCGGGAACGATGCTCGACAGTTCAAGGTTCACGCGCAGATCAACATCGCCCTTGATCGTGATGCGAGGACGGGCGCGAAGGTTGATACCCACCGCGCGATAGTCGAAGCTCTGGACCAGATTGCCCTGGGAGTTGGTCTGGCTGTCGGTCACAAATGGAATGTCCTGGCCGTCAAAGAACTCGGCCTCCTGGTTGTCGCTCGTGAAGACCTTGGGCTCGCTCAGGATGCTGACGCTTGTCTTTTCCGAAAGCGCCTGCAGGAGCGCGTTGACGTTCGTGTTCACCGTCAACAGCGATGTGTCAAACAGCGAACTCGCGAAGTTGTTGGACTGCCCGCTCGCGCCGGTGCCGATGCTGATCGCATTCTCGCCGTTGTTGCTGGGAGTAAGCGTGCCGCTCCCCCAACGCAGGCCCAGCGAGAGCGCATCCTCTCGTGAAACTTCAGCGACAATGGCGGAAATCAGCACCTGCCGCCCAGGCTTGTCCAACGCAAGCACCAGTTCGCCGATGCTGCTCTTGTACTCGGGCGGAGCCACGACCATGATCGCGTTCTGCCGCCACACCGGCACGATGCGGATCAAGCCGATCAAGTTGCTCGCATTGCGCCGATCCGTGGGCGTGCGGGCCCGCTGCCACCAGAACGACAGCGTGTCGCGAGTGACCGCGGTTTCGTCGGTGTTGGCGGTCGTGCTCGCGTCCGCGAACGGACTCGCGCCGGTCGCGCCGCCCGCAGAAAGTCCTTCTTCCGCTCGGCGAATCTGCGCAAGCGTGCCTTCCTGAGCCAAGAGCGCGTTGAGCTGCTCCGCCAGGTCCTCCGCATTGGCGTGCTTGAGTTCGATCACCTCAGGCAAGCCGACTGTCTGCGGCATGTCGAGCCCCTCGATGATCTTGTCGATCACTGCGAGATTGTCGGGGCTCTTTGCGATCACCACCAAACGCCCCGCGTCCGCGATCGGCTGGAACGTGAACTGCCCCGCAAGCCGTCCCGCACCCTGGCCCGCGCTGGGCTCGGCGTTCTGGTTCTGCTGGTTGTTCTGGCCCTGTTGATTCCCCCCCTGACGATTGGCCGTCCCCGTCGTGCCCGCGCCAAAGAGCCCAGTCAGCAAGTTCGCAACTTTCACCGGATCGCTGTGCTTGAGCTCATAAATCCGCGGCACGATCGCCTCTTCGGGCAGCGGCTGATCCCACTCGCCCTCGATCAACGCACGAATCTGGCTCAAGATCACCCCGTCCGCCGCGACCGTGACGCTGTTCTGGCTCGTATTCGCTGTGACCTTGATGACGCTGGTGGACGCGCCTTCCTCGCCCTGCTGCTGGTTGCGCATCCAAGGCTGGAAGCGATTCTGATCGGTGCGATTCTGCTGACCGTCTTCGGCGCCGAACAAGTCTTCGATGTTCTTCTTGATCGAACTCGCGTCCGCGTATCGCATCCGATATGTCTCAGTCTGGAGTGCGCCCGCCGCGGGCCGGTCCAGCGAGTTCACCAAACGCTCCACGCGCTGGAGCAGCGCGATGTTGCCCAGTACGGAGAGTTGATTCGACTCCTCGTCGATGGACAACTTGGCGAACTCGGGCAGGCCGCCCTTGACCACATCGCCCATCTTCTTCGCGGTGTTGTACTTGAGCCGGAACACCTTCTCGACAAACGTGCCAAGGTCACGACGATCCAGCACCGACTGGTCCGGCCCGATCACGGGCACGTCCTGTCGCGTGATCTCGCCAATATCGCGGAGCGTGATGGTCGTGTCGGTTTCAACGACGGCGACGCCGTTCTGCTGAAGAGCAAGCACGACCAGATCCAACGCCTCCTCTCGCGGGATCTTCCGGTCGTTCAGCACCGTCACCTTGCGTGAAAGCACCGCCTGCTGCGGCAGCACGACCTTCCCGGTGACTTACACGATGAAGGGAATCATGTCTTCCACGGACACGTTCTTGAACGCCAGCGCGGTGGCCGGCCCCTCGACGATCCGCCGCCCGCGCTCGTCGAGTTTCCCTGCTGGAGCGTCCGCGCCCGCCGCGGCTCCCTTCGCATCATCCTGAGCGCTCGCGATCGGCAGCATGGCGACGCATGAGCCCGCAACGACGGCGAGCACCGCGCCGCGGCCAGCGACGCGCCCCGCCGCACGCCACACGCGTGCCCAGCGCCCGCCATCCCGCCCACCCTTGACATTCATTGCACCGCGACAATTCATGCGTTGCTCCAAGTGACTTGCCATGCCAATCCCCTCCCGCCTGATCCGTCCGCTCTCATCCGCCGACTCGCCGATCCGTTTTGCTCACTTCGCGTCTTTCCAAATCACGCGATCTCGCTCGAAGAAACTCACCTCATACTCCTTGCCTCGCCACTCCACCTTGGCCCCCCACGGCGCATTGGTCGAAAGCACCTTCACACCATCTACCGTTTCACCGCCCGCCTTGGCCCGCTTATTGGCACCAAACCACACTTCATCCAGGACAATCGCCGTGATCGCCGGCCCTTCGTACTTGTCGGGCGCGACTTCTTCCGGCTCATCCTCCGCTGCTTCCGTCGGCGCCGCAACCACCTCGCCCGGCTTGCTCGGCGTGTAAAACAGCGACCGCCCGTCAAGCCGCGCCACCGCCTCGTCCAAAGCCTCACCCCGAGCCTTCGCACGATCCGCCCCGCCCGCATCCGCCTGCACAAATGCCGTGGGCGAAGGCAACAGCGCAGTGCGAACGAGCTTCACACCCTGCCACACCAGCACGAACGCCGCGCACGCCGCGATGCCCAGCGCAAGCCGCCCGACCCACGCAGGCCCGGCCTTGACCGGCTTGGCCATTGGCTTCGCAGTTGCCTTCGCGCCGCCCTTCCCATTCGCATTGTTCATGCCACCATCAGCCACGCTTACACCTCACTGGTTCCTGTCAAGCTCACTTCGTCTCTTCGTCTCTTCCCCTACTTCTTCACCACCACCCACGACTCCGCCGCGATGTTCACCCGCAGCATGCGGTTGAACCGGTCCTGCCCATCGGTCTGTCGCACGCCGACACGCGAGATCGTGGTCACGAGCGGCTCGCGTTCCAGGTCCGCCAGCGCCGCCGCGAACTGCTCGGGCGTCGCGAGGAACGTCAGGTCCTTGACCAGCTTCTCCACCCGTTGCTGGTTCCCCACCCGGAAATAGTCCACCAGCGGCCCCTTCTCCAGCACCGTGTTGCGGCTGCCGCTCGTCACGTTCTGGATGCTGTGCCGTCGCATGATCTCGTCAATTGCGCTGCTGAACTCGGTGCTGCGCTTGGAGAGCTCCGCAGGCAGCGCAATCTCGCCAAACTGCCGCTCACCGCCCTTTGCTGTGCTGACCGCCGCATCCAGCTTGCCCTTGCTCGCCGCGTACGTCCGCAGCGATGCCTCAAGCGCCGAGGCTCGCCCGCCCATCTCGCCCGTGCGATCCAGCAGCGGCTCCACCACGCCGAAGTACGCCCCCATCGCAAGCAGGCCATACATCGCCCACTGCAACGCCCGCGGCAGCTCGCCAAACCGCGCGAGCAGTCCGCCACTCGCTGGCTTCGTCGCCGCGACCTCTCCCAAGCCCCGGTTGTACGCAGCCTGGCTCACTTCGCGCCCTCCTTCTTCGCTTCGGCTTCGCGAGCTTCCTTCATACGCGCTTGCAGCTTGGTCGCTTCCTCTTCGACGCGAGTTCTCACCGCAGGATCAGCCTTTGGATTCGCCGAGAGGAATCGCTTTCGCTCAGCCCATGACTTCATGGCTTCTGATGCGTTCAGCTTGGCGATCTCCTCATCCTTGATCTCCGCCGGCGGCTCGTTGGTCGCCGTGCCGCTCGATGGCCGCCGCGATTCGCCGCTTGCCGCGGGTGTTCGACTTCCGCCACTGGTCGGCATCGCCGCGCCACCCTCGCCCGCCGAGCTGTTCGCCCGCCGGCCCGGCGCCGCCTGACTCGCTCCCTTGGGCGGCAGCGTGTTGGTCGCACCCTCTCCATGGAGCCGCACCGCCAGTGGCTGTGCGACAAAGTCCTCCGCGGGCTTCACGGGCGCATGCATCGCCGTGCCCGCCGCAATTTCCAGCGTGTACGTGAACTCAACCTCGTCGCCCTTGGGCGCGACGTTCTTGGGCGTCACCTTCGAGAACACCTTGCTCGCATTGAGCGCGGCTTCAAACTGCGTCACAAGTTCACGCGATGCCGCCACGCCTTCGAGCGAAATCGACTGACCGACCGTCAGCCGCGTCTCAGTCACCGTCACGCCCACCGGCGCCGCGCCGCCAATGTCCGACAGCAGCTTCGTCATAGGCCAGCGAGCCTGCTCGACCTGCTGATACAGCGCCGCCCGCAACTCAACATCCTTGCTCTTGTTGCGAACTTCTGGCAGGTCCTTGCCCCGTGCCTGCGCCACCGACAACCGCGCCCATCCGATGCCCCACGGAGCCAGCAACATCACCGCCAGCCCCAGCGACGCAAGCACCGCCGCCCGCCTCGGCACGCTCGCCCACTTCACCATCCGCGTGATCGCAGGCTCGTGCACCTTCGGCGCCTCGCGCCGCAGATTGGCAAGGCCCGCCATGCCCAACTGCTCATCCAGCACCGCAAGGCACGCCCCCAGCGCACACGCGTGCTTGCGCAGCGAACCCGCCGACAGCACACCCGTCACGCCCGCACTCGCTCGCTTCGCCAGCGTAGCGGAAGCGGTTTCTGTGCCTGGCCACGCCCCACGCAGCATCGATTGGACTTCATCGTCGTTCGCGGAGCCATCCGGACCAGCCAAGCCAGCAAGCTCGCACGCCTCCGCCAGCGCATCCGAAACCACCGCATCCCACGAATGATCATCATCCGGCTCATCCACGATCACACGAGCCGCCGCCTGCTCGGCCCTCGCCGCCAGCACGCTCATCGCCCCCTCCGACTCGCGTGCATCGACGATCGCCCCGTCTTCACGCCCGCGCAGCGCACACAGCGCCCCCAGCGGCGTGCACCAGCGCTCCTCCACGCCTTCCAGCACACCCACGACCGGCTCATTCGCACCATCCGCCACCGCTTCGGCGTACGTCCATCCCGTCAGCACCACGCTGCGAGTCTGGCCCTCTCCGCCCGCGGGCAACACCGCCGCGCCCGCGCGATGCGCCGGCACATTGGGCGGCATCTCTGCTTCAACGATCAAGCCCAGCGTCCGCGCCAGGTCCGCCTCGGTCGCCATCGGCACCCGCACCACCCGCCCGATGCTCCGCCGCGTCGGCACCACCCGCACCAAGAGCGTCGCCTTCTGAGCCAGCACCTCGCGCCGAATCGACGCGCCGTCCCCGGTCGCAAACACGCCCGCAAACACCACCCGCGCTGCCTCAGTCGCGCCCCCATCGCCCCGCCGCGCGATCACGAGCGACCACTTGCCCGCTTCGTCGCTGGTCGCCAGCGCAGCGACCACATCATGACGCCGAGCCTGCCTGGCCTTGCCTCGCCTCGCCCCCGCCGCCATGGCCACTGTCGTCGCCGTGTTCATCGGACCCGGACCTCCTTCAGCACCGCCGGCAACTCCGACGCGTCCATCACCGCGACCATCTCGACCTCAAGCCCCGTCCGCTCATCCCGGCCTCGGCTCGTGATTTCATACACGTTAGACCGCACGCAGAGCAACTCCGCGATGTTCGCCAATGCTTGGCGCGTCATCCCGTCCACGTCGAGCAATTCCGCCACGTTCTCAAAGCCGCTGGTCTTGCTGCTGCGCTCTGCGATGATCGAGTCGGCCAGTTCAGCGTCGATCGCGGGCAGATAGTCCAGAACTTGCGCATCGCACGTGTTGATGTTCAGCCGCCCGGGCACGAATCGCAGAATCTCCGGCGGGAACATCGTGCACTCTTCCAGCAGCTTTCCAAGTTGATCTCGCGAAAGGTCGCGCACTCGCCCAGCTTGCTGAATCTCCTGCCTCGTGGCTCCGCGCTGGCGTGCCGCCTGCTGCGCGAGCCTCGGAAGCGGCGTGCGCACAAACTCCGTCAATTGCACGCCCTGGATCGACTCCATCACGCCCACAATCGCGCGAGCCTGATCATTCGATACGCCCAGACGCTTCTCGAGATCCGCTTCCTTGGCCGTGGGCAGTTCCAACTTGTCCTCGCCGCTGGGCCCGCGATTCTCCTCAACGCTGTGCACCGTGAGCAAGCCCGACCAGCCCCGGTCCAGCACGCCATCCGCATTGTCGGGCGGCCAGCTCGCGTCGCCATCGTCCTCGTTGGGATCCAACGAGCCGTTCAGATTCCAATCTTCGCCTCGGACATCCTGCGGATCAACCCCAGCGACCACTTCCATCTCCGCGATCGACCGCATCATCCCGTTGCGCGGCTCAAATGGATAACGCAGGCCCTTGTAATACCCGATCTCGGCACCAAGCGTCCGCGTGTCATCGTCCTCGTCCATCCAGTCGCCGATCGCATCCGCGACATCCTCGCTCATGAACGGCTCAAGCGCGAGCAGAATGTCCGGCGACGCCCGCCCGATATTGATGCGAGACGCAGCATCCGTCGGCCCAGCGACTTCCTTGCCGCCTTGCATCGAACGAACCGCCCACGTCGTGCCGTCAAGCTCGCCATCCGCGACCTGCGTCATCGAGTCCAGCGCGCGGTACGCATCGCTCGTGTCGTTCTCCTCGCGCGCCTGTTCCAACCTCGCCAGGGCCATCTCCACCCCCGCCCGCGCCGCCCACGCCGCCCGCACGCGTGCCATCGACTCACGTCCAGACGCCGCCTGGGCGTAGCTCGCGGTCTGCACCATCGACACGATCACCGCGCCAAAGACGATGACAAGGAAGACCAGCAACGTCGCAAACCCGCGCCGGCGAGCATGCTGTTTGGACGAGCAACGCAAGGAAGTGTGCTTCACGAGCCACCTCCCGTGCCACCCGTTCCACCAGTACCGCTTGCGCCCCCGGTCCCGCCCGCTGGTTGCTCCTCCACCGCGCTGTCATTGCCCTGATCGTTGCTGTCTTCGCTCTCAGGCTCGATCGGCACCCGGTCAATCGCCACCACCCGCCGCACCGTCGCCGTGCGCTTGCCATCCTCAGAAATCCCCACCACTTCCACCCGCACCGCGTGCGGCAGGCCATCGCGATCACTATCCCACGACGCAAACCACTTCGTGCCGTCATACGCCTCAATCGACAGCGATGTGATGCCATCCACAACCGGCCCCGCCACGCCGCCCCCACCCACATAACCATCCAGCGCAGGATCAAGCCGGCGAAGCAACCGCATACCCGAAGCGTCGCTGCGAGACCCCGCCGAAGTCGCCCGAGTATCCAGGCGATACTGAGCCTCGTACTCATCACCCTCGTTGAACCCGGTCTGCGTGTACAGCCCGCGCGCCGGCCGCAGCGACCGCATCAGCACGAGCAACTCGTCGTTGGATTGCCTGCTGACGCCCGCCACCCCGCCCCGCTCATTATCCGTGATCTCGATCCTGCACTGCAACAAGTCCGCATCGCGCACGGCGTTGGACAAGTCGAGCGCAATGCGGCTCGCCGCATCACTCGCACGCGCAACCGCCTGCCGCTGACCCGACACGGCACCCCGCGCCGCCACCAGCCGCGACATCGCCGTCGCCGTCGCCCCCGCCAAAAGCGAAATGATCACAATCCCGACGATGAGCTCCACCGCCGTAAACCCATACCGAGATGACCGTCGAACGTGCTTCACGTCTTTTCGCCGTCTCACCGACTCACCGTCTCACCGTCTCAAGCCACACACTTTCAACACCTTCGCTTTTCCGCTTTTCGCTTTACTTCCTCCCTCAGAACCGCTCCACCACCTCCGCCGGCTTGCGATCCGGGTCGGCCTCATCGCCACGCCGGGCCGCGATCCGCGTCTGCACGCTCTCGCTGCGAACCCGCCCGCTGTCTCGCCACGTCACGGTCGCCGTCACCAGGTACGCGTCGCCCCCCGTCCCGCCCGCAAACTCCAGCTGATACGAATAGTCCTGATACGGAGCATCACACTTCCCGGCGAGTCCAAACCGATTTTGGTAACTGTCCGGCCCCCTCGCTAGCACCAGATTGAGTTGCTCGTCGATCAACATCGCCGCCACTTCCATCTGCTCCCCCTGCCGCTGCAAAGTGAGAGCCCGCGACACCAGCGACAAAATCACCGCGAGCGAAAGCCCCAGCAGCACCGTGGCAACCAACGCATCAACCAGCGCCATACCGCGCCGCGCCTTGCATCGCCCGTGTTGAAAAACCGATACTCCCACGCTTCGCACACTCCAACTTCACCGTTTCACCGTCTCAAACCTTCAACACTCCCGCTTTGCTGCTTTTCGCTTTGCTGCTCTCCCTCACCACCCACTCTCCGACAACCCCGCCTCGTCCAAGTCCGTCACCCCTTCGCCCGCGCCCGCCGTCCGCACATCCCCCGACACCACCGCCGCCTGCAGCGACGACGCCGACATGTCCACGCTCCACAAGTACCGATCGCGTGAATCGCTAATCACCACCCGCAGCGCGGGCCGCGGCGAGAACTGATCAAACTCGACACGCAGATTCGTCGCGTCCAGTTCCGCCCCATCCGCCTGCACCGACACGACCTTGAGGCCCTGCAACGACGCCTCCGGCAGCAACCGATCCTCACGCCACTTGGCCTCTCCACCCCCCACCGCCGACGCATCATCCCGCAGCAGCACCTCTCCATACAACCGCTCACGCGACGCGTCGTACAGCAGCACCATCGGCTGGCTCAGCATCGCGTCGCGCCGGGCCAACGCGCTGAGCAACTCGCCCACGCGCTCCGCCCCGGCCCGCACCTTGCGATCCTCGCCCCCCACGATCCGCGGCAACACCAGCCCCGCGCTGATCGTGAGCAACACGACCACCACGATCAGTTCCATGATCGTGAACGCTCGGCGGACTGGTCTTGTTTCGCTGCGTCGCTTCATCGCTCGTTCGCTTGGGCCTTACCGCTTCCCATGCGTGATGTCCGCCGCTTCGCCCTCACCGCCCGGATTGCCGTCAGCGCCGTAGCTCACGATGTCAAAGTCCACGTTGTGTTCGCCGGGAATGACCAGGATGTACTCACGCCCCCACGGGTCCTTGAGCGCGTCGCGGTTGTCGAGGTATGGCCCCTTCCACTTGCCCTCTTCGACGTTGCTGGGCTTCTCCATCAGCACTTCGAGCGACGCGCCGCTCTCGGGCGTGCCGCAATCCAGCATGTACTGCTTCATCGCGCCGGCGACCGCCTCCGCATTCGTGCGCGCTACCGCCGCCTTGCTCTCGCCCACCCGGCTGATGAGCCGGGGCGCAACCACCGCAGCAAGCACGCCCAGAATCACCACCACCACGATCACTTCCATGATCGTGAACCCGCGCCGAGCCACCTTTACACCACTCCCAACCCGCTTGATCTGCTTCACACACATCATCACACACCTCTTCTCTAAAAGCCCCTCCCAGAGGGAGGGTTTTGGGGTGGGCCGTTTCCAACACTGTCCGCCCACTCCACCATCTCACCACTTCATCACTTCATCACTTCGTCTCTTCGTCACTTCGTCTCTTCGTCTCTTCTTCACGCACTCCTCATCACCGCATCCTGCACGCTCAGCAGCGCCAGCAGGATCGCCAGCACCACAAACCCAACCACCATTGCCAGGATCAACACCAGAATCGGCGGCAGAATGTCGGTGAATGTCTTCACGCTCTGCTGCGTCCGCTCCTCAAACGCGTCGGCCGCCTGCGTGAGCAGTTCCTCAAGCTTCCCGCTCCGCTCGCCCATGTTCACGATCTGCACCAGCATGGGTGGGAAGTATCCGCTCTCTTCCATGGGCTGCGCGATCGTCCGCCCCGCCGAGACCTGCTCGATGACGCGATCAATCACCGCTTCCATCGCGACATTGCCCAGCGTCCCCTTCGTCACGCGCAGCGCACTGACGATCGGAATGCCAGAGTTGGTCAAGGTCGCCAGCGTCCGAGTAAATCGCGCCACCGCCACATCCCGCGACAGCTTCCCGATGATGGGCATCTTCAGCACGTTCTCGTCAAACCACATCCGCCCGTTGGGCGTGCGATAAAACGCCGTCCACGCGACAAACGCGCCCAATCCCGCCAGCAGCACCAGCCACCAGTAGTTCGTGAAGAAGAACGCGAAGTCCTGCAACACACGCGTCGGCCAGGGCAGCTTCGCCCCCTGTGCCGCCACATCCTTCAAAATCCGCGGCACGATCACCGTCGTCACCACGATCACCGCCACCACGACCAGCCCCGCGATCATCGCTGGGTACGTCAATGCGCTCTTGAGGCTCGCCCGCAGCTTGACGTCCTTGTCCAGCAAGGTCGCGCAATACCCCAGCACCTCGCCCAACTTCCCCGACGCCTCGCCCGCGCGAGCCAAGTTGATCGTCAGCTCATTGAACGGCGCACCCTGCGCCGCGAACGCGTCCGACAGCGGCTTGCCCTGCTCCACCTGCTCGATCAGTCGCGACATCATCGCCTTCTGCCGCGTGCTCCGACCCGTCTTTGCGATCGTGCGAATCGCCTGCACCAGCGGCAGCCCCGCCCGCAGCGCAGTCGAAAGTTCCCGCATGAAGTTGGACAGCTCCGTCAGCGACATGACCCCGCCGCCCAGCGACATCCCGCCCGCCGCCGTCCGCGCCTCACCGCCCACACCCTGCCCAAGCCCTTGCATGGCCGCCGCCGCGCTCGCGCCGCTGAGTTCTTCAATCGCCGCAGGCGTCTCCCCGCGCCGCAAAATCTCGCGCAGCGCAATCGCGCGATCCGGCGCATCGATCACGCCACCGCCGCCACCACCCGCAGCCTTGTACGCAAATCGCGGCATCGCTTATTGGCCTCCCCCGCCGCCATTTGCGTGGCCACCGCTGGCCACCGGCGCATCGGCCAGGACCTCCGCAGCATCCTCCGCATCTTGCGTCGCGCGAAGCACCTCTTCGATGCTCGTCATCCCCGACACTGCCTTCTGCACCCCGTCACGCCGCATCGTGATAAAGCCTGGCTGT
This sequence comes from Phycisphaerales bacterium, assembly GCA_022843045.1. Lineage (GTDB taxonomy): Bacteria > Planctomycetota > Phycisphaerae > Phycisphaerales > UBA1924 > BJHL01. The sequence goes on from JALHOJ010000052.1 coordinate 24,703, forward strand.
ACATGCTTGGCCATGTCCAGCGCACTCGCCCGCCGGGCCATGCACTGGCGCATGCCAGGCGTCGTCAGCAGCACTTCATAAAACCCCAGCCGCCCGCGCATGCCCTGGTTGTTGCACTTGTCGCACCCCCGGCCCATCCAGCACATGCCCCCCGCCTGCTGGAACATCGCCGCTTCAGTGCGCGACAACCGGTGCTTCACGGCCTCCGGAATCGCAACCCGTTCCTTGCACGCCGAGCACACCCGTCGGCCCAGCCGCTGCGCCAGAATCCCCTCAAGCACGCTGCTCAGCAGGAACGGCTCGACGCCCATGTCCATAAGCCGCCCCGGGGCGGTGATGGCGTTGTTGGTGTGCAGCGTGCTGAAGACCAAGTGCCCCGTCAGCGCGGCCCGCACCGCGATCTCCGCCGTGTCCCCGTCGCGGATTTCACCCACCATGATGACGTCGGGGTCTTGGCGCAAAATGCTGCGCAGCCCGTCTGCGAACGTCACCCCTCGCTTGGGATTGACCGGAATCTGATTGATCCCCGCAAGCTCGTACTCAACCGGATCCTCGATCGTGATGATCTTGAGCGACGGATCGTAAAGCTTCGTGAGCGCGGCGTACAAAGTCGTCGTCTTGCCGCTGCCCGTCGGCCCTGTCACCAGCACCATGCCGTGCGGCAGGTCGATCAGCTTCTGCATGCTGTCACGATCATCCTCGCGCATGCCCAGCGTCGCAAGATCCAACGTGACCGCTTCTTTGTCCAGAATGCGCATCACCACCGACTCGCCGTACAGCGTCGGCACCGTGCTCACGCGGATGTCGATCTTGCGCCCCTCAAACCGCAGCGAAATGTGCCCATCCTGCGGCGCGAATCGCTCCGCGATGTTCATCCCCGCCATGATCTTGATGCGGCTCGTGATCGCCGCCTGCAACTGCTTGGGCGGGCTCTGCTGCTCCAGCAGATATCCATCGACGCGGTACTTCACCGCGAGTTTCTTCTCAAACGGCTCAATATGCACGTCACTCGCGCGGGCCCGAATCGCCTCGAGGATCAGCAAGTTCACCAGGTTGATCAGCGACGGCTGTTCCGCCATCCGGTGCAGGTCATCCGCCTCGATGGCCTCAAGGTTGTTGACGAGGTCATCCCCGTCTCCAACCCCAGACAACCGCGCCGCCATCTGCGCCGCCGTCGTCCCGTACGCCGCCCGCAAGAGCTCCGTGTAAATCTGCGTCGAACACCCCACCCGCGTCACCGGCTTGCCCATCGCAACCGACACTTCGTCCGCCGCCGCGACATCCGTCGGGTCCGCCATCGCGACCAACACCCGCTTGCCCTCGAACGCATACGGAATGGCCCGCCGTCGGATCGCGTGCTCCGCCGCGAGCAACGCCGCCGCAGCCGCGTCAATCTCCGGCGCCTTTTCAAGCACACGCGTCGCCGCGCGACCCGCCCCCGCCCCCGTCAATCCCGCCGACATGGAACCCGCAAGGCTGGTCATACGTCACATCCTGAACGAACCGTCACAGACTGGCAATCTCGCGAACCCGCACACGAAACACTCCCCGAGAAACCTTCGCCACGTTTCTCCAGCGACCAAGGCCCGTTCCGCGAAACTCGCGGCGACGGGCCTGGTAATCCTTACTACTCCGTTCTCCGGGCTGGCGTTCGCAGCAGTGACCGTGCGAAACGCCCGACCCTTCGCTCTATTCCATCATGGCCCTTGTTCCGTCAAGGCACAACGCTGATTACTCGTCCTCCCCCTCCTCTTCCACGAACATTCCAAAGTCCCACGGGTTCTGATTCGTCGGCTTCTTGGTGGGCAGGCGATCCTTCTGCGCCCCGTTGAGCATGTCCTGCAGCCGCTTCTTGAACTTGTCGTCCACTTCCTTGCGGGCCTCGCGAGCCGCCTTGATCTCCTCCTGAGCCTTCTTCACGTCTTCGCTCGCCCCCATCCACTGGGCCATCATGAGCTGCATCGAGCCGCCGGCCTTCTCCTCCGCAGCCTCCTGGGCCTTGGCCCAGTTCGCGTTCAGACTCGACGCCTCGCGCATGTACTGCTCCTTGAGCGTCTTGACCGTCTCCTTCTGAGACTCATCCAGATCGCTGAAGCCGGTTGCCGCGGTGAGCATCTCCTCAGTGTGGCTATCGCGGTAAATCCGCGGATACGCCCGCTTGTTGAACTCCTCCGTGAACTTCTCGCGGTTGGTCTCGTCCAGCACGTCACGGAGGCGCGACACATACCGCTTGTTGATGTCTCGAACGTCCTTGCTGTACTTCGCACCTTCTTCCAGCAGCTTCATCTGGCTCTGCTGGTTCATCATGTTCTCCGGCTTCATCGCCTCCTTGCGAGAGTCGTCGCTCCAGCGGCCAAACTCCTGCAGCTTCGCGTCCAGCTCGGTTTCATACTGCCCCAGCACTTCCTTCGCCTCCGGGCTCTCCATCGTGATGCCCGAGCGATTGGTGATGCGGATCAGGTCCACCGCAGCGCCGCTGTAGAAGCCCCAGCGCAGTCCCATGTCGCGACGACGATGCCGCTCGACGCTGGGCCACTTCTCCACCTGCGCGGGCGTCAGCACAGCCTGAATATCCGTGACCAGATCCTTCTCGAGCTTGTCCACCTTCTCAGCGAACGTCTTGCCGATCTCCGGCATGTCCTTCTGGAAGACCGACCAGTCCCCCGTATCCCGAGCCTTCTCCTGCAAGCCCTCAACCTTCGCCTGCATCTCTTCCAAGGCTGCCTTGTGCGCGTCGCGATACCCCTCCAGCAGCGTCGTCGCCGTTTCCTTCTGCTCCTCGGACATGCCCAGCAGAGTCGCATACTCCGACAAGCTCTTGCGGCTGATCGCGCTTCCCGAGTTGGAGAACTGCGCGGCCATCATCCGGCCCATGCCCGGTTGAGCCTGAGCCGAAGGCGTGAACCCGCCCATCGCGACAAGCCCGCCCGCCGTGCCCGCGACCAACACGAGCGCTGCGGCAAGTCCCCTCACGGTGCGCTGCACGCAACCAACCAACCCACAAGCAGACCCAACAACAGAATTGGCAACCGAATTCGCAACCAGTTTCATGGCGTGTCCTGTGACCAAAGGTCCAAACTTGTTCGCCGGGCACGGCCTGCCGCGCAGACCGAAACCAACCACACCTCCCCGCGCAAGGTGATACCGCACAGACGCCGACAGGTTACACGCGTTTGCCGTCGCACGCGGGCAAGGGCTCCAGACCAACCGGTGGAGTCACCACATTCCCGCACAAGACGGGACATCGGGCTACCGCACCCCTCAATCCGCTTCTTCCTCACCCCCCGGCATACCCCCGAACATCACCCCTCCCTCTTCCACCCGCTCACGCTTCTCAGGCAACCGGTCGCGCTGCTCCTTGCTGAGTAACTCCCGCACGCTCTTCTCCGTCGCCTTATCAAGCTCCCTTCGAGCCGTCGCGGCGTCCTTCACAGCCTTGCGAGCCTTCCCGGCTTCGTCCTCCGGTTCCTTTTCTTCGCCGCCGCCAACATTGAACCGCATCGCTCCAAAGTCCATCCCGTCCGTCGCGTCCTCAAGCCTGCGTTGGGATTCCACCCACTGGCGATTCAGGCTCCGAGATCTCTCCTCATGCTGAGCTTCGAGTTCAGCGAGCTTCTGACGCTCCGACGTACCCAGATCATCCATCCCCTTCGCGGCCTCAAGCAAGTCCTGCGCGTACGACTTGCCATAGACGCGTCCAAAGGCCCTCTGGCCATACCCGCGCTCCAGCCGCTGCCTGCCATCTTCGCCCAACGTCTGCGCAAGTCGCGCCACGTACCGATCGTTCATATCGCGAATCTTCTTGCTGTACTCCGCCAGCGTCTTCATCCGCGGATCAGCCTGCACGCCGTTGCCATCGGTCATGACGATCATCGCCGGGCCCCCCTCCTGCTTGCGCAATTCCGCCCGCGCGCGTTCAAAGTCGCTCAGCACGCGATCCAGGTCCTGCTCATACTCCTCCATCGTGTTCGCATAATCAGTCGACGCTGGCGACTCCAGCCCCTCGCCCAGTTTCTCACGGCGGACAATGTCAGCCAAGTCGACGCCCCCGCCGCTGTAGAACCCGCCCATCAGCATCGTCTCCCGCCGTCGCTGACGCTCGACCTTGCCCCACTTCTCCGCCTGCGCCGGCTCTAGCGTCGCCTTGAAGTCCTCAAGGAATCGCTTGCTCATCCCCTGCGACTTCTCGATCCGCTCTCGCATCAGTTCGGGCAGATCCTTCTGAAACACCGACATGTCGCCCGAGTCGTTGGCCTTCTCCTGAATCTCCTCCATCTTCGCGTCCATCTCGGCCTGATACGCCTTCATCGCCTCGCGATACCCCTCGTGCAGCGTCCGCACCGTCTCGCGTTGATCATCCGACAACTCCAGCAGCGTCGCGTAGTCCTCCACACTGCGCTTGGTGATCATGCCGCCCGGCCCACCGCCCCCAATCGGCCCGCCGCCCACGCGCACCGACCGCACCACCTGAGCCTCCGCCTGCACCACCGGCGCGACCACACCCCAGATCATCGTGCCCCACGCCACCGCCGCCGCCAACTTCATCACCCATCCCGCTCCATCACGCTGCTGCACCATGACTCGACTCCTGATCTGTTTGGCCATTGAGCCACTTCAACTGGGCTTCCCCGCCCCCCACATGGCGCCCCCACCCCCACGACGCCTCCCCACCCCTTTTCCGCCACCCCAACAAAAAAAGGGGTCCCCAAGGCATGGCGTCCACTGCACTCACTTCGCTTTGCTCACACATCCCGAGGCGCGCGGCGCCGCCCACCCCCACCGCCGCCCTCCTCGCGCTCAAGCTCAGGCAGTTCCTTCGCCTGATCCTCCGTCAGCACCTTCTTCAGGGCATCCAGAGTGGTCCGGTCCAGTTCCCGCCGCTCGCCGCGGAGATCGCCCAACGGCCGCATCGCGTCGCGTGCTCCACCGCCCATCATGCGGTCAGGCGTCATCTGGGTTTCCATCTCATCCCACGCCTTCACGGCCTTGGGCTGCCACGAGCCAAGCTTGGCCTTGTAATCCTCTTCGATCTTGACCACCTGCTCCATCTGCTCAGGGGACAGATCAGGCATCGCCATCGCCTTGGCGATCGCCTCGCTGCCGCTGGTGCGACGGAAAATCTCGGGATACGTCCCCTCCTGCACGCGAGCCTTGAACGCCTCGCGCTGCCCGTCGGGCAGGACGCCCTCGACCTGTGTCGCAAACCGCTTGTTCACATCCCGCACCTTGACCGACGCCTCGCGCCGCTCGGTCATGCGCTTCTGCATCGTCTCCATCGCATCAGGATCCTGAAACCCGCGGAAGTCCATCGGCTGGTCCATCAACTGATCGCGCGCAACCAACTGACGATCAATCTCCACGTCATACTGCTGGAGAATCCCCTCCGCCGCGCTCGCCGCATCGCCCTCGAGCTTCATGTCGTGGATGATGTCGCGCACGTTGAGCCGCTCCCCGCTCATCAGCCCGCGCCGCAGCCGCTGATCGCGCCGGATCGACGCCTCTACCCCCGTCCACTTCTCCGCCTGCTCCGGCTTGAGCAGCGCCTTCACATCGCCCAGCAACTGCGTCTCCAACTGCGACTGCTTCTCGCGCTGCTTGGTCTGCTGATCGCGCATTGCCTGGAAGCCGCTGGTGTCTCCCGAATCCCGCATCGCCTCCATCGCCTCTTCGCGCTGGGCCTGCTGCTCCTCGCGCATGCTGCGAAGCTGCTGCTCATACCCCTCGAGCAGCGTTTTCGCCGCCGCCTTCTGATCTTCCGTCATCCCCACCAATTCCGCCGCCCGCTCCACATCCCGCACCCGGAGCGGATCCCCGCGCATCTGACGCCCAATCTGCTGCCAGAACTCACCACCACCACCCCGCCCGCCGCGCCGCCCCTCGCCCGGCTGCCCAAACGCCCCCGCCGTCACCGCGAGCCCAGCCACTACCACGATCATCGCGCGCATCTTCATAGCAACTCCTGCCCCCGACTTAATCCCCTCCCAAAGGGAGGGTTTGGGGTGGGCGCTTGCGCCCACACTCCAACTCAACTTCACCCAACTTTGGCCATTGAGTAACTTGGCCCTTTGGCCATCTCTGCCCCGCCCAACGCCCCCCCCCCCCGCGCCGGGCGCGTGGTGGG